>NZ_JBVMAE010000027.1:0-44479 GCF_055597485.1 Crenobacter sp. CS_VA4
GCCGCTGCGCGGGCGGCCTCCATGCCTGGTCAAAATTCAACGAGCACGGCTGGTCAAAATTCAGTGAGCGCCAACACGCAAGTTCAATTTGTTGCTTCAGTGGGCCCTCTATGGTATGCCGATCCTCGGTGAGATTATCCCTCTCGATTTCCTCATGGGAGGAGTCGTAGCGCACGATCTTGACTGCACACTGCCGCGGCACCACAGCACTCGGGTTCTCGGCGAATAACAGTGCAGCCGCGACGGTCGGCGCATAGCTCTTCGCATCAATTAGTCGCTCCTGCAATGAGAAAGCCAATGGGTCTTTGTTGGTGATGCTGAGCGAAGCAAGGAATCTGTTCAGCAGCACTCCGTCGATTATGGGGTCAGGCGTAACCTCGGCGAGGAGGGTGTCCTCCTCAGAAACTATCCCCTTTGCACGCATTAACTCTTGCACTTTGGCGGCTGGGAGTTTTATGTTCGAAGCACCTTTGCGGATAAGTACATCACCAGATGCCGTCTCGTGAACTTTCAGACTCTTTCTAATGACAAGTTCGAGGACGTAGTCGCGCGTCAAAGTACCATCGCGAAAGAGAAATCGATGACTGAAGTCAATGCCTGGGTTGAGTGAAGCAAGGGACTGAATGAAGCCGTTGTAGTCCTCGATGGAGTTTTTTCCGGCCCAACGCTTGAGTGGATTTGGCTCTTTTGCAATGTCTTCAATACCAATAACTAGAGTTCCTCCTTCGGCATTTGCGAACCCCACAGCCGCGTCTTGAACTTGGCTTGGTTTCATCCTGGCGGACTTTCGATCGAAATAGTCGTTCTCGCCGCGTTCGCAGAGGTCGAGAATCTCTTCGTCCCCGATCTTCACAATAATGCTCATGTGTCTCAGCCTTTTTGTCTTGCCGCCCCCAACTTGACAATGATGGAGCGGTGCATGAAGTGGGGATAAATGTATCAGTTTTTAGCCGTGATCGTAATATGTGAACACAAACGTCATAGAATGAGCATGCCTGATATGTAAAGTTTGGGGGCGCATGTACCAGCCACTAGTCTCGCTTACGCCGTCGTTCATGATCCGTCTGTAGTCAGCGTCGTCATCGCAGATCAGCGGTTCAAATCATCAAGAGCCACCGTGTTGGAGTCCCTTAAGGGCTGTTGACTGCCGGACACCTATCACTCGTTCGCCGCTGGTCGTATGATCGGGCTGGTCGACAAGCGGACTCGCTACACTCTGGATCCAAGTCCCATCGATTACCAGGAAATGAAAAATGGCCTCCAAAACTGGAGGCCATTTGCTAACCTGAGTGCAGTGAGCAGAATCCCAAAAATCTAGAAAAGTGGGAAAAATCTAGATATTCATGGGATCCTACAAATTTACACATCAATATTCCGCGCAATCAACGCATTGCTCTCGATGAACGCGCGGCGCGGTTCGACGTTGTCGCCCATCAGCGTGGTGAACACGTCGTCGGCGCCCATCGCGTCCTCGATCTTCACCTTCAGCAGGCGGCGCACGGTCGGGTCCATGGTGGTTTCCCACAGCTGCTCCGGGTTCATCTCGCCCAGGCCCTTGTAGCGCTGGATGCCCATGCCGCGCTTGGTTTCGGCCAACAGCCAGTCGAGCGCTTCGCCGAATTCGGCGATCGGCTTGACCGTCTCACCGCGGCGCACTTCGGCGCCGTCGCCGAGCAGGCCGATCAGCATGTCGGCGGTCTTGGCCAGCGTGTCGTAGTCGCCGCCTTCCAGGAAGTCCTGGTCGAACCAGGTCACCAGCACGTTGCCGTGCAGCTTGCGGGTGATCTTGATGTACTCGGCGTCGTTCTTCTCGTCGCGTACCAGCTCCAGCACGATCTCGTCGGCCGGCACGTGCGGCAGCAGCGCTTCGAGCGTGGCGCGGCCTTCCTGCGGGGTGGCCAGCGACAGGCGCGGGGTCTTCAGCATCGCCTGCAGCACCAGCGGGTCGACCACGCGCGACTCGCGCTCGATCACCGCGCGCGCCTGCAGGAACTGGCGGGCGATGGTGCCGAGCGCCTCGTTCGACAGCGGCTCGACGTTGGCCGAAGGGCGCAGCTCGGCCTTTTCCAGCGCCAGCTGCAGCAGGTACTGGTCGAGCTCGAAGTCGTCCTTCAGATAGCGCTCCTGCTTGCCGAGCTTGGCCTTGTAGAGCGGCGGCTGGGCGATGTAGATGTGGCCGCGCTCGACCAGCTCCGGCATCTGCCGGTAGAAGAAGGTCAGCAGCAGGGTGCGGATGTGCGCGCCGTCGACGTCGGCGTCGGTCATGATGATGATGCGGTGGTAGCGCAGCTTGTCCGGGTTGTACTCGTCCTGGCCGATGCCGCAGCCGAGTGCGGTGATCAGCGTGGCGATTTCCTGGCTGCCGATCAGCTTGTCGAAGCGGGCGCGCTCGACGTTGAGGATCTTGCCCTTCAGCGGCAGGATCGCCTGGAACTTGCGGTCGCGGCCCTGCTTGGCCGAACCGCCGGCGGAGTCACCCTCGACCAGGTAGATTTCAGACTTGGACGGGTCTTTTTCCTGGCAGTCGGCCAGCTTGCCCGGCAGGCCCAGGCCGTCCATCACGCCCTTGCGGCGGGTGATCTCGCGCGCCTTGCGCGCCGCTTCGCGGGCGCGGGCGGCTTCGACGATCTTGCCGACGATGATCTTGGCGTCGGCGGGGTTTTCCAGCAGGAAGTCCTTCAGCGCGTCGCCAACGATTTCGTTGACCACCGGGCTGATTTCGCTCGAGACCAGCTTGTCCTTGGTCTGGCTGCTGAACTTCGGGTCGGGCAGCTTCACCGACAGCACGCAGGTCAGGCCTTCGCGCATGTCGTCGCCGCCGGTCTCGACCTTGGCCTTCTTGGCCACTTCGGACTGCTCGATGTACTGGTTCAGCGTGCGGGTCATCACCTGGCGCAGCGCGGTCAGGTGGGCGCCGCCGTCACGCTGCGGGATGTTGTTGGTGAAGCACTGGACGGACTCTTGATACGAGTCGTTCCACTGCATCGCCACCTCGACGATCATGCTGTCCTTCTCGCCGAGCGCGTAGAACACCTTCGGGTGCAGCACCGACTTGTTGCGGTTCATGTACTCGACGAAGCCGGCGACGCCGCCGGAGAAGGCGAAGCTCTCTTCCTTGCCGGTGCGCTTGTCGATCAGGGTGATCGCCACGCCCTGGTTCAGGAAGGACAGCTCGCGGATCCGCTTGGCGAGGATGTCGAAGTGGTACTCGACCAGGCCGAAGGTTTCTTCGCTGGCGCGGAAGTGCACCTCGGTGCCGCGGTGGGTGGTGTGGCCGGTGACGGTCAGCGGGGCGACCGCGTCGCCGCGGCGGAACTCCATCTCGTGCACCTTGCCGTCGCGCCAGACCTTCAGCTTCAGCCAGTCGGACAGCGCGTTCACTACCGACACGCCGACGCCGTGCAGGCCGCCGGAGATCTTGTAGCTGTTGCTGTCGAACTTACCGCCGGCGTGCAGGATCGTCATGATCACCTCGGCGGCCGAGCGGCCTTCTTCCGGGTGGATGTCGGTCGGGATGCCGCGGCCGTTGTCCTCGACCGAGATCGAGTTGTCCGGGTGGATGATGACGCGGATGGTGTCAGCGTGGCCGGCCAGCGCCTCGTCGATGGCGTTGTCCAGCACTTCGAACACCATGTGGTGCAAGCCGGTGCCGTCGGAGGTATCGCCAATGTACATGCCGGGGCGCTTACGGACGGCATCCAGACCCTTCAGGACCTTGATACTGTCCGCGCCGTATTCCTGTTCACTCATAACACGTCTCTTTGTTGCTTAACTTCGGTGGGGGCGGATACCGCCGCCCGTCGTCGCTGTTGGGAACCCCTAAAAACCTGCTGCGCAGCGCGGATGCTTCGTTGGGCGGTGCTCGAAATCCTCATGGACATCGAGTCCACTCCGGTTTCTGCGCTCCGTCCGCCTCGCCTGCGCGCTGCTCGCGATGGTTTTTCGCGGCTCCCTTTCGGCCAACGTTGGCCGAACACCCGCGCCTTAGATGCGCATCGGCATCACGATGTACTTGAAGTCCGGGTTGTCCGGAATCGTCACCAGCGCCGAGCGGTTGCCGTCGCCGAACGCCAGTTGCAGCGTCTCGGTCGGCAGGTTGGTCAGTACGTCGAGCAGGTAGTTGATGTTGAAGCCAATCTCCAGGCTGCCGCCGTCATAGCCGATTTCCAGTTCTTCCTCGGCTTCTTCCTGCTCGCTGTTGGTGCACAGGATCGACAGGCTGCCGGCCTTCAGCACCAGGCGCACGCCGCGGAATTTCTCGTTCGCCAGGATCGCCGCGCGCTGCAGCGCGTGCAGGAACTCGAGGCGGCCGATCAGGAACAGCTTGTCGTTGTCGAGCGGGATCACCCGGTTGTAGTCGGGGAACTTGCCGTCGACCACCTTGCTGATGATCACGGTGCTGCCGAAGCTGAAGCGCACCTGGTTGGACAGCAGCTCGATGTTGATCGGCTCGTCGCTGTCCTGCAGCAGCTTATACAGCTCGAGGATGGTCTTGCGCGGCAGGATCACCTCGGCCTTCGGTAACGATTCGGCCAAGGTGGTCGCCGAGAACGCCAGGCGGTGGCCGTCGGTCGCGACCAGGCGCACCTGGTTACCGTCGGTCTGCAGCAGCAGGCCGTTCAGGTAATAGCGGATGTCCTGCACCGCCATGCCGAACTGCACCTGCGCCAGCAGCTTCTTCAGCTCGCGCTGCGGCAGCTGGAACGACGCCTCGGCGGTGCCGCTGACCGACAGCAGCGGGAAGTCGTCCGCCGGCAGCGTCTGCAGGTTGAAGCGGCTCTTGCCGGCCTTCAGCGTCAGGCGGCCGTCCTGCTGGTCGAGCGTGATCGGGCCGGCCGGCACCGCGCGCAGGATGTCCTGCAGCTTCTTCGCCGAGGTGGTCAGGCGGAAGTCTTCGCCGGCCAGCTCTTCGGTGTTGGCGGTGGTGATCTGGATTTCCAGGTCGGTCGCCAGCAGGCTGACCTGGCCGGCCTTCTTCTCGATCAGGACGTTGGACAGAATCGGCAGCGTGTGACGGCGTTCGACAATGCCGGTAACGGCCTGCAGCGGTTTGAGCAGGGCGTCGCGTTCGGCTTGCAGGATCAGCATGCTCGGGGCTCCCGTGATGAATCGTTGGTCTGGTTATCAGTTACGCAGCATGGCTAGCAGCGTATCGTAATCGTGCGCGATGTCGCCGTCATTCTGGCGCATCTCGGCGATGGTCTTGCAGGCGTGCAGCACCGTGGTGTGGTCGCGCCCGCCGAAGGCGCCGCCGATGTTCGGCAGCGACAGCTGGGTCAGTTCTTTGGCCAGCGCCATCGCGATCTGGCGCGGCCGGGCGATGTCGCGCGACCGCTTCTTGCTGTGCATGTCCGACAGCTTGATCTTGTAGTAGTCGGCGACCGTCTTCTGGATCGCGTCGACGGTGACCTGGCGGTTGCCGGCGGCGAGGATGTCCTTCAGCGCTTCCTTGACCAATTCCAGCGTGATCGGCAGGTTGGAGAAGCGCGAGTACGCCACCGCGCGTTTCAACGCGCCTTCCAGCTCGCGCACGTTCGAGCGCACGTTCTGGGCGATGAAGAACGCCACGTTGTGGTCGAGCTTCAGGTTGTCGGCCTCGGCCTTCTTCATCAGGATCGCCACGCGCATTTCCAGCTCCGGCGGCTGGATCTCCACCGTCAGCCCCCACGAGAAGCGCGAGATCAGCCGCTCGTCCATGCCCTCGATCTGCTTCGGGTAGGTGTCGCAGGTCATGATCACCTGCTTGCCGCCCTCGATCAGCGCGTTGAAGGCGTAGAAGAACTCTTCCATCGTGCGGTTCTTGCCGGCGAAGAACTGGATGTCGTCGATTAGCAACAGGTCGAGCGAGTGGTAGTAGCGCTTGAACTCGTCGAACGCCTTGTGCTGATAGGCGCGCATGATGTCGGCGACGTAGCGTTCGGCGTGGATGTAGCGGATCTTCGCCGCCGGGTTCTTCAGGTAGACGTGGTTGCCGATCGCCTGGATCAAGTGGGTCTTACCGAGGCCGACGCCGCCGTACACGAACAGCGGGTTGTACGCCGCGTCGCCCGGGTTCTCGGCGATCTGCAGCGCAGCGGCGCGCGCCAGCTGGTTGCCCTTACCGGTCACCAGCGTGTCGAAGGTGAACGCCGGGTTCAGCCGGGTGCTCTCGTGGCCGCCGCCGCCGATCGCCTTCACCGCCGCCTGCTTGGCCGGCGAGGCGGTGGCGGCGCTGCTCGGCGCGGCACTCGGCGCGCTGCTGCCCGCGGCGGGCTTGGGGTTGGCCGACGCGCTCGGCGCGCTCGCCACCGGCGGCACCCGGCCTTTGCCGACCTTCAGCTCGATGCCCACTTCGCCGATCAGCTCGACCGCCAGTTCTTCGATGCGGGCGAGGAAACGGTCCTTGATGAACTGCAGGATGAAGCGGTTCGGTGCGAGCAGCACGATGCCTTCGTCCGAGGCTTCGGCCGATATCGGCCTGATCCAGGTATTGAATTGCTGCGAGGACAGCTCGTCCTCAAGCCGCGTCAGGCACGCCGGCCAGAATTGGTTACAGTCCATGACACCAGATCTAAAATTCACGTGGTCGCGCTCGTGCCGGTGTGGCAACGGGTCGCGGCAGTGGGTCGCGCGCCGGGTCTGGCCAGTGGCCGGCCCCCGCGCCTGCGGTATTCATCAAGGCAGGTGACACCGCCGCCGCAGTCCGCCAACACGGCATTTGGCCGGGTCGAACAGATCTTGCAGCGAAGGCGGTGCAATAAGTGTTAGCATTCTATCGGTTTTTGGCAAAGTTATCCACAGGCGCGGAAAAAATCAGCGATTGACAATGGGGAACTTTGCCTGTGTAATCACGGGTTTATTCCCGTTCCCTTTAGGAATCAGAACATGAAACGCACTTACCAGCCGTCCGTTACCCGTCGCAAGCGCACCCACGGCTTCCTCGTCCGCTCCAAGACCCGTGGTGGCCGCGCCGTCCTGGCTGCTCGCCGCGCCAAGGGCCGCAAGCGTCTGGCCGTGTAAGCTTGGCTTACCGCTTTCGCCGCGCCTACCGGCTTCTTAAAACGGATGAGTTCTCATCCGTTTTTCGTTTGCGGCAGTCGCGCAGCAACGGCTACTTCCAGGTTTACGCCCGGCCGAACGACCTCGACCATGCCCGGCTGGGCCTGGTGGTCGGCAAGAAGGTCGCCAAGCGGGCGAATCGGCGCAACTACATCAAGCGCACCGTGCGAGAGTGGTTCCGCCTTCACCAGCACGACTTTGCCGGCATCGACTTCGTGGTACGCGCCAAACTGGCCTACACGCGCGATAATCGCGCCGAGGCCATGACGGCATTAGACGCACTCTTTGCTAAACTGGCCCGATGTCGCGCCTCCTCATCCTCCTGATCCGCTTCTACCAGCTGGCGATAAGTCCCTGGCTGGCGCCGCGCTGTCGCTTCCAGCCGACCTGTTCCGCGTACGCGGTCGAGGCGCTGGGCAAGCACGGCGTGATCAAGGGCGGCTATCTGGCGGCGAGGCGCCTGGCGCGCTGCCACCCCTGGGGCGGCAGCGGCTATGACCCCGTTCCCTGACGAGAATCGTACGAAGATGGATTCCAAGCGACTAATAGCTTTCATCGTCCTGTCCATGGGCATTCTGCTCGGGTATCAGGAATTTTTTGCGCCTAAGACGCCGCCCAAGCCGGCGGTGACCGCCGCCAACGCGCCGGCCGCGCCGGGCGCCGCGCCTGCCGCGCCGGCCACCGAGGCCGCCAAGTTGACCTCGGGTCAGCGCATCACCGTCACCACCGACGTGCTGAAGGCGCAGATCGACACCGTCGGAGGCGACCTGCGTGGCCTCGACCTGCTCAAGCACGACGCCGCCGAAGATGTCAGCAAGCCGTTCGAACTGCTGACCGACAAGGGCGGCCGCGTCTACGTGGCGCAGACCGGCCTGATCGCCGCCAGCAACCCGGCGCTGCCGACGCATAAGACCGTGTTCAGCGCCGACAAGACCGAGTACACGCTCAGCGGCGATACGGTCGAGGTGAAACTGACCGCGCCGGAAGCCAACGGCGTCAAGGTCAGCAAGGTGTACACCTTCAAGAAGGGCTCGTACCAGATCGGCGTGCGCTACGACATCACCAACACCGGCACCGCGCCGCTGGCGCCGACCGCCTACTTCCGCCTGCTGCGCGACGACAAGGCGCCGGAAGGCGAGAGCCGCTTCGCGACCACCTACACCGGCCCGGCCGTGTACACCGCCGACGGCAAGTTCCAGAAGGTGGCGTTCGGCGACCTGGCCAAGGGCAAGGGCGACTACGTCAAGAACGCCGACAACGGCTGGGTGGCGATGGTCCAGCACTACTTCGTGTCGGCGTGGGTCCTGAGCCCGCTCGATGGCAAGGGCGTGTGCGCGAACGCGCAGGCCTGCCAGTTCGACCTGAAGGCCAGCGGCAACGGCCTGTTCTCGGCCGCCGCGCTGGTGAACCTGCCGACGCTGGCGCCGGGCGCGTCCGAGTCGATCACCGTGCCGCTGTACGCCGGTCCGGAAGACTACAACACCCTGGTCGCCACCGCCGACGGCTTCGAGCGCGTCAAGGACTACGGCATGGTGCACATCTTCGCCGCGCCGCTGTTCTGGCTGTTGACCAAACTGCAGGCGCTGGTGCTGAACTGGGGCTGGTCGATCGTGCTGTTGACCATCATCGTCAAGGCGGTGTTCTACCCGCTGACCGCCGCGTCATACCGCTCGATGGGCAAGATGAAGGCGCTGGCGCCGCGTCTGGAACGCCTGAAGGAGCAGCACGGCGACGACCGGATGAAGCTGCAGCAGGCGATGATGGAGATGTACAAGACCGAGAAGATCAACCCGCTCGGCGGCTGCCTGCCGATCCTGATCCAGATCCCGGTGTTCATCGGCCTGTACTGGTCGCTGCTCGCGTCGGTCGAGCTGCGCCAGGCGCCGTGGGTGCTGTGGATTCACGACCTGTCGCGCCCGGACCCGTTCTTCGTGCTGCCGGTGCTGATGGCGATTACCATGTTCGCGCAGACCTTCCTCAACCCGCCGCCGGCCGACCCGATGCAGGCGAAGATGATGAAGATCATGCCGATCGCGTTCTCGGCGATGTTCTTCTTCTTCCCGGCCGGCCTGGTGCTGTACTACTTCATCAACAACCTGTTGTCGATCGCGCAGCAGTGGCACATCAACCGCCAGATCGAGAAGGCCAACAAAGCCAAGCTGCAAAGCTGAACCTAATGCCTCTGAGGCCAGAAGCCCGACCCAAGCGGTCGGGCTTTTTCCATACTGGCGCCAGACGCGGCGCGTACACTCACTTGATTCGCTTCCATCACTGTCTTATTCGCTGAATGCGGTCACAACGGCTTGCACGATTCGCTCGCCCAGCGCGGGCTTTTCAACCAGCAGCGGGTAACGCTTTCGTAGTTGGTTCGAAATGCTGTTCCTATTCTGCCGGATGCTACGGATAATTCCGTCAAGCTCGTTGTCAGGGGCCTCCAGGAAACGCTTGATAGCCTCCCTGGCATTGTCATTGGCTTGCAGGAACCTCGCCTCTGCCCGCATTTCACGAGTCAAGGTGGCGTCAATCACCCCCGCCATATAGATCACGTGAGGGGTGAGGTCTGGGTAGCACCAGGCCGGCAGGGCATCAGCGTAGCCGCTGAAGTGGAGGTTGTACTCGACACCATCGTCGGCAACGACGGCGTCGCCAAAGTGGTATTGGTCGGCGTAATGTCGCAGCAAGGGCCGGGAGAAGCGTTCGAGAACCTGATCGTACGCTGCGCGGTTATGCGTGCTGTTGGTGATCGTCGCCGACACCGGGAGGATGATCGGGGCCGGCACGGCGCCATCCCGGCGCAGCACGTCGTTAATCAGGAAACGCGAGATGCGGCCGTTTCCGTCAGCCATCGGGTGTACGTAGACGAAACCGAATGAAGCCGTCGCCGCCCGCACGATAGGTGAGCTCCCCTGCGTCCGATCCAGAAAACGGGACAGTCCCGAGAGCAACGACCCTGTGTTGCTCCAATGCGGCGCGATGTAGTCCACCACCGGCTGGTAGCGTTCCGAGTGCCCCACGTAGACCGGCGACTGGCGCAGACCATAGCGCAGCGCCGCGTCCCCGAGAATGCCACTTTGCAGGGCGGCCAACGTCTCCGGGGTAAAGGGATTGCCATGCTTGCCGCACTCACTTTCCATCACGGCGGCAAAACGGCGGATACGATCCTCCTTGTCCTGCTCATGCTCGATCAGGAAGCTGGCTCGGCTCTCCTTCACCGTCAGCCAGACGGTGCTGCGCATGATCAGATCAACGCCGAAGGCAGATTCGAGTTCCGCCAGCTTGGCCGTCATGTCGTACTGCTCTGCCGCCCTCACGTCGCTGACACGGCGGATAATCGGGCAGAAATCACGGCTGCCCGGCAGATTGTCATTCACGCGCCAGCGCTGATTTCTGACAGAGGCGCCCACGACGAACTCATCCGGGTCCAGCGCATCCGTATAGTTGCCTTGGGTAACGCCCGGCACATCTAGCCGAGTCGGCATCAACCACTCATAGAGGAAACAGGCACGACGCGCATACGACCCGGTTGGCTCGCAGGCGATCCACTGTTCAAGGGCGGCTTTGGCTTCCGGCAACCGGTACAGCCGAGCCAAGAACTCCAGATGCACCCCTTGATACCGAAAAGCGAAGGTCAGATGCTCACGGAAGGTTGCGCCGGGACGATAGCTTTCCGTATAAGTTTCAAACCGATGATCTCCATCCGTCTTGGTCGACCGAGTTCGCCCGATCCGAGTCTGTACGGCAAAGTCCTGGACGGGGTGCACGTCAAATTCGTGCACTAACCACTGGTACCCAATGTGCTCCATGATTTTGATTACCGCCCTGAAAAATGGATTACAAAACGCCGCGTTTATCAAAAAACGATTATACAACAGGGCTTCGCAGCCAATGAGCCTCGTTCATGACCCGGTGCGCCCCTCGTGTGCCACTGCCACCTCATAGCGCATACTGGCAGGCACCCCGGCGCCACGGCTTTTCGCCCGGCGCCCGAATCGGGTAGAGTCGCAGCCAGTCCGGATCGACCCGCCGGATATTTTGAGAATCCCTCGGAGAGGGTTGGCCGAAGCGGTTTTATCCCGCATCCCGACGACACCCCGCCGACACGGCGCGCCGCCACGCATACGACCAACGGCAGGCGGTCACAGAGGGGGGGCCGAGACCGGTTCGGCCAACCTTGACCGTATTACCGCAGGAAACCACCATGTCGCTCGCCTACAGCCCCGTCACCATCGCCGCCATCGCCACCGCCCCGGGGCGCGGCGGCGTCGGCGTGATCCGCGTCTCGGGCACCAACCTGCTGCCCCTCGCCCAGACGATCAGCGGTGGCAAGACCCCGAAGCCGCGCTACACCACCTACAGCGATTTCTACGCCGCCGACGGCAGTGCGATCGACAACGGCCTCTTGCTGTACTTCCCGGGGCCGAACAGTTTCACCGGCGAGGACGTGATCGAGCTGCAGGGTCACGGCGGCCCGGTGGTGATGAAGATGCTGCTGGCGCGCTGTGTCGAGCTCGGCGCCCGCCTGGCAGAACCGGGTGAATTCACCAAGCGCGCCTTCCTCAACGACAAGCTCGACCTCGCCCAGGCCGAGAGCGTCGCCGACCTGATCGACGCCAGCAGCGAAACTGCCGCCAAGAGCGCGCTCAAATCGCTGAAGGGCGCGTTCTCGCACGAGATTCATGTGTTGGTCGACGAGCTGATTAACCTGCGCATGCTGGTCGAAGCCACCCTCGACTTCCCCGAGGAAGACATCGACTTCCTCGAGGCCGCCAACGCCCGCGGCAAGCTCGCCGGCCTGCAGGCCCAGGTCGCCAAGGTGCTCGGCACCGCCCGCCAGGGGGCCCTGCTGCGCGAGGGCATGCACGTCGTACTGGTCGGCCCGCCCAACGTCGGCAAGTCCAGCCTGATGAACGCGCTGGCCGGCGACGACATCGCCATCGTCACCGACATCGCCGGCACCACCCGCGACACCGTGCGCGAGGAAATCGTCATCGATGGCGTGCCGCTGCACATCATCGACACCGCCGGCCTGCGCGACACCGACGACGTAGTCGAGAAGATCGGCATCGAACGCACCTGGGCAGCGGTAGAGAAGGCCGACCTGGCGCTGGTGCTGATCGACCAGCGCAACGGTCTGACCGCCGAAATGCAGACGCTGATAGCCCAGCTCCCCACCCGCCTGCCGCGCCTGTTCGTCTACAACAAGATCGACCTGACCGGCGAAGCCGCCGGCCTCAGCCAGGAACATGGCCACGCCAGCGTCCGGCTGTCGGCCAAGAGCGGGGAGGGGGTCGAGCTACTGCGCCAGCAGCTGCTGGCCCAAGTCGGCTGGCACGGTGCCGAAGAAGGCCTGTTCCTGGCCCGCGAACGCCATCTGGAAGCACTGCGCGAAGGCCAGCAAAGGTTGGCCGAAGCCGAGATCGTCTACGAGCAGAGCGAACTGATGGCCGAGGCGCTGCGGCTGGCGCAGGACGCGCTCAGCCGCATCACCGGGGAATTCACCCCTGATGATTTGTTGGGGGTGATTTTTTCGAGGTTCTGTATCGGGAAATGATTTCACTTCCGCAGACGTTCGCCGGCGCGGCCGGTGTTCTTGCACCGGTCTGACGGGCAAATGTGCAACGCATCAGCCATCTCACGCCAGCAACGGGCAAGGCCTGTTTCTATTCATACGTAGATAACGTATAGTTTTGGCACGAAAGCCCTATTCGTAGAACTCCCGGCCTTCGCCCGCTACCGTCCGGACTATCTGGACGACGAAGGCTTCCGCGCACTGCAGGCCGCGCTCATGGCAAACCCCGAAGCAGGGAATGTGATCGAGGGCACAGGCGGCTTGCGCAAGGTCCGCCACGCCGACAAACGACGTGGCAAAGGCAAACGCAGCGGGCTGCGGGTGATTTACTACTGGTGGGACGGCGGCGGCCAGTTCTGGCTGTTCACCCTCTACGACAAGGACGAAATGAGCGATCTAACCGCGCAAGAGCGCCAAGCCCTGAACGCCATGCTGAAGCGTGAGCTTGCCGCAAGGAGTGAACCATGAAGCGCAACCTGTTTGCAGAATTGGCCGAGGGCTTCGACGCCCTGGAGCAAAGCCGGCGCGGCAAGCTGACGCTGCGCAGCCACGCGCTGGACGACACCCCACCCGCCCCACAAGTCACCCCCCATGACCTGCTGGCCCTGCGCGAGCGGCTGAACGTGTCACGTGCGGTGTTTGCGCGCTACCTGCGCACCAACCCCCGCACGTTGGAAAACTGGGAGCAAGGCCGCTCCCACCCCAATGCCCAAGCCGCGCTACTGATTCAGATGGTCAAGCAGTACCCGGACACGATCGAGCGCATCAAGTCGCTGTGATTGCACCGCAGTTGCAAGGCCCATCCGTCGCCGCCGAGTGACGGCTGCGAAAGCGGCCCGACCCCCATGCCCGGACAGCCGGCAAGACCACCCGTCAGCCCCCAAGGCCGATAGCCTCGCCTTGCGGCTGGAACGGCTGTGCGAGTTTGCCAATACGGCCCACGAGGCAGGGACGGCCGGCCGTTCATCCAACCTTGCGGCTTGGTCAACGATTGAATGAATGTTATATTCAACACTGAATTTGACATCAAATTCAGCAGCTCAGGAGCGATGAGATATGGACTTGGTACTCGCAAACGTGGCGGTCAGCGTCACCGAACTCAAGCGTAACTTTGCCGGCGTTCTCCGTGAAGCCGGAGACGCACCGGTAGCCGTGCTCAACCACAACCGGCCCGAAGCGTACCTGATGTCGGCAAAACAGTACGAGCGATTGATGGATTACCTTGAGGACCTGGAAGACGCGAAACTGGTCATCGAACGGCGCAACCAGCCTACCGTCAAGGTCGACCTGGATGAGTTATGAGATCGTTTTCCGGGAAGAGGCCGAAAGAGAGTGGCGCAAGCTGGATGCCACCGTCCGCCTGCAGTTCGCCAAGAAACTGAAAGAAAGGGCTCAGAACCCCCGCGTGCCGTCAGCCAGGCTGCACAACATGCCAGACTGCTACAAGATCAAGCTCCGGCAACTTGGTTACCGGCTGGTCTACGAAGTGGATGATGGTCAGATCATTATTGTGGTCGTCTCCGTCGGCAAGCGCGACAAAAGCGATGTCTACGAAAAAGCCAAGCACCGTCTGGATTGAACCCCTGCCTTCCCTTGTGCCGGCATCACGGCTTTATCGTGCTGCCCGGCTCGTCGTTATGCTTTTTCTGTCACTGGCATTTGCTTCAACCGATATGAGGCTTTGACAGGCTTATCGATTTCTACGGCTTACCGATGCGAGACGCCGCCAAGAGCGCGCTTAAATCGCTGAAGGGCGCGTTCTCGCACGAGATCCACGTGTTGGTCGACGAGCTGATTAACCTGCGCATGCTGGTCGAAGCCACCCTCGACTTCCCCGAGGAAGACATCGACTTCCTCGAGGCCGCCAACGCCCGCGGCAAGCTCGCCGGCCTGCAGGCCCAGGTCGCCAAGGTGCTCGGCACCGCCCGCCAGGGGGCCCTGCTGCGCGAGGGCATGCACGTCGTACTGGTCGGCCCGCCCAACGTCGGCAAGTCCAGCCTGATGAACGCGCTGGCCGGCGACGACATCGCCATCGTCACCGACATCGCCGGCACCACCCGCGACACCGTGCGCGAGGAAATCGTCATCGATGGCGTGCCGCTGCACATCATCGACACCGCCGGTCTGCGCGATACCGACGACGTGGTCGAGAAGGTCGGCATCGAACGCACTTGGGCCGCAGTCGAAAAGGCCGACCTCGCGCTGGTGCTGATCGACCAGCGCGACGGCTTAACCTTCGAGATGCAGACGCTGATCGCCCAGCTCCCCACCCGCCTGCCGCGCCTATTCGTCTACAACAAGATCGACCTCACCGGCGAAGCCGCCGGCCTGAGCCACGAAGACGGCCACGCCAGCGTGCGCCTGTCGGCCAAGAGCGGCGAAGGGGTCGAACTGCTGCGCCAGCAACTGCTGGCCCAGGTCGGCTGGCACGGCGCCGAAGAAGGCCTATTCTTGGCCCGCGAACGTCATCTGGAAGCACTGCGCGAAGGCCAGCAAAGGTTGGCCGAAGCAGAGATCGTCTATGAACAGAGCGAACTGATGGCCGAGGCGCTGCGGCTGGCGCAGGATGCGCTCAGCCGCATTACCGGGGAATTCACCCCCGATGATTTGTTGGGGGTGATTTTTTCACGGTTTTGTATTGGGAAGTGATTTAGCTAACTATCCCATATTGCTGCAAAGTTCTCATATATTGAGCAATAATTTTGGTCTCATCAAAGGTGTCAATCATGAATTGCCGCCCTGCAGATCCCATCGCTTGTCGTTGTGTCACATCCATTGCCAACATCTGTTCGATGCTAGCAATCAATCCTGCAACATCTTTTGCTGGGCATAAAAGACCAGTTTTCCCATGCTGTGCGACATCTCGGCAGCCCGGTACGTCAGTAACAATCAGAGGCTTCCCCATTGCGGCTGCCTCCATCATCGTGCGTGGTACTCCTTCCCGATAAGACGGCAGGACCAAGCAATCAGCTTGAGCGATCAGTGGACGAACATCGGATGTGGTACCTAGATATTCCACTACGTCTTCACGTTCCCATTCGGCTATTTTATCGCGGCTGATAACGCTAGGGTTGGGCACGCCACATGCACCTAAAAGCTGAAATATAGCATTGGGGTGGCGTTTTCGTATTTGTCGAGCAGCGTCTACAAATTCACCCACACCTTTGTCCCATAGCATGCGTGCAATCAACAGAAAGCGCATCTTTCCGTCTTCCATTGGCTTGGGCATAGGCTGAAAGTGATTGGTATTTATTCCCTCTCCGCGCAATAACACCGCTCTATCATTAGCTAATAAGCCATAGTCGAGAAAGCTCTTGCGATCGTCCTCATTAAGAAACCAGACTTCTTTTGGGCTCCGAAATGCAAATTTGTAGAGATCACGGGCTACCCGAGCTACCCAGTTGTCGTTGACAAAAGTGTAACCAAGGCCGGTTGTGACGGCGATGCATGGGATACCGGTCAAGTTGGCGGCAATCGAACCGTAGATATTGGGTTTTATGGTGTAATGGATAATAAAGTCTGGCCTGATCTGGCGGTATTGTCTCGTCAAGCGTGTGGCTAGCATCAAATCCTGAATTGGGTTTATGCCTTTGGCCGACATGGGTAAGTCGACAACAGTACAGCCCATGTCTGCTAGTTTGGCACTGCATTCATCAAATGGTGCAAGAGCTATAACCTCAAAATCCAATGCCAATAGTTGTTTGACAAGGCCTGGGCGGAAGTTGTAAATCGACCAAGCAGTATTGGAACACAGAAGAATAGCTTTTTTGTGACTAGGCATCGAAATGACCCTGATAAATCCACAGCCAGCGTTCAGCTACAGAGTCCAGGGAGTAATACTGCCGTACTCTGGCGCGGCCTGATTTCCCATAGGCTGCACGTTCGGCTGAATTTAATCGTAATGCGCGACCAATTGCTTCCGCTAACGCTTCAGCATCGCGTGATGGAACGACAAACTCTTCATCGCCGAGCCATTCTTTGATGCCACCTGCATCTGTCGAAACGACTAACCGTTCGCATGCCATCGCTTCGCCTACTACCAGCGGGAATCCTTCCCATGCGGAAGACATTACGTACAAATCTGCCGCACTCATTAATGCGGGCACATCGCGACGGACTCCGAGAAATCGTACCTGCTCAGTAATATTCAGTTTCTTGGCTAGGGCTTGTAAATCATCCAACAGCTCACCAGTGCCCACGATTGCCAATCGTGCCGTTGGGTAAGACAGCGTGATGATGGAAAATGCCGTAAGTAAGTTAGGGTAGTCTTTTGCCGCCTGTAATCGGCCAACGGCTAAAAGCAAAAATTGATTTTCGGCTAATCCCAATTCTGCGCGAATGCGATTGCGCTTTTCCTCGTCAAAAGTAAATTGGTACGTGTCAATACCGTTCGGCACTGCAATCATTCGATTTGCGGGTACTGCCCCTTTTTCTACAAAAGTCCTTACGGCCTCTTGGCTCACATTTGTAGAGAGATCAGCGAACGCATCTGTCAATCGGTAAGCCTTGACACGCATACGGCTACCTTCGTTGGTGTTGTGTGCAGTACAAATCAATCTTGGGATGGCAGTAGTGATACGCAATAATCTTGCAAAGATGTTTGCATGCACCATATGACTGTGGATTACGTCAGGGGAAAATTCTCTAATTAAATTTCGAGCTTTTTTTGCGGACGCAATAAAGCTACACGGATTTTTTCGCATGTCAAGGCATTCGACACGTACCTTTGACGATATTGGTCTTATGGTGGCTTTTCCTGTCAGGGCAATAAGCATAATGCTATGGCCCATATCAGCAAAGCGGTCGACTAAGTCTACTACCTGCCTCTCGGCACCACCAAGCCCTAGGCCAGTAATTATGAGTGCAATTTTCATGTTAATTTGAAGGGGGCCTTCTCATGCTAATTCTGAAGATAAATATGCAAAATATGAAATTGTTACCTTAACCTACCATAAGGTAGGCGCTGCCATAAGTCTGAATAATCATCGCCCATTGAATAATGGAATATACAATTAGCATTGATGCGCAAATTAGCTTGCGCACACCACGCAGGTCCAGAGTTGAAATGAGAAGCAATGGTAGAGCAGACTCAAAAATTCTTGCAGTTACATCAACGGAAAAATAGGTGGTCAAATAAAATAGTAGTAGGCTTATAGGTAGGGGCCACTTTTTCAAAAGCAGGTTACCTTGAGATAGTGCAAATATCAACCATGTAAGCCAGAAGATAAAGCCAAAGCCAGAAACCGATGCGCCTGTGAAATCATACTCGGCAGCCTGCCGTGCACCAACATTAGCTGCTATAAAGTGAAGCCCATAGTTCAGAACTAACCCGAATAAAATCGGTAAAAATATCATAAGCAAGGATTTTCCCTTGGGTAGAATATTCTCGGTTATCTGGTCCAGTACATGAAAGGCTACAATAAAAAACATTGATGAATGAATAAAAGGCGTAATATAAATAAGTCTTCTGATGGCGCGTGAATTAGAAAAGTAGCCAAAAGTTAAAATAGAGATGGCTAAGCCTTGCCTCAGATGTATGACATAGTTTTTTAGAACTTGTGGAAGAAAAAGCAGCATTATTAAAAATAATGCCTGTGGCCAGTCCTTTCCTTGCCGAACAAAGGATAGAGAAAACAAAAAAGCTGAGACGCCTACAATAAGTCTTACCTGTAGTTCTGGGTCCAAAAAGATTGACAGAACTATGTTAATGATGAGCCAAATTGGCTCATTGAATAGGATGCCAAGAATGCTTGAGTCAGCAAATCTAGCCAGGATTGTCCCCGAAGTTTCTGCGTAAATAAGATAGTTGTCCCTATCTTGAAAAATGAACGGCAGTGCGGCTAGAGTAAGTGCGTAGGTAAAACAGAGTGAGGTTATTAGAAAACGGTGAGCGCGGGGTAAAGCTATTGGCTTGGTGTCGTAACCATCGTGGTAACGCAGTTCACTTGTCATTATTTTTACTCAATGCGATAGAGAGGCTTATTTTAGCAGTCGTTGTCGAAATCATAGCGTCGCCAAAATCCAGAGGGTTTATTTTTATTAAAAATTCGGTCAATTACCAAGCTAAATAAAAAGGCAACACTATTGATTTCTACATCTTGTGAAAATAACTTCTTCGCTTTTTTGTCCATGCAAATTAGCCCATTTAATAACTTGTCAATAGAAAAATCCTCGGCCTTTTCTAAGGATTTATAGCAAATTGATGTGTAGTTTTTATCTGTAACAGATTGTAGCCAGTCGCAAAAATAAGAAAAAGATCTTTTTTCAATAGGGAGTCCCTTTTCATGATAGGAAAGCCCTTTTATATCGTGTAAAAACCCATAAGTTTGCTCGCTATCTTCTGACTCAATGCCAATTAATGCAGGCACGCCGCATGCAGCTGCTTCTACTAATGCTGTGCCGCTGCCAATAAATAGGAATGCATCTGATACTACTTTCTTAAATTCGGGATAATCTATTGCGCCATGTGAATGGATAAAAGTAGAAACTTTACTACGTGAGATTGCATTGCGAAGATCGCTTAGAAGTGGGCCGTCACCATAAATATGGTAGCTAAATTTACGGCCTTTTTCATGGAGTGTCTCTAATGATCTTATAAATTGGAAGTTATATTTTTTGAAATCAGTAATCCGCCCAATCGATACAATTTTAAGTTTGTCAATTTTTGATAAATCCCTCATGCCATATGCAGAGATGTCAACGCCGACAGGTAGAAGGGAGGACTTGGAAAAGCTTCGCTTATATTGGTGTCGTAAATTATCGCGTGACTTTTCATTGAAAAATAGAAAATTCTCCTCGGGGAGCGTCTTGCTGAAAAAATTATTTAGGCAATTTAAAAAATAGCAGCCCTTTGTTCTCCAATAAGAGTATTCATTTTGATGGTACAGTCCTCCCGATATTTTCACTCCAGATGCTGACGTGAATTTTAAAATCCTCATGCAAAGCATCATGGAGAAGCTGTCAAAAAAATGAATGTGGTCGATATCCTGAAGAAGGGTTTTTGTTTTCTTCTTTGAAAAGGGGGCGAATATATTTATTGCTGTCAGAGCGTCAAAATAAAAAGGTTTGAATTTGAATATTTCGTCAATATATTTAATTTCTGCAACTTCGGACAATGACTTTAAAATGGCAGGGTGCCCAGCTTTGTTAAACAGCAAAACTGTTGCTTTGATATTTCGTTTTCTCAAGCTGGCGGCTAAGCGAATCAGAAAGGTTTCAATGCCGCCAAGATGCATTGATCCGTAAACGAATAATATTTTCTTCATGTTTAATTAAGTTTTCTTGCGTAGCAGTAAAACGCAAAAACTGAGCAAATAGCATAAATTATGTATGTAAGGAAGTAGGCATATACGGCACCTAGCACTCCAAATTCTTGCACAAATATATAACTTAATAATAAAGCGAGTCCAGCTTGGAAAATTTCTGCGCCAATATAAAAATGGACTGCTGATTTTGCTACTGCAACATAACCTATTATGTACGCCATCACCTTAAAAAAATCGCCCCCCATTTGCCAAATAAAAAGATTGCTCATTGGTAAAAAGCTGGCTGAAAACAATAGTTTTATGATCGTTTCTTTAAAAAATACTATGCTTGGTGCAAGTATCAATATAATGGGAATTACTATCTTGTAGGCATTCTTTACTTCCCGAATTACATCCTTTTTTTCTTTTAATTCAGAAAGCCTCGGCATGTAATAATTGGCTAAGACTATTGTGATGAATTGCAGATAAGCATCGGAGATTCGGGAAACCCCCTGCCAGTAACCGACTGCAGTCCAGCCAGAGTGAGAGGAAATAATATTCCTGATGATGACTTGGGAAACTTGCATGGTGGCAACCGTCGTCAAAGTCATCAAAGTATAATGAGAATATTTTTTTGCAATACTCTTTTCCCAAAGGGGTTTTATATCAAGCCACGATGCCTTTAGCGAATTTCTATACCAAGAAAATAGAAATATTATCTGGCAGGATGCTTGCCACATTAACCCATACATAGCTCCGCTTAGTCCAAACCAACGGCTGCCGACTAGAACACCCAAAGTGCCAAAAATAATGGAAAGAACGCTAACGGTGGCGAAAGCTTTCACATAGCGATGACCATTGAGCAAGCCAAGAAAAAATGTGCTAAAGGCTATTGCTATCTGTGCAATTGCGAGTACTTGTATTATGGTACTCTTATTGGTCGTGCCAAACAATAACACAGAGATTTTCGAGGAAAGAACCGCCAAAGCAATAGCTAAAATGGCTGTTGTTCCAGCTGTTATTAAGCTGGCAACTCGAGTGTAATGACTGAGCTTTTCTTTATCTTCCTTGAACTCAGCAACATATTTTATGATGCCTGTTGATATGCCGCCCCCCGCTATGAGTGTGACGATTGTCATTAAGCTCATGAACTGACCAAGCTGGCCAAGTCCGCTGGCCCCTAGGTAAAGAGCTATAATTTTTACTGCTAGGAGGCCCGCCAGCAATTTGCAAGCAGTAGGGATGGCGAAAGTAAGACCAGCTTTGAAAAAGCTCATGAATGATCTTGATAAAATGAGTGGATTAAATAGCAGATTTTATCGATTTGTTCTGGTGCTAGCTCATAAAACAGTGGTAATCGAACCAAGCAGTCAGTGTAGTGATCACTGTTTGGTAATGGTCGACCATTGTGCTTTTGTGCGAAATATGGACTGGAATGCAGTGAAAGATAATGGAACGTGGCCATGACGCCATTGGATTTTAGATGCTCTATAAGCTTCGTGCGTTCTTCTAGGGATGAACACACTAAATAAAACATGTGTGCGTTATTTGACGCCCAGGTGGGGATGCTTGCAAGCTTAATAAACCCATTCTCCGCAAGAGGAAAAAGATTCTGGTAGTATCTATTCCAGATTTCCTTTCGGCGGGATTGAATGGTTTTCATTTCTTCGAGCTGCGCATAAAGATAGGCAGCAATTATATCGGAAGGGAGAAATGATGATCCGATATCAACCCAGCCATACTTCGCGACTTCTCCACGGAAAAATGAAGAACGATTGGTTCCCTTTTCTCTGATAATTTCAGCGCGTAAAATATGCTGCTCATCATTGATAGCAAGCAAACCACCTTCGCCAGATATGATGTTCTTTGTTTCATGAAATGAAAATGCGCCGAACGTGCCAATGCTTCCAAGCGGTTTGCCTTTGTAAAAAGAGTCAATTGCTTGAGCTGCATCTTCAACGACAGGA
This sequence comes from Crenobacter sp. CS_VA4, assembly GCF_055597485.1. Taxonomy (NCBI): domain Bacteria; kingdom Pseudomonadati; phylum Pseudomonadota; class Betaproteobacteria; order Neisseriales; family Neisseriaceae; genus Crenobacter; species Crenobacter sp. CS_VA4. The sequence goes on from NZ_JBVMAE010000027.1 coordinate 21,819, forward strand.
ATGTTGTGGCGATTGGCAATTTCTAGAATCTTGTCCATGTCGCAGGCTACGCCTGCGTAGTGGACAACGACGATAGCGCGGGTCTTTCTGGAAATCAGCTGTTCAAGCTGTTCAGGGTCAATATTGGGGTTGTCTTTGGCGCTATCCGCAAAAACCAAAGTTGCCCCACGTAGTGCAAAAGCATTAGCTGACGAAACAAATGTAAAAGAGGGCAGAATTACTTCATCCTCCTGTTTGATGTCAAGCAAAATGGCTGACATCTCAAGAGCATCAGTGCAGGACGTGGTCAGTAATGTTTTTTTAAAATTATAATTTTTTTCGAAAAACTGGTGGCACTTTTTTGTAAATGCCCCATCGCCAGATGTTTTCCCAGAGGTAATTGCCTCTGCAATATAGACAGGCTCCCGACCATGTGAATATGGCTTGTTGAAAGGAATTATTGTCATTCTTGATCCTTTTTGAAGTAAACTTCACCTGATTTTATAAACGTGTTGTTAGGAATGTTTTGTTTGTCAACGACAGTTGCATTAGCGCCAACAAAGCATGAATCCCCTACGTTGCTAAAGCCGCAGATAACTGCATTTGGAGATAGAAAAGTGTTTTTTCCAATGGTGGAGTCGTGGTTTATGCACGCTCCAGGCCATGCAACAACACCATCTCCTATTACACAGTGTCGATCAATGGTGCTATTTTGCATAATAACAACACCATTACCAATCTGAGCGCTCTGATGTATGCATGCAGCGGGATGGATTAAGCTAATGAGCTCGTGCCCATCTGATTTGATTTTTTCAATTACTTCTAGCCTTGCTTTTAAATTTGAATACCCAATCCCAAGGATGATTTTAATGCTGTTGTCGCCTGACGTAACGTCTTTGTAATTTCCAGCTGTGCCGGAGTCGGTTTGGATGTCACTGATAAATCCATCTGGCTTTATGCCTAGTTCTTGTGCTAGCTCGGCTAGTAAGTGGGCGTACGTGCCAGCCCCATATATGTATGTTTTCATTTTAGTTTTCTTTGCCAAACTTCATATAAGAAGGTGCATCTCTTCCTGTATTGAACAGTAAATCAAGAATGGTTACATAATGGTTGAACTCGCCCCAGAGTTGAGGGTATTCTTTGTAGTCAGAATAATCGTACCATGTGAGTTTAATTGCACTATTTAAAAAACATGTTTCGTCGATATAGTCTTTGGCGGCAGGCCCAGATATGTATTCATTGGCTCCTGCCTGTTGGCAAATGTCCGCCAGTCGTGTGGTTTTTCCTACTTCTAATAGTTGGTAATCCCAAGAGTAGCTAATTTTTGTGGGTATTTTCAGGAAAGAGCATACTGTTTCTATGAACGTTCTATTTAGCAATGATAAATTAGTGTGCGGGTGCTCAGTGTATAAAGGCTTAAATATCTCTGCGACTTCTTCAAAATGTGGCGCGCGGCGATAGTTGTTCTCAATTGTTCGCCAGTGATCTTTTTGCCAGCGAGTGTCGGAAAGCTCGACATCGCGTATCCGTCTTTTAATGTTGCTCCCGGCTGGAATTGTTATCCATTCAGTCCCTTTTGGAGTCTTGATTTTGTTGCGATTGCGCCAGTCATTCTTTGTGTATTGCATATCGTCATATATTACAAACTCATCGACCGCTGCAATTAAGTCGAAATATCCTTTCCACGGGATATAGTTTGACTGAAGGATAGCGATTTTTTTCTGTTTCATGAGATGAGGGTTATAAGTAAGTTTCCGCTGCCTTAAATGCTTGCCCAAATGAATCTCTATTGGACAAAATAGGCAGTCCTGATAAAGGCCATTTGATTGCTAGAGCTGCATCAGACCATAGAATGGTACGCTCACCATCCGGGTGCCAATATTCAGTCGATTTGTAATGTAGATCTGCCGTGGGTGATAGCACATAAAAGCCATGAGCAAACCCTTCCGGTATCCACAGCTGATAGTGATTTTCAGCTGAGAGAATACCGCCGACCCACTGACCGAATGTGGGTGAGCTCTGCCGTAAATCGACCGCAACGTCAAAGACTTCACCCTCTGTGACACGAACCAGTTTGCCCTGCGGTTTGCCTATTTGGTAATGGAGGCCACGCAATACCCGGTGCACTGAATGCGAGTGATTGTCCTGCACAAAAGCTACCGGGCGGCCTAACTGTTGCTCAAATTCGCGTTGGTTGAAGCTTTCCAGAAAATAGCCACGCTGGTCGTGATGCACCGTGGGTTCGATCATCAGTACGTCAGGAATGGCCGTCGGAATTAGCTTCATAGTTACGCTTAATGGGGGCTGTCGAGCAATTGCCGCAAATAGCGACCGTAGCCGGTTTTACTCAAGCGGTCGGCGTGCTCAGCCAACGTTGCATCGCTGATCCAGCCGTTGCGCCAGACGATTTCTTCCGGGCAGCAGACTTTAAAGCTCTGACGGGTTTCGATGGTGTGAATAAATTGGCTGGCTTCCAGCATCGATTCGTGCGTGCCGGTGTCTAGCCATGCGTAGCCGCGCCCCAGCCGCTGGACGTCAAGCTTGCCTTGCTGTAGATAGGCGGCGTTGACGCAGGTGATTTCCAATTCGCCTCGATGGGATGGCTTGACCGCTTTGGCGATGTCGACAACTTGAGAGTCATAAAAATACAGGCCGGTAACGGCATAACGCGATTTGGGTTGCTGCGGTTTCTCTTCCAGGCTGACCGCGCGGCCAGTGGCGTCGAATTCGACTACCCCGTAACGCTCCGGGTCGTGCACTGGGTAGGCAAACACCGTGGCACCGTCTGGCTTAGCGTCGGCGACCCTGAGGGTGCCGCCCAGGTCGTGGCCGTGAAAGATGTTATCCCCCAATATCAATGCCGACGGGTGGCCATCAATGAACGACTCGCCGAGAATAAAAGCCTGGGCCAGGCCGTCGGGGCTCGGTTGCACAGTGTATTGCAGGTTGATGCCCCACTGGCTGCCGTCACCGAGCAATTGTTCGAAGCGCGGCGTGTCCTGTGGGGTGGAGATGATCAGGATGTCGCGGATGCCCGCCAGCATCAGGGTACTGAGCGGGTAGTAGATCATCGGTTTGTCGTAGATCGGCAGCAGTTGTTTGCTGACCGCAAGAGTCGCCGGGTAGAGGCGGGTGCCGGAGCCGCCGGCGAGGATGATGCCTTTGCGTTTCATGTTCTTTGCGATGCCTATCGATTTCAGTCGTTCAGTTGCACAAACACGTAGCCGACTCCTTGCTGCCAAGTGGGCAGGGTCAGATCGAAGGTTTTGCTCAACTTGTCGCAGTTCAGTCGCGAGTTGGCCGGCCGTGGCGCAGGCAAGGGGTAGCCGCTGGTCGGGATCGGCTGAATGACGTCGGGGTGCAGAGCCAGTTCCAAACCGGCCTGTTCGGCCAATGTCACTACATGGCGGGCATAGTCGTACCAGCTGGTGCTACCTGATGCCGTCAGGTGGTAAGTGCCGAATGGGAATCCGGCCGGCTGCTGTAGGTAACGCCCCAAGAGCTGAGAAGTTACATCCGCGATCAGCGCGGCCGAGGTTGGGGCGCCGATTTGGTCGGCGACGATCGACAGGCTGGTGCGCTCCTTGGCCAGGCGTAGGATGGTCTTCAGGAAGTTGTTGCCATGGGCGCCGACCACCCAGCCGGTGCGCAGGATCAGTTGGCGGCAGGCACTGGCACGGACCGCCTGTTCGCCTTCCCATTTACTTCGGCCATAGACCGATTGCGGATTGGAGGCGTCGTCTTCGACATAGGCACCATCTTTCTCGCCGTCGAACACGTAGTCGGTCGAGTAATGCACCAGCAGTGCATCGTGCTGGGCCGACCAGTCGGCCAACAGCGCTGGGGCGGTGGCATTGATTGCCATCGCGGCAGCCTGCTCGGTCTCGGCCCGATCCACGGCGGTGTAGGCTGCCGGGTTGACGATGATGTCGGGCTGGAACTGCGTGAGTACCGCGGCGATGTTGGCCGAATCGGTCAGATCCAGTTGTTGGCGGTCGCAGGCGATAACCTCGCCCAGTGGCGCCAGCGCCCGTTGCAACTCGAAACCGACCTGGCCGTTGGCCCCGGTGATCAGGATGCGGGTCATGATCAGGCTCCGTAGTGGGTGGCTACCCAGTCGCGGTAGGCGCCGCTGGTGACGTTGCCGATCCATTCTGGGTTGTCCAGATACCAGGCGACGGTCTTGCGGATGCCTGTGTCGAAGGTCTCGGCCGGCTTCCAACCCAGTTCGCGCGCGAGCTTCGTCGCGTCGATCGCGTAGCGGCGGTCATGACCGGGGCGATCCTGCACGAAGGTGATCTGGCTGGCGTAGCGTTCGCCGTCGGCGCGCGGGCGTAGTTCGTCGAGCATGGCGCAGATGGTGTGCACCACTTCGAGGTTGGGCTTTTCGTTCCAGCCGCCGACGTTATAGGTCTCGCCGAGTCGGCCGGCTTCCAGCACGCGGCGGATCGCGGCGCAGTGGTCTTTTACGTACAGCCAGTCGCGCACCTGCTGACCGTCGCCGTAGATCGGCAGCGGTTTGCCGGCCAGCGCATTCAGGATCACCAGTGGGATCAGCTTTTCCGGGAAATGGTAAGGGCCGTAGTTGTTCGAACAGTTGGTGGTCAGCACCGGCAGGCCGTAGGTATGGTGCCAGGCGCGCACTAGATGGTCGGAGGCGGCCTTGGACGCCGAGTACGGGCTGTTCGGCTCGTAGGTGTGGGTTTCGGCGAACGGCGCATCGTCGGCCGACAGGGTGCCGTACACCTCGTCGGTGGAGACGTGCAGGAAGCGGAACGCCTGCTTGGCCTCACCCTCCAGCTCATTCCAGTAGCCGCGCACCGCTTCGAGCAGATTGAAGGTGCCGACCACATTGGTCTGGATGAACTCACTCGGGCCGTGGATCGAGCGGTCGACGTGGCTCTCGGCGGCAAAGTTGATCACCGCGCGCGGGCGGTGTTCGCTCAACAGCCGTGCCACCAGCTCACGATCGCCGATGTCGCCACGGACGAAGTGATGGCATGGGTCGTCTTTGAGTGTGGCCAGGGTATCGAGGTTGCCGGCGTAGGTGAGCTTGTCGAGGTTGAGCACCGGCTCGTCGGAGCCGGCCAGCCAGTCGAGTACAAAGTTGCCGCCAATGAAGCCGGCGCCGCCGGTGACAAGAATCATCTATCGCTATCCTGTGATACGAAGTGTGTGTTTGAAATCGAGGTGTATTTTACGGAAAGCCGGCCGGATTGTTGCTCTGCCACTGCCAGCTGCTTTCGCACATCTCCTTCAGGCCGCGTTCGGCCTTCCAGCCAAGTAATCGCTCCGCCAGCGCCGGATCGGCGTAGCAGACGGCGATATCGCCGGGACGGCGCTCGACCTGATCGAAAGGGACGCTCCGGCTGCTGGCTTGTTCAAAAGCCTTGATCATTTCAAGCACGGAATAGCCCTGGCCGGTGCCGAGGTTGACGGTAAGCAGCCCGTCGGTCGACAGGGCCTGGAGTGCTTTCAGGTGCCCCAATGCCAGATCAACCACGTGGATATAGTCGCGTACCCCGGTACCATCCGGTGTCGGGTAGTCGTTGCCGAACACCTTAAGCCGGGGCAGCTTGCCGATCGCGACTTGGCTGACGAACGGCATCAGGTTGTTCGGGAGGCCGTTCGGGTCTTCGCCGATCTGGCCGCTCTCGTGCGCGCCGACCGGATTGAAGTAGCGCAGGATCGCGATGCGCCAGTCCGGTTCGGCCTTGATCAGGTCGCGCAGTATCTCTTCGATGATCAGCTTGCTGCGACCGTAAGGATTGGTGGCCGAGAGCGGAAAATCTTCCAGGATCGGCACCGCGTGCGGGTCGCCATACACCGTCGCCGACGAGCTGAACACGAACTTCTTCACCCCGTGCCGGCGCATCGCCGCCAGCAGCGTCAAGGTGCCGGTGACGTTGTTGTCGTAGTACTCGAGCGGCTTGGCGACCGACTCGCCGACCGCCTTCAGTCCGGCGAAGTGGATCACCGCGTCGATCGGGTAGCGGAATACCGCATCCAGCGTCTCCGCGTCGCGGATGTCGCCCTCGACGAACTGCAGCGTCTTGCCGGTCAGTGCCTGCACCCGACGCAGCGACTCGGCCTTGCTGTTGCTCAGGTTGTCGAGCACGACCAACTCGTGGCCGGCGTTCAGTAGCTCGAGGCAGGTGTGCGAGCCGATATAGCCGGCGCCGCCGGTGACCAGAATCATTGCTGTTGCATCCCGTACTCGTTGCAGAGTCTGCCATTTTCGCACAGTTCCGCGCCAAGATTAAGTAGGGTTCATGCCATGGGGGTTTTGGCTGTTGATGCGGAGGTTGGCTGACATGGCTGCCGCGGTCCAATGCACTACGATCAAGGCAGGGCAAGGTTTTGCGGCGGGTCGGGGGTTGGTCTTGAAAACTGTCGGCGAAATACCACGCCGGCTGTTGCTTGTCTGATCTTGGTCAGCAAATACCGGTATCGACTTGCCTAGCATCGTGGCCTTTGTAAGCGGTCGGCGCGGGCATCGGCAACGATTTTTCTGAAATGCAATTCCGCTGGGTGGAAAATGTCGCGATTTTGTAATTTCATTGCGCTTTAGCAAAACTCGTGCTTTAGAATTAGGCGGATTACGTCCGTATGGCTGATGCGTCCCACGGTCGTTCGCTACAACCATTACTTGCTACTTATTGAAAGGGAAACCATGCAGATCGCCATTGTGGCCGAGCGCGTGGCCAACGAGACGCGCGTCGCCGCGACGCCGGAAACGGTGAAGAAACTCGTGGGTCTCGGGCACTCGGTGGTGGTGGAAAAAGGCGCCGGTGTGGCTTCGGCCGTGCTGGACGCTGCCTACCAGGACGCGGGCGCAACGTTGGCCGACAGCCGTCAGGCGGCGCTGGCCGCCGGCGACATCGTGCTGAGCGTGCGCGCGCTGCCGGCCGACGACATCGCCGCGCTAAAGGACGGCGCAGTGCTGATCGGTATGCTGGCGCCGTATAGCAACCCGGACCTGCCCAAGCTCGCTGCCAAGAAGGTGTCGGCGTTCGCGCTGGAGCTGCTGCCGCGCACCACCCGTGCGCAGTCGATGGACGTGCTGTCCAGCCAGAACAACATCGCCGGTTACAAGGCGGTGCTGCTAGCGAACCAATACTACCCGCGCTTCATGCCGATGCTGATGACCGCGGCCGGTACGGTGAAACCGGCGCGGGTGTTGATCCTCGGCGTCGGCGTGGCCGGCCTGCAGGCGATCGCGACCGCCAAGCGCCTCGGCGCGGTGGTCGAGGCGTTCGACGTGCGCCCGTCGACCAAGGAGCAGGTCGAGTCGCTCGGCGCGAAGTTCGTCGAGGTGCCGATGACCGACGAGGAAAAGGCGGCCAGCGACGGCGTGTATGCCAAGGAAATGTCCGACGACTACAAGCGCCGTCAGGCCGAGCTGGTCGACAAGCACGCCAAGGCTGCCGACATCGTGATCACCACCGCGCTGATCCCGGGCAAGCCGGCACCGCGCCTGCTGTCCGCCGCGACCGTGGCGGCGATGAAGGCCGGCAGCGTGATCATCGACATGGCGGCCGAATCTGGCGGCAACGTCGAATCGACCCGCTGTGGCGAGGTGCTGCGCACCGACAACGGCGTGACCGTGGTCGGCACGCCGAACCTGCCGGGCCTGATGGCTGGCGACGCGTCGGCGCTGTACGCCAAGAACCTGCTGACCTTCCTGAGCCTGATGCTCACCAAGGAGGGCTTCTCGATCAACCTGGAAGACGAGCTGCTCGCCGCCACGCTGGTGACGCACGCCGGCGAAGTGCGCTTCGGCCAGTCGGCCGCCGCGCCGGCGCCTTCCGCTGTCCCGACCACCGCCTAAGCCGGTGCGGTTGAACGAATTCAGGAGAGTTTCATGGTAGTAGATCCGTTTATCACCAGTCTGACCGTGTTCGTGCTGGCGGTGTTCGTCGGTTACCACGTGGTGTGGAACGTCACCCCGGCGCTGCACACCCCGCTGATGGCGGTGACCAATGCCATCTCGGGCATCATCATCGTCGGCGCGCTGCTGCAGGTCGTCGACATCAACGGCGCGCAGATCACGCTGACCTCGGTGCTCGGTGCGATCGGCATTTTCCTGGCGAGCATCAACATCTTCGGTGGCTTCCTGGTCACCCAGCGCATGCTCGACATGTTCAAGAAGAAGAAAAAATAAGGACGCCCAGCCATGCAAAACATTTCTGCCATTCTTTATCTGGTCGCGGCGGTGCTGTTCGTCCTCGCGCTCAAGGGGCTGTCGTCGCCGACCTCGGCGCGCCGCGGTAACACCTTCGGCATGGTCGGCATGCTGATCGCGGTGGTCACCACGCTGATGATCATGGACAAGCCGATCTGGGCGCTGCTCGGCGGTGCGATCGCCGCCGGCGCGCTGATCGGCACCTGGAAGGCCAAGACCGTCGAGATGACCGGCATGCCGGAACTGGTCGCCGCGATGCACTCGCTGGTCGGCCTGTCGGCGGTGCTGATCGCGGTCGCCGCGATCTTCCACACCGGTCAGGAACACACGCCGGTGCAGAAGGTCGAGCTGTTCATCGGCGCCTTCATCGGCGCGATCACCTTCACCGCGTCGGTGATCGCCTACGGCAAGCTGTCCGGCAAGTTCGGCTCCAAGGCGGTGTCGTTCGGCGGTCAACATCTGTTGAACCTGCTGCTGGCGATCGCCATGGTCGGCTTCGGTGCCGCCTACTTCACCACCGACAGCCACGCCGCCTTCCTGGCGATGGTGGCGGTCGCGCTGGTGCTCGGCGTGACGCTGATCATCCCGATCGGCGGCGCCGACATGCCGGTGGTGGTGTCGATGCTGAACTCGTACTCGGGCTGGGCGGCCGCCGGTATCGGCTTCACGCTGAACAACCCGGTGCTGATCATCGCCGGCGCCTGCGTCGGCTCGTCCGGTGCGATCCTGTCGTACATCATGTGCCGTGCGATGAACCGCTCGATCGTGTCGGTGCTGCTCGGCGGCTTCGGCACCGAGACGGCGGCCGGCGGCGCGGCCGCGTCGGGTCCGAAGAACTACAAGTCCGGTTCGGCCGACGATGCGGCGTTCCTGATGGGCAACGCCGACAGCGTGATCATCGTGCCGGGTTACGGCCTGGCGGTGTCGCGCGCCCAGCACGCGCTGCAGGAATTCGCCGACAAGCTCACCGAGAAGGGCGTGACCGTGCGTTACGCGATCCACCCGGTGGCCGGCCGGATGCCGGGCCACATGAACGTGCTGTTGGCCGAGGCCGAGGTGCCGTACGAGCAGGTGCTGGAGATGGAGGAGATCAACTCCGACTTCTCCAACACCGACGTGGTGCTGGTGATCGGCGCCAACGACGTGGTGAACCCGGCGGCGCAGAAGGACAAGGCGAGCCCGATCTACGGCATGCCTATCCTCGAGGCGTACAAGGCGCGCACCACCATCGTGGTGAAGCGCTCGATGAACGCCGGTTACGCCGGTCTCGACAACGAGCTGTTCTACATGGACAAGACGATGATGGTGTTCGGCGACGCGAAGAAAGTGGTCGAAGACCTGGTGAAGGCCGTCGAGCACAGCTGATCACCGACCGCGTTTTCCTGATCTTGATAGCCGCCCCGCCCGGGGCGGCTTTTTTCTTGTGCTTCGGCCAACCTTGCCGCCCACGGCAAACTGGTCGGCCGGCGCTCGCTGGAGCGCGGCTTAGCTTGGGCGAACGGGTGGTCACCCCGGTAATTACCACGTCATCGGGTGTATACTGCCGGGCTGCCCGCGGCCGACCCGGCCCAGCGGGGCGTTTCGGGTGTGCAGCCAACCTGTGCGCCCGCTTTCCCTCCCCCAAGGATGTTCTCGATGGAAATCCTGGTCTTTCTGGGTGGTATTGCCTTCGTCTCCGGCCTGATCGACGCCGCGGTCGGCGGCGGCGGGCTGGTGCAGATCCCCGGCCTGTTCAACCTGTTGCCCAATCTGCCGCCGGCCACGCTGTTCGGCATCAACAAGTTCGCCTCGGTGTCCGGCACCGGCATGGCCACCCGCCAGTACCTGCGCCGGGTCAGGCTGCCGTGGGCGCTGATCCTGCCGGCGGCCGGCTTCGCGTTCGCGTTCTCGTTCGCCGGTGCCACCGCGGTCAGCTACATCCCGGTCAAGGTGATGAAGCCGCTGATCTTCATGCTGTTGATCGGCATGGCGATCTACACCTTCATCAAGAAGGACTTCGGCAGTCTGCACAAGCCGAAGGAGATCACCCGGCGCGAGCGGGTCAACGCGGCCTTGCTCGGCGCGGCGATCGGCTTCTACGACGGCCTGTTCGGCCCGGGCACCGGCAGCTTCCTCGCCTTCCTGTTCATCCGCTTCTTCGCCTTCGACTTCCTGCACGCCACCGCGTCGGCCAAGGTGGTGAACATGGCGACCAACATCGCCGCGCTGTCGTTCTTCATCCCGGCCGGCCACATCGTCTGGGCGTGGGCGATCCCGATGGCGGTGTGCAATATGGCCGGCGGCATGCTCGGCGCGCGCTTGGCGATCCACGGCGGAGTGAAGCTGATCCGTGTGCTGTTCCTGATCCTGGTGACGGTGCTGATCGGCAAGTTCGGTTACGATCTCTTTATTGTTAATTAGTTTTATCTAATATTGTGATATTTACGGTTGCGCGTGCATAATGAAGCTCGTGTCCTGCGTGTTTCAGAAAGGAGCAACAATGCAAAAACGCTATTCCGTCCTGCTGGCCGCGCTGGTGGCCGCCCCGGCCATGGCCTTTCCGAACCTGATAGGAACCCAGTGGGAGCAGGTGTCGCCGAAGGTCGAAGGCCGTGCGCCGACCATCGCGTTCGAGCCGGGCAAGATGACCGGCTTCTCCGGCTGCAACCGCTATGTCGCCACCTCCAACGCCGAAGGCAAGACCGTGGTCGCCGGTACCAAGATGATGTGTCCGCCGCCGGCGATGCAGACCGAGGCGGCGTTCCTGAAGATGCTCGAGAGCCATCCGCGGCTGATGCCGGACGGCCGGGCGCAGAACCTGAAGATGGTCGCCGCCGACGGCGCCACCTACCAGTTCAAGCGTGTCGCTGCAGCCGGGTCGACCGCTCCGGGCGGGGCCGCCAAGCAGCCGGCGGCCGGTGAAGCGACCGCCGGCGAGCAGTACCTGTACGTCGGCCCAGAGCGCCAGAGCTGCAGCGCCGGCGCCGGCAAGATGGAGTGCCTGCAGGTGCGTCGCAGCGCCGACGAGCAGTGGCAGAACTTCTACGGCCGCATCGAGGGCTTCGAGCCGCAGCCGGGCGTGAGCTACTACGTCAAGGTGAAGGCCATCCCGGTCGCGAATCCGCCGGCCGACGCGTCGAGCGTGCGCTACGTGCTGGAGCGCGTGGTGATGTCGCAGAAGGTCGAGCGCACCGTGACCCCGGCGCCGTAAGCGCCATCGGCCGTTCGGCCAACGAAAAACCGCCCCGAGGGGCGGTTTTTTCATGCCGGCGCGAGACCGTCGATTAGGGCAGTTGCGGAGCGTCCGCCAGCGGCGCGACGTCCTTGCCGCCGAGCACCGCACGCATCCGGTCGCGGTCGAGCGCCTTTTCCCAGGCCGAGATCACCACCGCGGCGACGGCGTTGCCGGTGATATTGGTCAGCGAGCGGCATTCGCTCATGAAGCGGTCGATGCCGAGGATCAGCACCATGCCCGACACCGGGATGGTCGGCACCACCGCCAGCGTCGCCGCCAGCGTGATGAAGCCGGCGCCGGTCACGCCCGAGGCACCCTTCGAGGTCAGCATCGTCACCGCCAGCAGTGTCAGCTGCTGCGTCAGCGATAGGTCGGTGTTGGTCGCCTGTGCGATGAACAGCACCGCCATCGTCATGTAGATATTGGTGCCGTCGAGGTTGAACGAATAGCCGGTCGGGATCACCAGCCCGACCACTGACTTGCTGCAGCCGAGGTTCTCCAGTTTGTCCATCAGCTGCGGCAGCGCCGACTCGGACGAGCTGGTGCCGAGCACAATCAGCAGCTCTTCCTTGATGTAGCCGATGAAGCGGAAGATGTTGAAGCCGACGTACCAGGCGATGCTGCCGAGCACCACCACCACGAACAGGATCGCGGTCAGGTAGAAGGTGCCGACCAGCTTCGCCATCGGGATCAGCGAGCCGAGACCGTACTTGCCGATGGTGAACGCCATCGCGCCGAAGGCGCCGAGCGGGGCCAGCTTGGTGATGATGCGCACGATGCCGAACAGCACGTGGGCGATCTTGTCGAACAGCTGCGTCACCGGCTCGCCGGTCTTGCCCATCGCCGACAGGCCGGCGCCGAACAGGATCGCCACCAGCAGGATCTGCAGGATGTTGCCGTCGGCGAAGCCGCTGAACAGCGTGTTCGGGATCAGGTGCATCAGGAAGTCGACCAGCGTGTCGCCGTGCTTGGCCTGGCTGGTGTACTGGCTGATCGCGCCGGTGTCGAGGTGCGCCGGGTCGACGTTGAAGCCGGCGCCCGGCTGCAGCAGGTGGCCGGCGGCCAGGCCGATCAAGAGTGCGAAGGTCGACACCACTTCGAAGTACAGCAGTGCCTTGCCGCCGACGCGGCCGACCTGCTTCATGTCGTGCATGCCGGCCATGCCGGTGACCACGGTGCAGAAGATGATCGGGCCGATGATCATCTTGATCAGCTTGATGAAGGCGTCGCCGAGCGGCTTGAACTTCACCGCCAGCTCCGGCGCGAAGTGGCCGAACAGAATGCCGACGACGATCGCGAAGATCACCTGGACATACAGGATTCGGTAGAACGGTTGCTTCTTCGTCATGGTTGTTGCGCTCCTTCAGGAACGTCCTGTGCAATTGTTGAGATTTCCGCAGCCGGTGTGACGGAGCTGGTGGCAGGGCCCTGCCTCTGTCGGGCGGGTGGCTGCCGGCACTGCCGAATGGCAGGTTCAAGGGCATCATAAGAGTCGAGCAAACACTCGACAGTTGGTGTTTTCCCTAATCCGGTGCGCGGGGTGCACCGGATCGGCGCAAGTTGGGCAGGCGGCGCGCCAAACAAAACAGGCTGCCCGTGGGCAGCCTGTTGGTGACTAGCTTGGCCGAACGCTCAGCCGGCCATGATCGCCTCGACCTCGTCGGCGCTCTTCGGGATCGGCTCGCCGAGCACGCGGCTGCCGGTCTCGGTGACCAGCACGTTGTCCTCGATGCGGATGCCGCCGAAGTCGCGGTACTCGTCGAACTTGACGTAGTCGATGTACTGGTAGAACTTGCCCTCGGCGCGCCAGGCGTCGATCAGCGCCGGGATGAAGTAGATGCCCGGCTCGACGGTCAGCACCATGCCGGCCTTCAGCGTCTTGCCCAGCCGCAGGTAGCCGAGGCCGAACAGCGGGCTGCGCTCGAGCTCGTCGCCGTAGCCGACCAGGTTTTCGCCCAGCCCTTCCATATCGTGCACGTCCATGCCGATCTGGTGGCCCAGGCCGTGCGGGAACGCGATCGCGTACGCGCCGGAATTGACGATCTCGTCGGTGTCGCCGTGGAAGAAGCCCAGCGCGCGCATCTGCTCGACCATCACCCGCGCCGACAGCTTGTGCACGTCGAAGTAGCGTACGCCGGCACGCAGCGCATCGATCGCCGCCAGCTGCATCGCCAGCACCGTGTCGTACAGCGCGCGCTGGCGTTCGCTGAACTTGCCGCCGACCGGGATGGTGCGGGTGATGTCGCTGGCGTAGCCGCCGCCCGAGGTACAGCCGGTGTCGTTGACCACCAGGTCGCCGGTTTCCAGCATCTGGTCGTGGCGGTGGTTGTGCAGCACCTCGCCGCGGCGCGAGAAGATCGACGGGTAGGCCAGCTGCCAGTCGCGGCGGCGCATGATGCCTTCCATGATGCCGACCACCTCATGCTCGACCACGCCCGGGCGGGCGGTGCGCATCGCGGCGATGTGCATCTCGCGGGTCACCGCCAGCGCCGCTTCCATCTCGGCGATCTCTTCCGGGCCCTTGATCTCGCGCAGCGCCACCACCGCGCGGGTCAGCTCGGCCGAGTAGCCGCCGTTCACCTCGGCCGGCTGCACGGCTAACAGGCGTGCCAGCTCGATCTGCGTCTCGCCGCGGTACGGCAGCAGGTAGTGCACGCGGCGGCCGGCGGCGCGCGCTTCGGCCAACGCCGCGGCGAGCTCGGCGTACGGGCGGGCATGCGACACGCCGACCGTTGTACCGCGCTCGGCCAGGCTCGGCAGCGGGCCTTCCCAGACGATGTCGTCGACTTCCGGCTCGATGCCGTACAGCGTCGCCTCGCCGCTTTGCGCGTCGATCAGGCCGGCCAGCTTCGGCTCGTCTAGGCCGAAGAAGTAGCGGAAGCTCGAATCCTGGCGGAACGGGTAGGTGTTGTGCAGGTAGTTCATCGGCGCCTCGACGTTGCCTACGAACAGCAGCAGGCCGTCGAGGTCGGTGGCGGCGAGCGCGGCACGGCGCGCGGTGTAGATGTCGGCGGAAAACATGGGGCAGTTTTTCCTTTTCTCTCTTGTGGACAGCGCGGCGGCGGGTGGATCGTGGCCGCACCGGAAAATTGTATACAGTCGCCTAATGTACACCGCGCGCCTGGGGATGACTATCCGTGTCCGACTTGTGACGTGGGCGTAGCGCGGCGGCATGTGCTGTCAGCGTAGCGCTCCGCTGGCCGATCTGCCCGGCGGGGCGACGCACTTGGCTTGTCTGTTATTCGTCTGGGCAGCTGGCTGTCGCGTCGCCGCCGCAACGGCGTCCGGATTGCGCCGTATCAACAGTGATCCGGTTCCGATTTTTATTCAATCGTGATATGGTGAAATGGCTGAAAAATCAGTGGTTTGCACGATGGTCGCAGACGATTTTCAGACTTCCTGGCGCCACTATTTGGCCTTTCCAGTTTGCCGCTATGTTAGGTCTGTAGGGCCCGAATCAGCTTCTCCTGAGGGTGATTTCCCCCGGGCCGTTTTTCTCCTGCCCCGTTATTTCGTTGATTCCATCGGCATTTGTGTGCGTTATTGCATGGATTACATGGTGAATATCCATGCGTGATGTCATCTCTCGCCTTTTTCCTAGAGGTCAGTATGTGGCCGGTGTCGGTGAGCGTGGAATGGGCGCCGCGAGGAGAAGGGCGAGGAGTGACAGCGGGGAAAGAGGGCGCAGGCCGGCGGCCCGCGCCGAAGCGAGAGTCAGCGGCTCAGAGCTCCGACCACATCCGCAGCAGGTTGTGATAACTGGCGGTCAGCGCGACCAGCTCGTCACCGTCGCCGTGGCGCTGGCGCAGCGCCGAGATCGCCATGTCCATGTCGAACAGCAGGCTGCGGCGGGCGTCGTCGCGGATCATGCTCTGCGTCCAGAAGAACGAGGCGAGGCGGGCGCCGCGCGTCACCGGCTCGACCCCGGTGCAGGCTGGTCGACGGGTAGAGCACCAAGTCGCCGGCCGGTAGCTTGACGCTGTGCAGGCCGTAGCTGTCCTCGACGATCAGCTCGCCGCCGTCGTATTCATGAGGCTCGCTGAAGAACAGCGTGCACGACACGTCGGTGCGGATCCACTCGCCGCTGTGCGGGTGGCGGCGCAGCGCGTTGTCGACGTGGTTGCCGAAGTTCATGCCGCCCTGGTAGCAGTTGAACAGCGGCGGGAACACCGTCTTCGGCAGGGCGGCCGAGAAGAACAGGTCGTGGCGCTTTAGCGCATCGAGCACTAGCTGGGCCAGCTGCTGTGCTGCCGGACTGTCTTCGGGTAGTTGCAGGTTGTGCTTCACCTTGGCCGACTGGCTGCCGGAGGTGACGCGACCGTCGGCCCAGTCGGCGGCGGCCATCAGGGTGCGGGCGTGCGCGACTTGTTCCGGCGTCAGCACGTTGGGGATGTGGAGCAGCATGGGGTTTCCTTGGTTGGGGACGGCCTGTGGCCCGCTTGGAAAACGGTGTCGTTCACCGGGGCGCGGGCGTTCGGCCAACCTTGCAACGTTGGCCGAACGCCCGCCGCCGGTGCAAGGCCGGCGGCGGCGGGGACTCAGTACTTGAAGCCGACGGTCAGCTGCGCCTCGCGCGGCGTGCCGAACTGAGCGTGGCCCGGGTAGGCGCCGTCGTAATAGGTCTTGTTGAACAGGTTGTTCAGGTTCAACTGCACCAGGTAGCGGCGGGTCTCATAGCCGACCATCGCGTTGGCGACGGTGTACGCCGGCAGGTAGTTGGTATTGGCCTCGGACACGTAGCGTTTGCCGACATAGTTCAGCCCGCCGCCGACGGTGAATTCGTCGGTCAGCTTGTACGTGGTCCACAGATTGGCGGTGACGTTCGGCGTGTTGCGCGGCCGCTTGCCCTCGGTGCCTACTTGGCCGGTGCCTGCCGGCGCCGCCTTGTCGACCTTCGACTGCATATACGTGGTGCCGGCGAAGATCTCCCAGCGTTCGGTCAGCCGGCCGGCGCCTTCCAGCTCGATGCCGTCGGTGTGACGCTTGCCGGACAGCACGATGATGCCCGGGGTGAGCGGGTCGGTGTTGCGCTCGTTGGTCTTCTCGATGCGGAACAGCGCGGCGCGCAGGCTGGCGTCGCCGTCCATCAGCTCCCACTTGGCGCCGATCTCGATGTTCCGGTTCTTTTCCGGGTCGACCTTGGCCGAGGCGGTGTCGAGCGAGTAGGTCTCGCCGGACGGGTTGAACGAGGTGCCGTAGCTGGCGTAGTAGCTCTGGCTGACATCCGGCTGCCAGATCAGGCCGGCGCGGTAGCTCCACACCCGGTCGGTGCGGCTGGCATCGAAGGTGCGGCTCGGGTCCGGGTTGAGCGCGCCGTTGGCGAGGAAGCCGCGGGTCTGGTAGTCGCCGTCGAAGCGGTCCCAGCGCACGCCGAGCACCGCCTTCCACTGCGGCGTCAGCTCCAGCGTGTCCATCGCGTACAGGCCGACGTCGGTCGCGTTGAAGCGGGTGGTGCTGGTGGTGACCCTGTCTTGGTTGACGAAGTCGCCCGGGTTCGGGCTGCCGACCGTGGTGTTCGGCGGCGTGTTCTTCAGCGCGTAGCGGCTGGAGTCGGATTTCTCCGAAGTCAGCTCCATGCCTGCCAGCACAGTGTGCTTTACCGTGCCGGTGTCGAACTGGGTGACCAGGTCGGTCTGGTTGTTCCACGACTCGTCGACACCGCTGCGCGGCGGCTTGGTCCGGTGCATCACCGTGCTGTCGGTGACCGGCACGCCGGCGCTTACCCCCTGCAGGCGCGGCGCGGTCGGCGACAGGTCGCGCCAGAAGCGGTTGTAGCGCAGCTGGTTGGTGAGGGTGCTCTTGTCGCTGAGCCTGTAGCTCAGCTTGGCGGTGGCGATGTCGGTACGGGTCTTCTCGAAGTCGCTGTCGAAGCCGTAGAACTTCTTGCGGTCGACGTTGAGCGGGCGCAGCGTGTTCGGGTCGTAGGGCACGCCGTAGTCGGGCACGTTGTCCTCTTCCATGTGGAAGTACGACAGCGTCAGGGTCAGCGGCTCGCCCAGGCCGAACGCCACCGACGGTGCGACGCCCCAGCGTTTCTGCTTCGCCGGGCCGCGGTCGCTGCCGTCCTCGGTGCCCATCAGGTTCAGCCGTACCGCGCTGGTGTCGCCGAGCGCCTGGTTGATGTCGGCGGTGACGCGGTAGAAATCGTTGGTGCCGACGGTCAGGTTGCCCTCGAGCTTCTCGCCGGCGTACGGGGTCTTGCCGACCTGGTTGACCACGCCGCCGGTCGAGCCGCGGCCGAACAGCATCGAGCTTGCGCCCTTCAGCACCTCGACGCGCTCGTCGTTGAACGGGTCGCGGTTGTACTGGCCGACGTCGCGCATGCCGTCGAGGTAGGTGTCGGTGGTGGCGGCGAAGCCGCGGATCACGATGTTGTCGCCGCTGCGGCCGGCCTCACCGGCGGTGAAGGTCAGGCCCGGCACGTTGCGCAGCGCGTCCTTCAGCGTCGCGACGCCCTGGTCGTCCATCAGCTGGCGGGTCACTACGTCGACCGACTGCGGGATGTCCTTGAGTTTCTGGTTGGCTTGCCGATCGAGCTGGTCTCGGCCTTGTAGGTGCCGCGTTGCGCGGCCTCGCCGACCACCTCGACGCGGCTCAGTTCGGCGCTGTCGGCGAACGCCGGGGCGGGCGAGAGCGCGGCGGCCATCAGGCCGATCGCCGGGTAGGCGATGCGCTTGCGGTGACGGATGGAGGAGGAATGCTTCACCGAGGAAAGCATGGTTTTCCCTTTTTGAGTTGTTGACGGACGGACGAAATCACGCCGCCCGTCACCAGGGGTGCGGGCGGTCTGTTATGGCAATACGGGGTAGGGGTGGAGCCCGGCGTCTGACGCGCCGGTTAGGAAGCCGCTAAAATCTGCTGCGCATTCCGGATGCTTCGTTGGGCGGTGCTCGAAATCCTCATGGACATCGAGTCCACTCCGGTTTCTGCGCTCCGTCCGCCTCGCCTGCGGAATGCTCGCGACGGTTTTAGCGGCTCCCTTCTTTTAGCGGCCGGGCGCCTCGGTGACGAAGCCAATGCGCGACACGCCGGCCTGCTGTGCCTTGGCGACCGCCTGCGCGACCGCGTCGTAGCGGGCGTCCTTGTCGGCGGACAGCGCCAGCGTGATCTCCGGGTTGGCCGAAGCGGCCGCGGCGAAGCGTTCGGCCAACTGGGCGGGCGCGACCGGCTGGTCGTTCCAGTGGTAGTCGCCCTGGGCGTCGATCACCAGCCGGATCGTGTCCGGCTTCTCGGTGTGGGCGGTGGCGGCGGCGCGCGGCAGGTTGACGCGCACCGCGTTGGTCAACAGCGGCGCGGTCACGATGAACACCACCAACAGCACCAGCATCACGTCGACCAGCGGCGTGGTGTTGATCTCGGCCATCGGCGCCGCGCTATCCTTCTCGAAACTACCGAACGCCATGGCCGGCCTCCGGGGCGGTCAACAGCTGCGCATGCAGGTCGTGGGCGAAGTGGTCGAGCTCCTGGCCGATCACCCGGTTGCTGCGGGTCAGCGCGTTGTAGGCGAGCACCGCCGGGATCGCGGCGGCGAGGCCGGCGGCGGTGGCGACCAGCGCCTCGCCGATCGGGCCGGACACGGTGCCGATCGACACCTGGCCCTGCAGGCCGATGTGCACCAGCGCGTTGTAGATGCCCCACACCGTGCCGAACAGGCCGACGAACGGCGCGGTCGAGCCGACCGAGGCCAACAGCGTCAGACCCGATTCCAGCCGGCCGGTCTGCTGCGCCAGGCCCTTGCGGATCGCCCGGGTCAGGAACACGTCGAGCGTGCACGAGTCGCCGAGGCCCTTGTGGGCGTTGGCGTGGTAGTGCCGCACCGCGGTCAGGCCCTGACGCGCCAGCGCGGCGATCGGGGCGTCGGAATCGGCCACCGCCGACTCGGCGCTCTTCCAGTCGCTGGCGGCCCACACCGCCTGTTCGGCCTGACGGTTGCCCTGGCGCACGCGCCAGGCGTGCACGCCGCGGACCAGGATCAAATACCAGGTGGCGATCGACATCGCGATCAGGATCATAAATACCGTCACGAGAACGGCGTCGCCTTGGTGGAATACGGTCAGCAGGTTCATGGCTTAGGGTTACGTAGAGTGAAGTCCACCGAGAAGGTGTAGGTAAACGGGATCGGCTCGTTGCCGCGGCGGGCCGGGTTGAAGCGCCAGCCCTTCACCGCGGTGACCGCGGCGCGGTCGAGACGCGGGAAGCCGCTCCCCTTGGCGACCGATACGTCGGTCGGGTTGCCGTCGACGCCGATCTGCGCGCGGATCCGCACCGAGCCCTCCTCGCCCATCTCGATCGACAGCGGCGGGTAGGACGGACGCGGCGTACTGGCATAGCCGCCGACCTGGGTCGGCGGCGTCACCGGGCCCTCGCGGGCCGGGGCATCGCTGCTGTTGCCATTGGCCGGACCGGCTTTCTGCGGGCTGTCGCTGTGCTCGCTGGCACTGCTCTTACTCTGGGCAGGCGGCGTCGGGGCCGGCGTGCTCGGAGCGACCGGCGCGGTCACGCTCTTGGCCATCGCCTTCTCGAGCGGTTTCGGTGTCGGTTTCTCGACCGGCTTAGGCTTGGGCGGTGTCGGCTGTTTCGGCGCCGGTGCGGCCTTCGGCGCGGACGGTGTCGGCTGCGGGGTGCCGAGTGCCGGCAGCGAGACCAGCGCCAGGCTCGTCTGCGTCGGCGGCATCACCGGGGTCTGGCCGAGGCGGCTGAGCGGGAACAGCGCCGCGCCATGTAGCGCGGTCACGCCGAGCAGTACGGCAAAGTGGGGGGCTCGGAAATTCATGATGAGAACAATAATACAAACTATTCTCATTTTTGAACAGACTAGGCACGGCATTGTGCCGTGTCAATCGCGCTCGACCGTTGCCTGGTCAGGCTCGTCAGGCGCCGCCACCGCCGGGCGCTTGTAATCGCGTTCATCGTCGCCATATCGGCAAAGTGGCCGCACGCAACGGCATGCCGGCCGCTTTTTTCATCTGGAGTTGATACGACTATGCAGCAATTCGACGGCACCACCATCGTCTCCGTCCGGCGCGGGCAGCATGTGGCGCTGGGCGGCGACGGCCAGGTCACCCTCGGCAACATCGTGATCAAGGCCAGTGCGCGCAAGGTGCGCACGCTCCACGGCGGCAAAGTGCTCGCCGGGTTTGCCGGCGGCACCGCCGACGCCTTCACCCTGATCGAGCGCTTCGAAGCCAAGCTGCAGAAGCACCAGGGCAATCTGGTGGTGGCGGCGATCGAGTTGGCCAAGGACTGGCGCACCGACCGTGCGCTGCGCCGCCTCGAGGCGATGCTGATCGTCGCCGACATCGACAGCACCCTGATCATCACCGGCAATGGCGACGTGCTCGAGCCCGAGCAGGGCATCGCCGCGATCGGCTCCGGCGGCGCTTACGCCCAGGCGGCGGCGCGCGCGCTGTTCGATAACACCGACCTTCCCCCCGAGGTGGTGGTCAAGAAGTCGCTGGAGATCGCCGGCGATATCTGCATCTATACCAACCATAACCACGTGATCGAAACGCTCACCCCGAGCGACATCCTGGCGTAAGGTTGGCCGAAACATTCGGGCCGGCGCCACGGGCGCGGCCCCTCGCACGAAGGGCAGTCCCCATGTCCATGACACCGCAAGAAATCGTTCACGAACTCGACAAGCACATCATCGGCCAGCGCGACGCCAAGAAGGCGGTCGCCGTCGCGTTGCGCAACCGCTGGCGCCGCCAGCAGGTGGCCGAGCCGCTGCGCCACGAGATCACCCCGAAGAACATCCTGATGATCGGTCCGACCGGCGTCGGCAAGACCGAGATCGCCCGCCGCCTGGCCCGCCTCGCCAATGCGCCGTTCATTAAGATCGAAGCGACCAAGTTCACCGAGGTCGGTTACGTCGGCCGTGACGTCGACACCATCATCCGCGACCTGATGGAAACCGCCATCAAGGACGCGCGCGACGCGGCGATCAAGAAGAACCGCCACCGCGCCGAAGACGCCGCCGAGGATCGCATCCTCGACGTGCTGCTGCCGCGCGCACACAAGGCCGGCTTCTACGGCGAGCCGGCGCCCGAGGAAAAGGCCGAGGACAGCGCCACCCGCCAGAAATTCCGCAAGATGCTGCGCGAGGGCAAGTTCGACGACAAGGAAATCGAGATCGACGTCGCCGCGCTGCCGGCGCAGATGAACATCATGGGCCCGCCGGGGATGGAAGACTTCACCAGCCAGCTGCAGTCGATGTTCCAAGGCATCGGCGCCGGCCAGAAGAAGACCAGCAAGATGAAGGTGCCCGACGCGCTCAAGCAGATGATCGACGAAGAGGCCGCCAAGCTGGTCAACGACGAGGACACCAAGGCCGACGCGCTGAAGAACGTCGAGCAGAACGGCATCGTGTTCCTCGACGAGATCGACAAGATCACCGGCCGCAGCGACGGGGCTTCGGCCGACGTGTCACGCGCCGGCGTGCAGCGCGACCTGCTGCCGCTGATCGAAGGCACCACCATCTCGACCAAGTACGGCATGGTCAAGACCGACCACATCCTGTTCATCGCCTCTGGCGCGTTCCAACTCTCCAGGCCGTCCGATCTGATTCCGGAACTGCAGGGCCGTCTACCGATCCGCGTCGAGCTGGGCAGCCTCAGCATCGACGACTTCAAGGCAATCCTGACCAGTACCGACGCCTGCCTGACCCGTCAGTATCAGGCGCTGCTGGAAACCGAGGGGGTCGAGCTGGTGTTTGCCGATTCCGGCATCGAACGGCTGGCCGAGATTGCCTGGCGGGTCAACGAGAAGACCGAGAACATCGGTGCTCGTCGTCTCTATACGGTGATGGAGAAGCTGCTCGAGGAGGTCTCGTTCGACGCCAAGGCCGGCCGCGTCGAGATCGACGCCGCCTACGTCGATAGCCGACTCGGCGAAGTGGCGCAGAGCGAGGACCTGGCGCGCTACGTGCTGTAACGGTTCGTCTCTATATATATAGAGAGAGCAATCTTAGTTAGATGAAAGCTTGGCCGAACGGCAGTTCGGCCAAGCTTTTTGCTTTTCGGGGTAATAGAACAGGGTTAACGGCCGGGATTTCAGGGCCGGTTCCGGGCTGAAACGACCGCCGGTGGCGGGTCTGCGGCGGGTCATTAACGATTTGTGCAAACAGTCGAATTTCATATTCTGTTGCAGATCATAGGTTTGGGTGATGTGGTGATTGGTTCGTGGTGTTTTCTTGGATTTTCTTCGCGAAAAGGTGTTGACGGAGGCAGGGCGGCTCGGTATAGTTCGCCTCCTCTGCTGCTGACACAGCGAAACGAAGCCAGT
>NZ_JBVMAE010000028.1:0-42772 GCF_055597485.1 Crenobacter sp. CS_VA4
CGAAAGGTTGGCCGAAAGGTTGGCCGAAAGGTTGGCCGAAAGGTTGGCCGAAAGGTTGGCCGAAAGGTTGGCCGAAAAAAGCCGGGACGCTGTCGCTCCCGGCTTTTTTGCTCATCGCTCCCAGCGGCGTTCGGCCAAGCTTGGCGCCCTCAGCCTTCCAGCAGCCGCGACTCGGCCTTCGCCAGCTGTTCCGGCGGGCCGAGCAGCACCAGCACGTCGTTGGGCATCAGCTCGAAACCGTCGTCGAAGTCGGTGCGGCGGACCTTATGGCGGCGGATCGCCTTCACCGTCACGCCGTAGGCGCCCAAGCCGATCGCCCCGAGCGGCTGGCCGATCGCTGCCGCGCCGTTCGGCAATTGCACGCTCAACAGCCGCGGCAATAGGAATTCCTCCACGCCCTCGACGTCGTCGGACAGGCCGCGGAAGAAGCCCTTGAACAGCTGGTAGCGCTCCTCGCGCACGGTGCGGATGCGACGCAACACCCGGCTGAGCGGCACACCGGCCACCATCAACGCCTGCGCGGCCAGCATCAGGCTGCCCTCCATCACTTCGGCGACTACCTCCTCGGCGCCGGCCTGGCGCAGCGCGTCGATGTCGGTGTCGTCGACGGTGCGCACGATCACCGGCAGATCCGGGCGTTCGCCGTGCACCACGTCGAGGATGCGCACCGCCATATGGGTGTCGGCAAAGGTGATCACCACCGTCTTGGCGCGCGCCAGGCCCGCGGCGACCAGCACCTCCTTGCGGCTGGCGTCGCCGAACACCACCGGATCACCGGCCTCGCCCGCCTCGCGCACCCGCGCCGGATCCATGTCGAGCGCGAAGAACGGGATGCCCTCGGTCTCCAACAGCCGCGCCAGCGCCTGGCCGCTGCGGCCGTATCCGCAGATCAGCACGTGCTCGTTCTTGCTCATGCTCTCGATCATCACCTGGTGCAGGTCGACCGACTGCAGCATCCAGTCCTGGCGGATCAGCCGGCGGCTGATCACCTCGGCGTACTGGATCAGGAACGGCGCGATCAGCATCGAGATCAGCACCGCCGCGATCGCCGCCTGCTCGGTGCTGGGCGACACCAGCCCCAGATTGCCGGACAGCGACAACAGCACGAAGCCGAATTCGCCGCCCTGCGCCAGCGCCAGCGCGCCGCGCAGCGCGTCGCTGCTGCGGTGGCCGAAGGCACGCGCCAGCCCGAACACGATCGCGAGCTTGGCCGGGATCAGCAGCACCAGCAGCAGCAACACGTCGGTCGAACGCTCGAACAGCACCGACAGCTGCAGCTTCATGCCGACGGTGACGAAGAAGAAGCCGAGCAGGATGTCGCGGAACGGCCGGATGTCCTCCTCCACCTGGTAGCGGTACTCGGTCTCGGAGATCAGCATGCCGGCGACGAAGGCGCCGAGCGCCAGGCTCAGCCCGGACAGCTCGGTCAGGTACGCCACGCCGAGCGTCACCAACAGCACGTTGATCATGAACAGCTCGCCGGAGCGCTGGTTCGCGACCAGGTGGAACCACGGTCGCAGCAGCCGTTGGCCGAAGGACAGCAATAGCGCCAGCACCACCACCACCTTCACGGCGGCGAGTCCTAGGTCCATCCACATCGTCGCGCTGCCGCCGGCAAACGCCGGCAGCAGGATCAACAGCGGCACCACCGCGATGTCCTGGAACAGCAGCACGCCGATCGCCAGCTGGCCGTGCGGCTGCGCCAGCTCCAACCGTTCGGCCAACAGCTTGCTGACGATCGCGGTCGACGACATCGCCAGCGCGCCGCCGACCGCGAAGCCGGCAAGCGGGCTGCCGGTCAGCACGATCGCCACACCGGTCACCAACAGCAGCGTCACCACCACCTGCGCGAGGCCGACACCGAACACCAGCCGGCGCATCGCTTTGAGCTTGGGCAACGAGAATTCCAGCCCGATCGAGAACATCATGAACACGATGCCGATCTCGCCGAGCAAGGTGGTTTCCTCGCCGACCGGCACCAGCTTCATCACCCCCGGGCCGGCCAGGAAACCAACCACCAGATACCCGAGCATCGGCGGCACCTTCAGGCTGCGGCACAGCGTCACGGCCAGCACAGCAGCGAGAAGGACGATCACGAGCGGGGCGAGCGAATGCATGGGGGGTCGGAACTTTCGGAATGGAATGATGGCCAACGGTGTTCAAGCAAAAGTTACACCAGCCGAACGTGTTCCGAGTATAACTTGATATACTGACCGCCTATGGAAAACGCTGTGAACGAAAAGCGCCTGGCGCTGGCGCGCGAGGTCCTCAAGACCGAAGCCGACGCGATCGTCGCGATGGGCCAACGCCTGAACGGCGACTTTACCCGGGCCGTCGACGCGGTGCTGGCCTGCCGCGGCCGGCTGGTCGTCACCGGCATCGGCAAGTCGGGCCACGTGGCGCGCAAGATCGCCGCCACGCTCGCCTCGACCGGCACGCCGTCGTTCTTCGTGCACCCGGCCGAAGCCGCGCACGGCGACCTCGGCATGATCACCGACCGTGACATCCTGCTGGCGCTGTCCAATTCGGGCGAGAGCGACGAGGTGATCGCACTGTTGCCGGCCCTGAAGCGCAAGGGCGTGCTGCTGATCGCGATGACCGGCCGCGTCAACTCTACGCTGGCGCGCGAGGCGGACGTGCATCTGGACGCCTGGGTCGAACGCGAAGCCTGCCCGCTCGGCCTCGCGCCGACCGCCAGCACCACCGCGGCGCTGGCGCTCGGCGACGCGCTGGCGGTGACGCTGCTCGACGCCCGCGCGTTCCGCGCCGAAGACTTCGCGCTGTCGCACCCGGGCGGCAGCCTCGGCCGGCGCCTGCTGGTGCACGTGCGCGACGTGATGCACAGCGATCAGGCGTTGCCGGTGGTCCACAGCGGCGCCTCGCTGAAGGACGCGCTGTTGGAAATGACGCAGAAGGGCCTCGGCATGACCGCGGTGGTCAACGCCGACGGTTCGCTCGCCGGCATCTTCACCGACGGCGACCTGCGCCGTACCCTCGATCGCACCCTCGACCTGTCGGGGCTGAGCATCGACACGGTGATGCACGCCAAGCCGCGCACCATCCGCGCCGACCGGCTCGCCGCCGAGGCGGTCAAGCTGATGGAAGCACACAAGGTCAACGGCCTCTTGGTGCTCGACGAAAC
The DNA here is from genome assembly GCF_055597485.1 of Crenobacter sp. CS_VA4. Taxonomy (NCBI): domain Bacteria; kingdom Pseudomonadati; phylum Pseudomonadota; class Betaproteobacteria; order Neisseriales; family Neisseriaceae; genus Crenobacter; species Crenobacter sp. CS_VA4. Next base: position 3,143 of record NZ_JBVMAE010000028.1, read on the forward strand.
CGACCGGCTGGTCGGTGCGCTCAATATGCACGACCTCTTGAAAGCCGGCGTGGTGTAAGGCCGCCGCCGGGTGCCCGTGGCGCCCGCCTGGCCGAACCGCCCGCCCCTTCCGAAAGCCACTATGAAACCGTTTCTCGAACTTGCCCGCCGGGTGAAGCTGCTGATCATGGACGTCGACGGCGTGCTCACCGACGGCAGCATCTTCATTACCGCCAGCGGTGAAGAAATCAAGGCGTTCAACACCCTGGACGGCCATGGGCTGAAAATGCTGCAGGCCAGCGGGGTGAAGCTGGCGATCATCACCGGCCGTGACGCACCGGGCGTCGCGCACCGCGCGCGCGGCCTCGGCATCGACTATTATTACGCCGGCATTCACGACAAGCGCGAGGCGCTCGCCAAGCTGTTGGATGAGAGTGGCGTCAGCGTCGACGAGTGCGCCTACATCGGCGACGACGTGGTCGATCTGCCGGTGATGCGCCGCGTCGCGCTGGCCGCCGCGGTACCCGAATCGCCGAGCCTGGTGCGCCAGCACGCCCACTACGTCACCGGTGCCTCCGGCGGCCGCGGCGCGGTGCGCGAACTGACCGAACTGATCATGCAGGCGCAGGGCACCTTCGAGGCGGCGATGGAGTCCTACCTCGCATGATCCGCTCCCACCGCCCCTTCGTGATCGCGCTGGTCGGACTGATGGCACTGTTGACCTTCTGGCTCGACCAGGTGTCGCGCTGGATGCCGAGCGAGCAGCAGCTCGACCCGAACAAGCCGGAGTTCGTCGCCGAGAACTTCACCGCCACCCGTTTCGGCCCGCAGGGGCTGCTGCAGGACCGGCTGACCGCGACGCGGATGTGGCAGTACCCGGACAAGCACGAGATGTACTTCGAGACGCCACGGCTCAAGGTATTTGAAAACGGCGTGATGCAGTACCAGATACAGGGTGAGGTCGGTCGCTACGACACCAAGACCAAGATCGCGTTCTACGACAAGAAGGCGACCCTGTTCAAGCCCGCCACCGCCAAGGATCCTGAGACCACGATGGTCACCACGGCGCTGTGGGCCGACACGGGCAAGGGGCTGGCCCACTCGTCGACGCCGGTCACCGTGCACTACGGCCAGTCGGTGGTGAATTCGGTCGGTTTCAGTTATGACCAGAAGGCGGGCCTCGTCACGCTCCATTCCCAAGCAAAGGCAACTTATGTCAAACCGTAAGCGACTTCTCACGCTGGGCCTCACGCTTGCGTTCGCGGCCTCGTTCGCGCACGCCGAAAAGGCCGACCGCGACAAGCCGATCCAGATCACCGCCGACAACGGCACGCTCGACCAGCTCAAGGGCATCACGGTCTGGAAGGGCAATGTGGTGGTGATTCAGGGCACGCTGAAGGTGAACGCCAACGAGGTCACCGTCACCCGCGACGACAAGGGCAACCAGACGCTGGTGGCGTTCGGCAAGCCGGTCACCTTCCGCCAGAAGGTCGAAGGCAAGAACGAGTGGATCGAGGGCCAGGGCAGCCGCCTCGACTACACCACCATCACCAACCTGGCGGTGCTCACCGGCAACGCCCGCGTCAAGCGCAATGAGGATCTGGTGGTCGGCAACGTGATTACCTACAACACCGACAGCGAACAGTACGAGGTGAAAGGCGGCAGCGCCAGCGGTCCGAACAGCGGCCGCGTTACCGTCATCCTGCAGCCGCAGACCACCGGCGGCGGCAAGACCGGCAGCAGCAAACCATGACCAATAGCGTTCTCACCGTTGCCCACCTGAAAAAGCGCTTCAAGAAGCGCAGCGTCGTGCGCGACGTGTCGCTCGACATCCAGAGCGGCGAAGTGGTCGGCCTGCTCGGCCCGAACGGCGCCGGCAAGACCACCAGCTTCTACATGATCGTCGGCCTGATCGCCGCCGATGACGGCGTGATCCACCTCGATGGCCGGAACATCACCAGCCTGCCGATCCACCAGCGCGCTCGAATGGGCCTGGGCTACCTGCCGCAGGAAGCGTCGATCTTCCGCAAGATGACGGTCGAGGACAACATCCGCGCGGTGCTCGAGATCAGCGGCCTGAAGGGCGAGCAGCTGGAAAACGAGCTCAACCTGCTGCTCGACGACCTGAACGTCGCCCACCTGCGCGAAAGCAACGCGCTGGCGCTGTCCGGCGGTGAACGGCGCCGGGTCGAGATCGCCCGGGTGCTGGCCACCCGACCGCGCTTCATCCTGCTCGACGAACCGTTCGCCGGCGTCGACCCGATCGCGGTGATCGACATCCAGAAGATCATTTCCTTCCTGCGCGAGCGCGGCATCGGCGTACTGATCACCGACCACAACGTGCGCGAAACGCTGCGCATCTGCGATCGCGCCTACATCATCAGCGAAGGCGCGGTGCTGGCCTCGGGACTGCCCGAAGAGCTGGTCACCAACGAAAGAGTGCGCGAAGTGTACCTGGGCGAACACTTCCACCTCTAAGAGAGGAAACGGCGGTTGGCATGAAGCAAGCCTTGCAACTGAAGGTCGCGCAGCAACTGACGCTGACCCCGCAACTGCAGCAGTCGATCAAACTGCTGCAGTTGTCCACCCTCGACCTGCAGGCCGAGGTCGAGCGCTTCCTGCTCGACAACCCGCTGCTGGAGCGGCCGGACGACCACGGCGGCGACATGCAGGCCACCGGCGACAGCCCGGCGGACAATGCCGCCGATACGACGCAAGACAACCAGACTTTCGACGAGAGCAGTAACAGCAACGAGGAGCGCGACACGCTCGGCGCCGAGCTGACCGACTGGGGCGGCGGCAAGGGCGGTTCGCGCGACGGCGACGATGACAACCCCGACCCCTTGTTCAACGTGGCCTGCCCAGTCACCTTGCGCCAGCACCTGCTCGCCCAGCTCGGCGAACTGTCGCTGCCGGAGCGCGACCGCGCCATCGTCACGCTGCTGATCGAAGAGCTGGACGAGGACGGCTACCTCAGCGTCGGCCTCGACGAGCTGGCGGCCAATCTGCCGGCCGAGCTGGAGGTGGACGAGGACGAACTGGCGGTCGGCCTCGCGCTGTTGCGCCAGTTTGACCCGGCCGGCGTCGGCGCCGGCAACCTGTCGGAGTCGCTGACGCTGCAGCTGGCCCGCCTCGACCCAGCCATGCCCGGCCACGCGCTGGCCCAGGCGATCGTGCGCAACCACCTGGTGCTGCTCGGCAACCGCGACTTCGGCAAACTGAAGAAACTGTTGGCCACCGACGACGACACGCTGCGCGCCGCGCAGGCGCTGATCGGCCGACTGAACCCGCACCCGGCCGCCGGTTTCGGCGAGGGCGAGACCCATTACGTGATCCCGGACGTGATCGTCAGGAAGCGCAAGGGCCGCTGGTTCGCCGAACTGAACCAGCATGCCGTACCGCGCCTCAACATTAACCCAATGTACGCTCGCACCGTCACCGAGAGCCGCCAGAACGCCGGCGAGTTGTCCGGCCGCCTGCAAGAGGCAAAGTGGCTGATCAAGAACATCCAACAGCGATTTGACACTATTCTCAAAGTGTCGGAAGCTATTGTCGAACAGCAGCATGCGTTCTTTGAACAGGGCGAAGTGGCGATGCGACCGCTGATTTTGCGGGACATCGCCGACCAGTTGGGACTGCACGAATCCACCGTGTCCCGGGTCACTACGCAGAAGTATCTGCTGAGTCCGCGCGGCTTATTCGAACTCAAATACTTCTTCGGCAGTGCCCTCGACACCGACGGTGGCGGCGAGTGCTCGGCCACCGCGATCAAGGCGCGCATCCGCCAGATGATCGACAGCGAAGACGCCGAACGCCCCCTCTCCGACAGCACCATCGCCGACCAACTGGCCAAGCTGGGCATACAGGTTGCCCGCCGCACCGTGGCCAAATACCGCGAGGCGATGCAGATCCCGCCCGTCAACCAACGCAAAAAACTATAGGTAGCCCCTTTAAAACCAGCGCTGCTGTACCCATCCAATAAGGGACCACTCACTTGCCAGGCACGATAAGCCAGGCGGTTTTCACCAAAAGGAGTAGGGTATGAACTTCAAACTGACCGGTCTCCACCTCGAAGTTACCCAGCCGCTACGCGACTATGTCGAAAGCAAACTGGATCGAGTCACCCGCCACGTAGACAACGTGATCGATGTAGCGGTAACCCTCTCTGTCGACAAACTGATACAGAAAGCCGAAGTCAACGTACATCTGTCCGGCAAGGACATCCATGTCGAAGCCACCGATTCGGACATGTACGCCGCGATCGATGCGCTGGTCGACAAACTCGACCGCCAAGTGCTGCGCCACAAGGAAAAGCAGGACCAACGCCGGGCACCTATCCCGCAGCCACAGGTCGAAGAAGGCACGCTGTGATCGTCGCCTGACGCAAACGGGAACCAGCGGTTCCCGTTTTTGTTTTTCCGGCTGCCCCTTTCGAGCCGCCTTGCCTCGGCGTAGAATTGGCCGGTTTTTTGTGATTCGCAGCGTAACAAGCCATGAGCCTAGTCGGCAAAATCCTCACCCAGGACCACATCCTCCTCGACCTCGATGTGGCGAGCAAGAAGCGGGTGTTCGAACAAGTAGGCCTGCTGGTCGAGAACGCCTACGGCATCGCCCGCAGCGAGGTGTTCGACTGCCTGTTCGCCCGCGAGAAGCTCGGCTCGACCGGGCTGGGCCAGGGCGTCGCCATCCCGCACGGCCGCGCCCGCGGCCTGAAGGAGGCGGCCGGTTTCTTCATCCGGTTGAAGGCACCGATCCAGTTCGACGCGCCGGACGGCAAGCCGGTACAGAGCCTGTTCGTGCTCTTGGTGCCGGAGGCCGCGACCGACCTGCACCTGCAGGTGCTCTCGGAACTGGCGCAGCGCTTCTCCAGCCGCACCCTGCGCGAAACCCTGTTGACCGAAAACGATCTGCCTACCATCCACCGTCTTCTCAGCGAATGACCCCTCCATGCCCAGCATAACGGTACGCAAGCTTTACCAGGAAAACCAGCAAAAGCTCGACCTCAACTGGGTAGCGGGCACCGGCGGTGCCGACAACCAGATCGCCAACGTCGACCAGCGCCCGACCCTGGCGCTAGTCGGCCACCTCAACTTCATTCACCCGAACCGCGTCCAGGTACTCGGCCTGGCCGAAGTGGACTACCTGAACCGGCTCGAACAGTCGGCGGCCAAGACCGCGCTCGACCAGCTGTTCCACAAGACAATGGCGGTGGTCATCGTCGCCAACAACCAGACCGTCCCCAAGCTCTTGCGTGACTACTGTCACACGCACAACGTGCCGCTGATGACCTCGCGGCTCGAGAGCCCGTACCTGATGGACGTGCTGCGCATCTATCTGGCGCGCGCGCTGGCGGTGTCGACGGTGCTGCACGGCGTGTTCCTCGACGTGCTCGAGATCGGCGTGCTGATCATGGGCGACTCGGCGATGGGCAAGAGCGAACTGGCACTCGAACTGATCTCGCGCGGCCACGGCATGGTCGCCGACGACGCGGTCGAGTTCTACCGCATCGGCCCGGAGATGCTCGAGGGCCGCTGCCCGCCGCTGTTGCGCGACTTCCTCGAGGTGCGCGGCCTCGGCATCCTGAACATCCGCACCATCTTCGGCGAGACCGCGGTGCGGCCGAAGAAGGTGCTGAAGCTGATCATCCACCTGGTCAAGGCCAACGACCAGGCGATGCAGGCGCTCGACCGGCTCAACATCCAGTCGGAGACGCAGGACATCCTCGGCGTGAAGGTGCGCAAGGTGATCCTGCCGGTGGCGGCCGGCCGCAACTTGGCCGTGCTGGTCGAGGCGGCGGTGCGCAACTACATCCTGCAGCTCAGGGGCATCGACAGCACCCGCGAATTCATCGAGCGCCACACCAACTTCCTCAGGGACCAGGAAAATGCGCCTGATTCTGATTAGCGGGCTGTCCGGTTCGGGCAAGTCGGTGGCGCTGAAGATGCTGGAAGACTCCGGTTTCTACTGTGTCGACAACCTGCCGGCGACGATGCTCGGCGACGTGATGGACCTGTACCGCGACTTCGGCTACGACCGCATCGCGATCAGCGTCGACACCCGTTCCAGCCCGAGCCTCGGCGCGCTGCCGCAGAAGATGGAAGAACTGCGCCAGCTCGGCGTCGACGTCCGGCTGCTGTTCCTCGAATCGAAGACCGAGACGCTGGTCAAGCGCTTCTCCGAAACCCGGCGCCGCCACCCGCTGTCGGCGCCGGGCCGCACCGTCGAAGAATCGATCTGCCTGGAGCGCGACCTGCTCGAGGGCATCCAGGAGCTGGGCCACCGCATCGACACCAGCGAGCTGTCGGCCAACGCGCTGCGCAGCTTCGTCAAGCAACTGGTCGGCGCCGACACCAGCCGGCTGACCTTGCTGTTCGAATCGTTCGGCTTCAAGCACGGCGTGCCGCTCGACGCCGACTTCGTGTTCGACGTGCGCTGCCTGCCCAACCCCTATTACGACCCGGTGCTGCGCCCCTTGACCGGCCAGGACCAGGCTATCATCGACTATTTCGAGAGCGAGCCGCTGGTCTCGATCATGGTCGCCGACATCCAGCGCCATATCGCCAAATGGCTGCCGGCGTTCAGCCAGGAAAACCGCAGCTACCTGACCGTGGCGATCGGCTGCACCGGCGGCCAGCACCGCTCGGTCTACATCGCCGAGCAGTTGGCCGAAGCGTTTGTCGACGAGCAGGTATTAATCCGTCACCGCCAGCTGCATCGCGACGCATGATCCACACCACTGGCTGATGCGGTCGGCATCGCGTTGACCGCCCCCGACGCCCCATATGACCGCCTCGCGCTTTCGGCCGACGCGAGCGGCCACCGCGGGCAAGCCTCGCCGGTCGCGCGTGGCCGACGCGCTGGTTCGGCGCCAGCCTGGTTGCGGCGTTCTGCCACATCGCCGGGCAGCTGGCGCTAGCGCGCTGGCTGCTGATCCCGTCCGACGGCATCCGTTATTTCGTCCCGATTTTTGCGCTGACCGCGCTGGTGACCGGCCTCGTCAACGGCCGGATCGCCCAGAAACTGATGGAGGCTCCCGATGCGAGCGACTAATACCGTCACCGTGGCGCTGACCGGCGCTTCCGGCCTGCCCTACGGCCTGCGCCTGATCGACTGCCTGCTCGCTGCCGGCCGCCGGGTCTGGGTGCTGTATTCGCAGGCGGCGCAGGTGGTCGCCAAACAGGAGATGGACCTGACGCTGCCGTCGCGCCCGGCCGAGTTCGCCCGCTGGTTGGCCGAACGCTACCAGCCCGCCGATGGCCAGCTGAAGGTGTTCGGCCGTGAGGAATGGTTCGCGCCGGTCGCTTCCGGCTCCAACCCGGCCGACGCGATGGTGGTCTGCCCGTGTTCGATGGGCACGCTGGCGGCGATCGCGCTCGGCACCTCGGACAACCTGATCGAGCGCGCCGCCGACGTCAGCATCAAGGAGGGGCGCAAACTGGTGCTGGTGCCGCGCGAGACGCCGCTGTCGGCGATTCACCTCGAGCACATGTTGAAGCTCGCCCGGCTCGGCGTGGTGATCCTGCCGCCGGCGCCGGGCTTCTACACCCACCCGCAGAGCGTCGCCGACATGGTCGACTTCGTCGTCGCGCGCCTGCTCGACCAGCTGGGCGTCGAGCACCAGCTGCTGCCACGCTGGGGAGAATGAGATGAGCGCCGCCGAGCCGATCTATAGCCTGAATGACTTACGCGAGCTGGAACGGCGTGCCGACGCCGCCGGCCTGGCGCTGATGCAGCGCGCCGCACAGGCGGCCGTCGACTGGCTGGCCACCCGGCTCGCGCCGCGCAGCCGGGTGTTGATCGCCGCCGGTCCTGGCAACAACGGCGGCGATGCGCTGTGGCTGGCGGTCAGGCTGGCTGAACGCGGCGCTCGGATCGAACTCTTGATGCCGACTGAACCGACTAGCGCGTTGACCCGGGACGCGCTGGCGGTCTGTCGCTCGCTCGGCCTGACCGAGCTCGCTACGCTCGACGCCGCCACTCCGCCCGACGCGCTGGTCGACGGCCTGTTCGGCATCGGCCTGTCGCGGCCGCTTTCCGACGACTGGGCGACGCTGATAACCCGGCTCAACGCGCAGCCCTGCCCGCGCTTTGCACTCGACGTCCCGTCCGGCCTCGACGGCTGGACCGGCAACGTGCACGGTTGCGCGATCCGCGCCAGCCAGACGCTGACCTTCCTGTGCGCCAAGCCGGGCCTCCATACTTCCGACGGCGCCGACTACGCCGGGGCAGTGACGCTCGCCGCGCTCGACGTGCCGGCGGCGCTGCTGCCGGCGCCGGACGGCGAACTCAACCGGATCGATGCGCACGCGCTGGCCCGGCCGGCCAACAGCCACAAGGGCAGCAACGGCACGGTGGCGGTGGTCGGCGGCGCGCCGGGCATGCTCGGCGCGCCGCTGTTGGCCAGCCGGGCCGCGCTCGCCGGCGGCGCCGGCAAGGTCTACCTGTGTGCGCTCGACACGAGGCTGCCGGTCGATCCGGTCACGCCGGAACTGATGGTCGCGCCGCCGATGCAGGCGCTGCAGCCGAACGTCGGCGTGGTGGCGATCGGCCCCGGCCTCGGGCAGAGCGGCAAGGCGCGCCACTGGCTGCGCGCGCTGTTGGAGCAGCCCAGCGCCAAGGTGATCGACGCCGACGCGCTCAACCTGATCGCGGCCGATCCGCTGCTGGCGCAACGGTTGGCCGAAAGCCCGGCCGCCAAGGTGCTGACCCCGCACCCGGCCGAGGCGGCCCGGCTGCTCGGCCGCAACACTGCCGACATCCAATGCGACCGCATCACCGCCGCCCGCACGCTGGCCGCCCGCTTCGATGCCATCGTGGTGCTGAAGGGCGCCGGTAGCGTCGTCGCCCGACCGGACGGCTTCTTTCGCGTCAACGTCAGCGGCGGGCCGGCGCTGGCGGTGGCCGGCCAGGGCGATGTGCTGTCCGGCGCAGTGGCCGCCTTGCTGGCGCAGGGCATGACCCCGTTCGACGCCGCCGCGCTGGCGGTACGCGCGCACGGCCTGGCCGGCGACGCCTACACCGCCGAACAGGACGGCCCGCTCGGCCTCACCGCCTCGGCAACGCTGCCCTACCTGAGCCGGGCGCTGAACCGGCTACTGACGGCACAGTCACTTACACCGGCTTAACAGTTCCTAACACTTCTTTACAACTATGACGCTTGCCACGCGCTAGGATGGCTACAACACACAACAACTGAGAAGCCCCATGAAGAAGCGCCTCTTTCTGATTCCGGCAGCGCTGCTGCTGACACTGGCCGGTTCGGCTTACGCCGGTGGTTCGACCATCCTCGGCGGCGCACTCGGCGGCGCGGCCGGCTCCGCGATCGGCGAGTCGGTCGGCGGACGGGACGGTGCCATCCTCGGCGGCGCGCTCGGCGGCGGTGCCGGCGCGGCGATCGGCCACGACTACGGCCGCCGCCAAGAAGAAGTCCGCTACGTCGACCGCCCCGTCTACTACCGTGACCACGGCTATCATCGCGGCTGGCACCACCGCCACCACCACGACGACAACAACGACGACAACAACGACGACTGAAACGGCGCTTAAAGCCCATCCCCACCGCCACGCCCTGTCGCCCCCGTCGACAAGGCGTGGCGGTTTTTCATTGCCGACGGCGCTCGCGATCCTCCTCGATCGACGACGGCTTGCCGAGCGCCGTTAGCCTGGCCGTGCTCCAGACGACACGACGAGCCGGGACACCGCACGGCACCCAACTCGGTGATCCCCGCGTTTCGAGCGAGATTCCCGACCATTATCAACATTTGCGAACACTTCCTCACAGACCGTCACCGGCATCCGGGTTAGGATGGCGTCGCGATTCAACAATAACAAGGAGTTACGTCATCATGAAACGCCACATCCTGCTGCCGGCCGCGTTGGCCTTCACCCTGTCGGGCCTGACGCACGCCGGCACCGGAACTATCCTCGGTGGCGCGCTTGGCGGCGGTGCCGGGGCCGCGGTCGGCGAATCGGTCGGCGGTCGCAGCGGTGCGATCATCGGCGGCGCGCTCGGCGGTGCCGGTGGCGCGGCGATCGGTAACGATTACGACCGCGACAAGGAAGCCCGCAAGTATCACAAGCATTCCAAGAAGTACAAACGTCGCTACTACCGCGACTAAGCGTCCTTCCCCTTCCCCGCCCCGGCCTGCCCAGTGCACGCCGGGGCGTTGCATTGGGCGTTCGGCCAACGTTCGCGAGCGGTATCCGCACCGGACAGCACGGGTCGATACAAGTGGAACCGCGGCCAATATTTGCTAACAGTTCTTTACAACTGTGACGGCGGCGGCGGGCTAGCATGAAGTCATCAAACAAGACCACCGAGGAGGCCATCATGAAACGACAGCTACTGCTAACCGGCGCCCTGCTGCTGAGCCTGGCCGGTTCGGCATTCGCCGACGGTTCGACGCTGTTGGGCGGCGCACTGGGCGGTGCGGCCGGCGCGGCGATCGGCGAATCGGTCGGCGGGCGTGACGGTGCAATCCTCGGGGGTGCACTCGGCGGTGCCACCGGCGCGGCAATCGGTCACGATTACGACCGCCGTTACTACCGCTACGACCGCGGGGATGATGGCCGCTACTGGGCCGGCGACCGCGGCTGGGACGACGACGATCACGACTGGGGTGAGCACCGTGGCTGGGACCACCGCGGCTGGCATCACCGGCATCACTGGCATCACCACGACTGGGATCATCACGGCTGGGACGACTGAGCCAAACTTACATCACCTAGTTGCAGCCTCTCTCTTCGCGTATTGACTGACGCGTTCCGCCACGACCGGGCTTCCCTACCGGGTCGTGGCGCTTTTTATCCAGCCGTTCGATTGACTCCAATCGCCAATCTGTCGTCATCCCCGGCGCCGGCCGCTAGAATAGCCGCTCCCTTTTCCGCTGGAGTCTGTCCGTGACGCGCCAATCCCGCGCCTTTGCCTTCGGTCTTGCCGCCGTGCTTGCCTGGTCGACCGTGGCCACCGCGTTCAAGATCAGCCTGCAGCACATGAGCCCGGCGCAGCTGGTGCTGTACGCCTGCACCGCCTCGCTCATATCGCTGCTGGCGATCCTGGCCGGCCAGCGCCGGCTCGGCGACTATGCCGCCAGCCTTACCACCCACTGGCGCCGCTCGCTGACGCTCGGCGCGATCAACCCCTTCGTCTACTACCTGATCTTGTTCCAGGCGTATTCGCTGCTGCCGGCGCAAGAGGCGCAGGCGATCAATTACACCTGGGCGCTGACGATGACGCTGCTGGCGGTGCCGCTGCTGCACCAGTCGCTGACGGTGCGCGACGCGCTGGCGGCGCTGGTCTGCTATCTGGGGGTACTGGTGATCGGCACCCGCGGCGATCTGCTCGGCCTGTCGTTCTCCAACCTGAGCGGGGTGCTGTTCGCGCTCGGCTCGACCGTGCTGTGGGCCGGCTACTGGATCTTCAACACCCGCGACACCCGCGAGCCGGTACTGGCGCTGGCGCAGAACTTCAGCTTCGCACTGCCGCTGATCGTGATCTGGTGTGCGCTCACCGGCGAACTGCGTCCGGTCGCCTGGCAGGGCCTCGCCGGTGCCGCCTATGTCGGCGCGCTGGAGATGGGCTTCACCTTCGTGCTGTGGCTGACCGCGATGAAGCTGACCGACAGCACTGCCCGGATCGCCAACCTGATCTTCCTGTCGCCGATCCTGTCGCTGCTGCTGATCCACCTGATCATCGGCGAACCGATCTACCCATCGACATTGACGGGACTGGCGCTGATCCTCGGTGGCCTGCTGTTGCAGAAGCTGCCGTTCGGCCGGGCGGTACTGGTGCGGCCGCGCTGAGATCTCGGCTGGCCCGGAAACGACAACGGCGCCCCGCGAGGCGCCGTTTTGCTTGGCAAGTTCAGACCGTCACACGAACCAGAACACGCTGACGAACTGACACAGACTGCCGCCCAGCACGAACAGATGCCAGATGCCGTGGCCGTGGCGGATCTTCTCGTCGTTGAGGAACCAGTAGATGCCGATGCTGTAGATGATGCCGCCGGCGGCCAGCCACATCAGGCCCGGCGTCGACAACGACGCGACCAGCGGCTTGATCGCCACCAGCACCAGCCAGCCCATCATCACGTACAGGATCATCGACAGCACCCGGGTGCGCCGGCCCAGCGTCACCTCCTGGACGATGCCGAACAGCGCCAAGCCCCACGAGATGCCGAACAGCGTCCAGCCCCACGGGCCGCGCAGCGTCACCAGGCAGTACGGCGTGTAGCTGCCGGCGATCAGCAGGTAGATCGCCGAGTGGTCGAACTTCTGCAGCACCGCCTTCGCGCGGCCCTTGACGCTGTGGTACAGCGTCGAGATCAGATACAGCGCCACCAGGGTCGTGCCGTACAGCGTGAAGCTGACGATCTTCCACGGGTCGCCCTGCACGCTGGCCGACCAGATCAAAGCCACCAGCGCCACCACCGACAGCACCGCGCCGAGCAGATGCGACACGCCGTTGAAGCGTTCGCCGTAATACATATTGTTCTCCTTGCCGCACCGGCGTCGCAGCGTCGGGCGGATGCGTTGTTCCTGACCGGGTAGGCCCGCGGCAACGGGTCATGGTTCCCGTCGTGACGCCGCCATGAAAAATGGCGGCGCAAGGACCCGGCAAGCCCGGTACCAGTCGGCCGGATATTCGATGCGAATGCGCTACTTTACTCCGCTGCCGCATCGCAGGCAGCGCCAATCTGTATCGATTTTGTGACGCATCAAATGTGCCGCCGGTCTCGCGCTTTAGAGCGACTAACAAAACCCAGTGCAACGGTCCCGGCTAGGCGCCCGGCCGCAGACAGTACAAGTAGTACGGCAAGGCCGGGCAACAACGCCGGGAGGGTTTTGTTAGACACTCATAAACGCAAAAAGGGCGGGATCGCTCCCGCCCTTTTGACTGCAAGCTTGGCCGAACGCTTAGACTTCCAGCGTCGCGAACACCTGGTCGCGCACGGTTTCAACAGCCTGCGTGCCGTTCACCTTCACGTACTTCGGTGCGGTGGCATCGCCGGCTTCGGCCTGGCGGGCGTAGTAGCCAACCAGCACTTCGGTCTGCTCGTGATAGACGTCCAGACGCTTCTTGACGGTCTCTTCCTTGTCGTCGTCGCGCTGCACCAGCTCCTCGCCGGTGACGTCGTCACGGCCTTCCACCTTCGGCGGGTTGTACTTGACGTGGTAGGTGCGGCCCGACGGCAGGTGGGCGCGGCGGCCCGACATGCGATCGATGATCGCCTCGTCCGGCACGTCGATCTCGACCACGTAGTCGATGGTCACGCCGGCTTCCTTCATCGCCTCGGCCTGCGGGATGGTGCGCGGGAAGCCGTCGAACAGGAAACCGTTGGCACAGTCGGCCTCGGCGATGCGTTCCTTCACCAGGCCGATGATGATGTCGTCGCGAACCAGGCCGCCGGCGTCCATGATCGCCTTGGCTTCCAGGCCCAGCGGCGTGCCGGCCTTCACCGCGGCGCGCAGCATGTCGCCGGTGGAGATTTGCGGGATGCCATATTTTTCCTTGATAAAGGTGGCCTGGGTGCCTTTACCGGCGCCCGGTGCGCCCAACAGGATCAATTTCATGAACGTTGCTCCAGATAGCAGGATGGGTGTGTATCGTTATTTTCAGAGCGGGCGCGCGGCCAGCACGGCGCGCACCCGGTCGAGGTCTTCCGGGGTATCGACGCCGGCGGCCGGCGCTTCGGCGACCTGCGCCACCGCGATCGCGTGGCCGTGCCACAGCACGCGCAGCTGCTCGAGCGCCTCAAACTGTTCGAGCGGCGCGGGGGCGAGCCGGGCATAGGTCGACAGGAAGCCGGCCCGGTAGGCGTACAGACCGATGTGCCGCAACGCGGGTAGATCGGGCGGCAGCACGTTCGCGTCGTGGGCAAACGCGTCGCGGGCCCACGGTAGCGGCGCCCGGCTGAAATACAGCGCGTGGCCGGCGGCGTCGCACACCACCTTCACCACGTTCGGATTGAAGAATTCTTTCGCGTCGCCGATCGGGTGCGCGGCGGTCGCCATCGGTGCGGCGCTGTCGGCGAGCAGTTGCGCCACCCGGTCGATCAGCGCCGGGTCGATCAAAGGCTCGTCGCCCTGCACATTGACGACGATCTCGTCGTTGTGCAACGCGAGTTTCTCGGCCACTTCGGCCAAGCGGTCGGTACCGCTGGCATGGTCGGCGCGGGTCAGCACCGCCTCGACGCCGTGCGCGGTGCAGGCGGCCAGGATGTCTTCATGATCGGTGGCGACCACCACGCGGCGGGCGGCGCTCTTGGCGGCCTGCTCGGCCACCCGCACCACCATCGGCTTGCCGGCGAGGTCGGCCAACGGCTTGCCCGGCAGGCGGGTCGACGCCAGCCGCGCCGGGATCACCACCGAAAAACCGGTCATTTCACCTCTTCCTCGGGAGCGAGCTCGCGCGCTTCGCCCTCCAGCATCATCGGAATGCCGTCGCGGATCGGGAAGGCCAGACGGTCGCCCTTGCAGATCAGTTCCTGCTTCGGTTTGTCGTAGACCAGCGGGCCCTTGCAGATCGGGCAAACGAGGATGTCGAGAAATTTAGCGTCCATGGGGAATCTTCAGTGTGCGGAGGATCCAGCCGGCAAGGTCCGGCTCAACACGCGCGGTAACCGGCAGGACCCAGAGTTTAGCATGATTGACCGAGCGCAACTTGACCGCATCCTTGGCGGTCACCAGCACCGCGTCGGCGTCCTGCGGGATGTCCTGTTGGCCGAACGCATGGTGGTCGGGAAACGCCAAGGTGCGCGCCGGCTCGACGCCGAGCGAAGCCAGGGTGGCGAAGAACCGCTCCGGGTGGCCGATGCCGGCCAGCGCGACGACCCTCTCGCCGGCAAACTCGGCGGCCCGGCGAGTGGCAGCCGGGTCGGCCAGCGACACGAAGCGCTCCGGCGCGAGGCGCATCGCGAACCGCGGCAAGCCCGCCGGCAGCCGTTCGGCCAAGCTTTGACAGCCGGCGCCATTGATCACCAGCGCGTCGGCGCGGCGCAGCCTGGCCGGCGACTCGCGCAGCGGCCCGTTCGGCAGCAGGCAGCCGTTGCCGAAGCCGCGCGCGCCGTCGAGCACCACCACCTCCAGGTCGCGCGCCAGCCGGTAGTGCTGCAGGCCGTCGTCGGACAGGATCAGGTCGAGCTCCGGATGCGCGGCGATCAGCGCCTCGGCCGCCGCGACCCGGTCGCGGCCGACCATCACCGGCGCGCCGCAGGCGGCGATCAGCAAGGGCTCGTCGCCGACCTCGGCCGGGCTGCTGTCGGGCCGCACCAGGGTGGGCCGAACATGGTTGCCGCCGTAGCCGCGGCTGACCACGCCGACCCTGACGCCCTCCTCGACAAAGCGCGCGATCAGCGCCTGCGTCAGCGGCGTCTTGCCGACCCCGCCGACGTTGATGTTGCCGATCACCACCAGCGGCCGCGCCACCTTGCGCGACTTGAGCACGCCGAACCGGAACAGGCTGCGACGCAGCGCGGCGAGCAGCGCAAACAGCCCTGCCAGCGGGGCCAGCAGGGCTGTGAGCCAGGGTTTCGGGCGATACCAGTGGCGTTCTATCCGGCCGCTCACGGCGTCTCCATCTGGGTGGCGAAGGTCAGCTGGGTCAGCCCGACCTCGCGCGCCGCCTCCATCACGCTGACCACCGACTGGTGGGTGGCCTTGCCGTCGGCGTTGATCACCACCACCGGCGACGGCTTGCCGTTAGACGCCTGCTTCAGCGCCGCCACCACGGTGGCGCGTTGGCCGTCCGGCAGTTTCTTGTTACCGATCGCAAGCCGGCCGTCGGCGGCCAGCGCGACGTTGATCTGGGTGGTCTTCGCCTGCGGCGCCTCGGCCGACGCTGTCGGCAGGTTGATCTGCATCTCCGAGAAGCGCGAATAGGTGGTGGTGACCATCAGGAAGATCAGGATCACCAGCAGCACATCGATCAATGGGATGAAGTTGATTTCCGGCTCGTCGCGGCCGCGACCTCGGCGAAAGTTCATGATCTCGCCCTCAATGCTGGCCGTTGCCGTTCTGACGCTCGCCGTGCAGCACTTCGACCAGCTTCACCGCCTGCATCTCCATGTCGACCAGCAGCGCGTCGACCTTGGCGCGGAAGTGACGGTAGAAGATCATGCTCGGAATCGCCACGATCAGGCCGAAGGCGGTGTTATAGAGCGCGACCGAGATGCCGTGCGCCAGCACGCGCGGGTCGGTACCGCCCGGCGACTGTGAGCCGAAGATCTCGATCATGCCGATCACCGTGCCGAGCAAACCGAGCAGCGGCGCCATCGCCGCGATGGTGCCGAGCGAGGTCAGGAAACGCTCCAGACCGTGCGCCACCACCCGGCCTTCGTCCTCGATCGCCTCCTTCATCACCTCGCGCGAGCCGCTGACGTTGCGCAGCCCGGCGGCGAACAGCCGGCCGAGCGGCGAATGCCGGCCCAATTTGTCGAGCAGCGTCGGCGCCGCGCCGGCGGCACGATATTCCTGTACCGTCTCGCGCAGCAGCCCGTGCGGGGCGATCAGCGTGGCACGCAGGCTGTAGAGCCGTTCGAAAATGATCGCCAGCGATACGATGGACGCGACGATGATGGCCCAGATCGGCCAGCCGGCCGCCTCAATGATTGACCACACTTGGGCTTTCTCCCCGGGGATTGCAAACGCTAAACTTTAGCCGGTTGCGGCAACCTTCCGCAACCGCGGCGGCGAGAATCGAGGCCGCGCCGACCGGCGTCAAGCGCCGCCGGGAGGGTGCGTTGTTGCCTGCGCTAAGTCGCGATTTTTAAACGAAAAGTCCAAGGCATCCACAAAAGCTGTGGATAACTTTGTGGATAGCGCGCCAAAAAGCCGGCCGAATCCTGACAAATCAAGGCTTGCGCTGGTGCCGCCCAGAAAATGCACCACCCGCGGAAAGCCTTTAAAATCAGTACATTGACCGTTTTCATCCGATCGAGAGCGGGCATTATGTAAGACAATCGGCGGCGCCCCCTGCGCGGCGCCGCCCCTGTGGATGACTTGACAAGCATGATTTTTGCCCCTTCGGCCAACCCTGACGACGTGATCAGCGTCTCCGCCCTGAACCGCTTGGCACGCGAGCTGCTCGAGCTCGGCGTGCCTCCCGTCTGGATCAGCGGCGAGATCTCCAACCTGACGCTGGCCGCCTCCGGCCACGCCTATTTTTCGCTGAAGGACGGCGGCGCGCAGGTGCGCTGCGTGATGTTCCGCAACCAGCTGGTCCGACTCGCCGCCAAGCCGCGCGAGGGCATGCAGGTCGAGCTGCGCGGCCAGGTGACGCTGTACGAGGCGCGCGGCGAGTTCCAGATCAACGTCGAGACGCTCAGGAGCGCCGGCCTCGGCCGGCTCTACGAGGCGTTCGAGAAACTGAAGGCCAAACTCGAGGCCGAGGGCCTGTTCGCCGCCGGCCGCAAGCGCGCGCTGCCGCCGCACCCGCGCGCGATCGGCATCGTCACCTCGCCGGCCGCCGCGGCGCTGCGCGACGTGGTCAGCACCTTGCGCCGGCGCATGCCGAGCATCCCGCTGATCCTCTACCCGACCCCGGTGCAGGGGGCCGGCGCCGAACAGCAGATCGCCGCGGCGATCCGCCAGGCCAGCGCCCGCCGCGAGGTCGACGTGCTGATCGTCTGCCGCGGCGGCGGCAGCATCGAGGACCTATGGGCGTTCAACGAGGAGGTGGTGGCGCGCGCGGTCGCCGACTGCGCCATCCCGGTGGTCAGCGGCGTCGGCCACGAGACCGACTTCACCATCTGCGACTTTGTCGCGGACCGACGCGCACCGACCCCGACCGCCGCCGCCGAACTGGTGTCGCCGAGCCGCGAGCAGCTGTTGCAGCGGGTCGAACAGGTACAGCGCCAGCTGGAGCGGGCCCTGTCGCGGCTGATGACCGACAAGTCGCAACAGCTCGACTTCCTCAGCCGCCGGCTGGTCCACCCGGGCGAGCGGCTGGCACGGCAGCGCGACACGCTGAGGTTGGCCGAACACCGGCTGCAGAGCCGGATCCGCACCTGCCTCGACAGCCGCCAGCGCCGTCTCGCCGCCGCCGAGGCACGACTCGCCCGGCTGCTGCCCGACCTGAGCAGCCAGCACCGCCTGCTCGACCAGCTCGGCGAGCGGCTCGGCCGCAGCGTGGCACGGCTCTTGTCCGAGCAACAGCGCCGGCTGGCGCGCTGCGAAGGCACGCTGACCGCGCTGAATCCCGAAGCGGTGCTGGCGCGCGGCTACGCGATCGTGCAGAAGGCCAACGGCCGCGCGGTGAAGGCGCCGCACGAAGTGGTGCGCGGCGAGCGGGTGACGCTGCGCCTGGCCGAAGGGCAGACCGAGGCGATCATCGACCCGCCGCAGTCCGAACCGGTGATCCAGGCCGAACTGCCGTTCTGAGAGCCGCTTGCATTTCTTGACAAGCGCCGGGGCCGGCCGCACCATGCGGCAATCAAACAACCGTTTGAATGATCATGAAACTGACCCCGCGCCTTGCCCGATTGCTGATCAACCTGTGGCCGCCGTTCCTCGGCGCCGGCATCCGCGTGCGCGCCATCTCGCCCGACTGGCGCGACATCACCGTCGCGCTGAAGCTGCGCCTCGCTAACCGCAATTACGTCGGCGTGCACTTCGGCGGTAGCCTGTACGCGATGACCGACCCGTTCTTCATGCTGATGCTGATCCAGAGCCTCGGTCACGACTACATCGTCTGGGACAAGACCGGCAGCATCGACTACCTGAAGCCCGGCCGTGGCACGGTCAGCGCGCGCTTTACCCTCGACGCGGCGACGCTCACGACGATCCGCGAGATGACCGCCGATGGCGACAAATATCTACCGCAATTGCAGGTGGAGATCGTGGACGAACAAGGCGAAGTGGTCGCCCGGGTCCACAAGACGCTGTACATCCGGAAGAAACAGAAACGCCCCGTGGCGACCGAAGTCACCGCCGGGGCGTGAGAGACGAATCTGGCGCGACCTAGTCGCTAAAACCGCAGAACACTTCGCGCATCATCTTCAACACTTCGAGAGTGCGGATGTCGCCGACCCGGTAATAGACGCGGTTAGCGTCCTTGCGGGTACGCAGCACCCCCTTGTCGCGCATGATCGCGAGGTGCTGGGAAATATTACTCTGCGAGGTGCCGACCTTGTCGACAATGTCCTGCACGCTCACCTCCTGATCGCCCAATACCGAAATGATCTTGAGGCGCAAAGGATGTGACATCGCCTTCATGGCTCGCGACGTCTGTTCTATCTGGTCATCGTTGAACAGCAAGATGTACTCCCGTTTTCCCTGAGTTTCTGTAGTCGGCCGATTAAACGGCTCTGATTGTGGTTACAATACTAATTGTAATATGCCGCAACATCAAGAACTTCTAATATTCCGATAGTGCCCATCATGTCATCCATCACCCCGGTTCTGCTGCTGATTCTCGACGGTTTCGGCCATCGCCCCGACGGCGAGGACAACGCCATCCTGCACGCCAACACCCCCAACTGGGACCGCCTCCGCCAGGACTACGCCTATGGCACGATCGACGCGTCCGAAAGCGCGGTCGGCCTGCCCGGCGGCCAGTTCGGCAACTCCGAAGTCGGCCACCTCAACATCGGCGCCGGCCGGGTCGTGAAGCAGGACATCACCCGCATCGACAGCGACATCGAAGCCGGTACCTTCGCCAGCAATCCGGTGATCGCCGAAGCGATCAACCGCGCCAAGGGTCGCACCCTGCACCTGATGGGTCTGCTGTCGGACGGCGGCGTGCACAGTCATGAAAACCATTTCCACTCGCTGATCCGCGCCGCCCATCAGAATGGCGTGGAACACATTAGAATACATGCGTTTCTCGATGGTCGCGACACCCCACCCAAGAGTGCGGAACTGTATCTCAAACGCCTCGACGCCGTCTGCGTTGACAAGCCCGGCGTGCGCCTGGCGACGGTGTCGGGCCGCTACTGGGGCCTCGACCGCGACCTGCGTTGGGAACGGGTCGAACCGGTGTACCGGCTGATGGTCGACGGCGAGGCCGAGTACCGCGCGGTCAGCGGCCTCGATGCGCTGAACCTGGCCTACGAACGCGGCGAGACCGATGAATTCGTCAAGCCGACCGTGATCGGCCCGCGCAGCCCGATCGAGGACGGCGATGTGGTGGTGTTCATGAACTACCGCGCCGACCGTGCCCGCGAGCTGACCACCGCACTGACCGGCCCGTACTTCAACGCCTTCACCGCGCGGCGGCCGCAGCTCGGTTACTTCGCCACCCTCACCTCCTACGGTGCCAGCTACATCAACCCGGTCGCCTACCCGCCGCAGAAGCTGGTCAACGGCTTCGGCGAATACCTGTCGCGGCTGGGCCTGAAGCAGCTGCGCATCGCCGAGACCGAGAAATACCCGCACGTCACCTACTTCTTCAACGGTGGCGAGGAACAGGAATACCCGGGCGAGACGCGCATCATGGTGCCCTCGCCGAAGGTCGCCACCTACGACCTGAAACCGGAAATGAGCGCGCCGGAAGTCACCGACCGCATCGTCGACGCGATCCACAGCGGCCAGTACCAGGCGATCCTCTGCAACTACGCCAACGGCGACATGGTCGGCCACACCGGCGTGTTCGACGCCGCGGTGAAGGCGGTCGAAACGCTCGACGCCTGCGTGGCACGCTGCGTTGCCGCAATGCAACAAGCGGGCGGCGAAGTGCTGATCACCGCCGACCACGGCAACTGCGAACGGATGTACGACGCGGCCCACCACCAGCCGCATACCCAGCACACGCTGGACGTGGTACCGTTCCTGTACGTTGGCCGAAAGGCCACGATCCGCGCGGGCGGTGCACTGAAAGACATCTCGCCGTCGTTGTTGGCGATGATGGGTCTGCCCAAGCCCGATGAAATGACCGGTGAATCGTTGATCGACTTTCAGTGAAACCGCTTCTCGCCCTCCTCCTGATCTCCGGCGCCGCTTGGGCGGCGCCGGAGCCGTCCCTGAGCACCGCGCCGCACCAGCAGGATCTGAGCGCCGTGCGCCAGCAAATCGACAGCGTCCAGAAGGACATCGCCCAGAAAGAGGTGGTACGCAAGGAGGCGCAGAGCGCAATCCAGCAGTCGGAACAGGCGCTGCAGGCGACCAAGCAGGAGATCGCCAGCCTCGAAAAGAAGCAGACCTCCTCCGAACGCCAGCTGGACGAGTTGCACGCCAAGCTCGCCGCCACCCGCGCCCAGGTCGCCGGCACCCGTGCCCGGGTCAGCAAGATGCTGGTCAGCCAGTACAGCCGCGGCCAGCATGACGCGATGAGCCTGATGCTAAACGCCAGCGACCCGAACCAGAACGCTCGCGACCTCGCCTATTACAAGCACATCGCGCGCGCGCAGACCCAGTTGGTCGCCTCGCTGAAAGAGCAACAGACCGAGCTTGAGACGCTGGAGCAGCGCCTACAGGCGGAGCTGGGCCGGCTGGAAAACCTGTCGGACAGCAAGAGCCGCGAAAAGGGGCAGCTGGAAAGCACCAAGGCACAGCAACAGGTGCAGGCCCAACAGATCGCGACGCAGATTCAGGGCCAGCAGCAAAAGCTCACCGAACTGAAGGCCAGCGAAAAGCGTCTAACCGGCTTGATCGCCGAGATCCAACGCGAGATCGAAGCGCGTCGCCGCGAAGCGGCACGCAAGGCGGCCGAAGCGCGCAAGGCGCGCCAGCTGGCCGCCAAGAAAGAGAACGAACGGCGCCGCAAGTTGGCCGAACAGGCCAAGAAGCAAGGCAAACCGGTACCGGCCGAAGCGCGCCAGCCGGTCAAGGTCGTAGAGCCGGCCATCGACGAAGTCGCCGACAACAGTGCCTCCGGCCGCGCCTTCAAGAGCCTACAGGGTAGGATGAAGCTGCCGGTCGCCGGCACGCTCGCCGGTCGCTTCGGTACGCCGCGCAACGAAGGCACCAGCTGGAAGGGCGTCTTCATCAAGAGCGCCGCCGGCCAGCCGGTGCGCGCGGTGGCCGACGGCCAGGTGGTGTACGCCGACGCGCTGCGCGGCTTCGGCAACGCAGTGATCATCGACCACGGCGGCGGCTACATGACGGTGTATACCGGCCTGTCCGGCATCGGTCGCGGTGTCGGCAGCAGCCTCAAGGCCGGCGATACCATCGGTAACACCGGGGCACTGGACAGCGGCGAATCCGGCCTGTACTTTGAAATCCGTTACATGGGACGACCAGTCAACCCGCTGGCCTGGGCCCGTTAGCCGTCTTCACGGAGACCTTTGTGGCAATCAGCAATCAACGCATCAAAAAACTGGCCCTGCTTGGCGCCGGCGCGCTCGCCGGCGGCCTCTTCACCCTGAGCCTGCAGGCACTCGCCGACAAGGACGTGACCGGCCCGCTGCCGCTGAACGAGCTGCGGACCTTCGCCGAGGTGTTCGGCCGCATCAAGCAGGACTACGTCGAGCCGGTCGAAGACAAGAAACTGATCAACGAGGCGATCAAGGGCATGCTGTCCGGCCTCGACCCGCACTCCGACTACCTCGACCCGGAGGCGTTCAAGGAGCTGAAGGAAGGCACCCAGGGCGAGTTCGGCGGGCTGGGGCTGGAGATCGGCGCCGAAGACGGCCTAGTCAAGGTGGTCGCACCGATCGAAGACACCCCGGCGCAACGTGCCGGCGTGAAGAGCGGCGACCTGATCATCAAGATCGACGAGACCCCGGTGCGCGGCCTGTCGCTTACCGACGCGGTGAAGAAGATGCGCGGCAAGCCGGGCAGCAAGGTCACGCTGACCATCGCCCGCAAGACCGAAACCAAGCCGATCGTACTGACGCTGACCCGCGCGGTGATCAAGACCAAGAGCGTGCGCTTCAAGCTGATCGAGCCAAACTACGGCTACCTGCGCATCGCCCAGTTCCAGGAACGCACGGTCGAGAACCTGATCCAGGCCATCCAGACGCTCTATAAGCAGAACAAGGGGCCGCTCAAAGGCATCGTGCTCGACCTGCGCGACGACCCGGGCGGCCTGCTCAACGGCGCGGTCGGCGTGTCCGCGGCGTTCCTGCCGAAAGACCAACTGGTGGTGTACACCGAAGGTCGCACCCCGGACGCCAAGATGCACCTGACCGCCAACGCCCAGAACTACCTGCGCCCGGGCGAATCCGATCCGAACGCGGTGCTGCCGGCCGATCTCAAGACCGTGCCGCTAGTAGTGCTGGTGAACGGCGGCACTGCCTCGGCATCCGAGATCGTCTCCGGTGCGCTGCAGGACCACAAGCGCGCGCTGATCATCGGTACGCAGACCTTCGGCAAGGGCTCGGTGCAGTCGATCCTGCCGCTGGCCAACAACGGTGGCATCAAGCTGACTACCGCGCGTTACTTCACCCCGAACGGCCGCTCAATCCAGGCTAAGGGCATCGTCCCGGACGTCCAGGTCGAAGACGCCAAGCTGACCAGCGCCCAGCAGGGGCTGCGGGTCCGCGAGGCCGACCTCGAAAACCACCTGGCCAACCCGGACGGCGAAGGCAAGACCGACGCCAAACCGGGCAAGGTGATCGAGCCGCCGACGCCGAAGGAAACGCCGGACGGTGGTGACAAGGACAAGGGCAACGACAAGGACCAAGCCAACCCGGTCGGCCCGCGTGAGCCGGACCCGGCCACCGACTACCAGCTCGGCCAGGCCTTGAATATCCTCAAGGTCCAGCAAATTCTGCAGAAGAAAGGCTGAAGAGGCGCCCAGGCGCGCGCACGGCGCCCCTCCCTCGCGAGGTAACGCCATGCTCGACCAGGAATGTTTCAAATGCCGCACTCTGCACTTGGCGCGCGCGCAGGACACCGAGCCTGCCGCGCGCCTGTTGCATCATGAGCCCGGGCTCACCGCGCTCGTCCTGCCGCCGTACCGGCGCCTGCTGGTCACCTACACCCTGCCCGAGCACACCCTCACCGAAGTACTGCAACGCCTGCGCGCCGCCGGCTTTGAGCTCGACCGGCACAGTTGGTCGCGCTGGCGGCTGGCACCGATCGCCTACAGCGAGGAAGTGCAACGGCACAATATGGCCGTGCCGTTGGCCGCCCCACGGCACGCGAGGCGTTCAGCACCCTCTATCAGCATCATCTGCACGACGACCGCGACGAGACCCCGGAGGAGTGGCGTGTATCGCTGAACCCTCCGCTGCAGCGCCGCCCGATTGACTCGCCTCCCGGATGACAGACACTCGCCCATTCCGCTGCCATTCGACGCCCTTTCCTGCTACGCTTTCGGGCTTGACCATCAACCCGTTTACCTGGCGTTGCCCACGACAGGTCGGCCGAACGCCGCCGCGCGCCCGACCGGCAGCGCCACAGGCAGGAGCGCTTGCATGCTGACTCGCGAATTCGTCCTCTCGTTCCGCGAAGCCACCCCGTATATCAACACCTTCCGCGGCCGCACCATCGTGATCGCGATCAACGGTGAAACCGTCGCCAGCGGCCGCTTTCCCAGCCTGGCGCAAGACATCAACGTGCTCACCAGCCTGGGCGTGCGCATCGTGCTGGTGCACGGCGCCCGCCCGCAGATCGAGTCGCAACTGAAGCTGCGCGGCCTGGCCCGACTATTCCACCGCCAGCGCCGCGTCACCGACTTCGCCACCTTGGAAATCGTCAAGCAGGCCAGCGGCGCCGCTCGCCACGACATCGAAGCGGCGCTGTCGATGGGCATGCCCAACTCGTCGATGCACGGCGCGCACCTGCGCGTCGCCGGCGGCAACTACCTGACCGCCCAACCGCTCGGCGTGATCGACGGCGTCGACATGCAGTACACCGGCCAACTGCGCAAGCTCGACGACACCGGCGTGCGCCAGCGCCTGGAAGCGGGCGAGCTGGTGCTGCTGTCGCCGATCGGCTACTCGCTCACCGGTGAGGCGTTCAATCTGGCGATGGAAGACGTCGCCACCCACGTCGCGATCACGCTCAAGGCCGAGAAGCTGATCTTCTTCGTCGGCGGCCCGGGTGCCACCAACACCGACGGCGGCCGGATCAGCACGCTAACCGCACAGCAGGCCGACGAGCTCTTGGCCAGCAGCACCCAGGCGGACGACGTGGCCGCCTACCTGCCCTGCGCGATCCGCGCCACCCGCGACGGCGTGCCGCGCGCCCACCTGGTCAACGGCAACGAGGACGGCGCGCTGCTTGCCGAGCTGTTCACCCACGGCGGCGCCGGCACCATGGTGGCGCGCGACCCGCTGGTCAGGGTGCGCACCGCCAGCATCGAGGACATCGGCGACATCCTGGCGCTGATCCGGCCGCTCGAGGAAAGCGGCATCCTGGTCAAGCGCAGCCTCGAGCACCTCGAGATGGACATCACCAACTATTCGGTGCTGGAACACGACGGCAAGGTGTACGGCTGTGTGGCGATGCACACCTTCGACGACGCGCCGATGGCCGAGCTCGCCTGCCTCGCCGTCTCGCCGGAAAAACGCGACTCCGGCTACGGCGAGATGCTGCTGCGCCACGTCGAGTACCAGGCGCGCACCCGCGGCATCGCCTCGCTGTTCGTGCTCACCACGCAGACCGCGCACTGGTTCGTCGAACGCGGCTTCTCCGAGGCGCAGATCAGTCACCTGCCGCTGACCCGGCAGCGCCTCTACAACTACCAGCGCCGCTCCAAGGTGTTCGTCAAGGCGCTGTGAGAGCTTATGGCCTCGGCGTCGCCTCTGTGACACAATTGGCCATTAGGATTCGATTACATTTGAGCAAGGAATAACTCCGATGACCCGCATGGTTCACTGTGTGAAGCTCGGCCGCGAGGCCGAAGGCATGGACTTCGCCCCGCTCCCGGGCGAACTGGGCAAACGCCTGTACGAGAACGTCTCGAAAGAGGCCTGGCAGGGTTGGCTGCGCCATCAGACGATGCTGATCAACGAGAACCGCCTGAGCCTCGCCGACCCGCGCGCGCGCCAGTACTTGGCACAGCAGCTGGAAGCCTACTTCTTCGGCCAGGGCGCCGACGCCCCGACCGGCTACGTGCCACCGACCGGCCAGTAACAGCGCATCACCCGCCCTCTTCACGAGGGCTTTTTTGTCCCGATCACCGCAGGAACGCCGACCTCGTATGTCCCAACCGCACGATCTGCTGCTCAACCGTGAACTTGGCCTGCTCGAATTCAACCGCCGCGTGCTGGCGCAAGCCGAAGACGAGGCGCTGCCGCTGTTGGAGCGATTGAAGTTTCTCTGCATCGTCTCGTCCAACCTCGACGAATTCTTCGAGGTGCGCGTCGCTTGGCTGAAGGACACCGATCAGCTCACCCCGACCCGCATCCTACCCGACGGCGCCACACCCCGGCAGACGCTGGAAAGTGTCACCAAGGCGGCGCACGAGCTGGTCAGGGCGCAATACGGCGTGCTGCGCGAGGTGCTGCTGCCGGCGCTGCGCGAGGAGGGCATCGTGTTCCTGCGCCGCTCGGAGTGGACCCCGGAGCAGCGCGAGTGGATTCGGGGCTACTTCTTCCGCGAACTGATGCCGGTGCTGACGCCGATCGGCCTCGACCCGTCGCACCCGTTCCCGAAGGTCCTGAACAAGTCGCTCAACTTCGCGGTCGAGCTGGAAGGCCGCGACGCGTTCGGCCGTCAGTCGGGCATCGCCATCGTGCAGGCGCCGCGCATCCTGCCGCGGGTAATCAAGCTGCCGTCCGAGCTGGTCGGCGGCCAGCACGGCTTCGTGTTCCTGTCGTCGATCCTGCACTCGCACGTACACGAGCTGTTCCTCGGCATGACGGTGAAGGGCTGCTACCAGTTCCGCGTCACCCGCAACAGCGAGCTGACGGTGGAAGAGGAAGACCTGAAGAACCTGCGTACCGCGCTGCAGGGCGAATTGCGCCATCGCCAGTTCGGCGAAGCGGTGCGGCTCGAGATCGCC
The DNA here is from genome assembly GCF_055597485.1 of Crenobacter sp. CS_VA4. Classification (NCBI taxonomy): domain Bacteria; kingdom Pseudomonadati; phylum Pseudomonadota; class Betaproteobacteria; order Neisseriales; family Neisseriaceae; genus Crenobacter; species Crenobacter sp. CS_VA4. The sequence continues at coordinate 29,952 of NZ_JBVMAE010000028.1, forward strand.
GACACCTGCCCGGCGCACATGGAAGACTTCCTGCTCACCCAGTTCAACCTGAACCGCGACGAGATCTTCCGCGTCGACGGCCCGGTCAACCTGGTGCGGCTGATGCAGGTGCCCGACCTGGTCGACCGGCCGGACCTGAAATTCCTGCCGTTCCAGCCGACGCTGCCGCCACAGCTGGAAAAGAAGGCCAGCCTGTTCGACGCGCTGCGCCAGGGCGACCTGCTGCTGCACCACCCCTACCAGTCGTTCCAGCCGGTGATCGACCTCTTGCACCTGGCCGCCACCGATCCGCAGGTGGTCGCGATCAAGATGACCGTCTACCGCACCGGCACCGACTCGGTGCTGATGGATGCGCTGATCGCCGCGGCGCGCGCCGGCAAGCAGGTGACGGTGGTCGTCGAGCTGATGGCGCGCTTCGACGAGGAGGCCAACATCAGTTGGGCCTCGCAACTCGAAGACGCCGGCGCGCACGTGGTCTATGGGGTGTTCGGCTACAAGGTGCACGCCAAGATGCTGATGGTGGTTCGCCGCGAGGAAGGCCTGCTGCGCCGTTACGTACACCTGGGTACCGGCAACTACCACCCGCGTACCGCCCGCCTCTACACCGACTTCGGCCTGATGACCTGCGACGAACAGGTCGCCAGCGACGTCAACGACATCTTCGTGCAACTCACCGGCCTCGGCCGCGCCGGCAAGCTCAATCTGCTGTCGCAGAGCCCGTTCACGCTGCACGGCATGGTGATGGACGCAATCGAACGCGAGATCGAGCATGCGCAGGCCGGCCGCCCGGCGCAGATCATCGCCAAGATGAACGCGCTGCTGGAACCGCAGGTGATCCAGGCGTTGTACCGCGCCAGCCAGGCCGGCGTGAAGATCCAGTTGATCGTGCGCGGCGTCTGCGCGCTGCGCCCGGGCGTACCCGGCCTGTCCGACAACATCACCGTGCGCTCCGTCGTCGGCCGCTTCCTCGAACACACTCGCGTGTTCTGCTTCCTCAATGACAAGAAGGAAGACCTGTTCATCGCCAGCGCCGACTGGATGGGCCGCAACTTCTTCCGTCGCATCGAGACCTGCACGCCGATCCGCGACCCGAAACTGAAGCGCCGGATGATCAAGGAAGGCCTGCGTCTCTATCTCGACGACAACGTCAACGCCTGGGAGATGCACGCCGACGGCAGTTACCGGCGCAAGACCTCCCGCGGCCGCGAACGCTCGGCACAGGAAATCCTGCTCGCCGAGTACTCCCACTAATGGCGATGGCACTGGACATCGCCGGCTACCTCGCCGCCGCGGCCCTGGTGCTATTCGGCCTTGCCGGCACGGTGTTTCCCGCGCTCCCCGGCCTGCCGCTGATGCTCGGCGGCTTCGCGCTGGCCGCCTGGCTCGACGACTTCCAGCACCTCGGCGCCATCACCTTGGTGGTGCTGGCGGTACTGACCTGCATCGGCCTGATGATCGACGCCTTCGCCGGCCTGCTCGGCGCCAAGGCGACCGGCGCCTGCCGCCAAGCCCTGTGGGGCGCCCTGCTCGGCAGCCTGGTCGGGCTGTTCTTCGGCCTGCCCGGCGTGCTGTTCGGCCCGCTGCTCGGTGCAGCGGTCGGCGAATTCGCCGCCCGCCAGGACGTCTACCAGGCCGGCCGGGTTGGTATCGGCACCTTCATCGGCTTCATCGCCGGCACCGTCGCCAAGATCGGCTGCGCGTTCGCGATGCTGGCCGCGGTGGCGCTGGCCTGGTTCCTGTAGCCCGGCCCGATCCCGTCGGCAACGAAAAGGGCGTCCCACTGGACGCCCTTTCTGCTATCCGGCCTTCGGCCAGGCTCAACCCGCGCGGCGGCCCGGCCGGATCATCAGCTTGCGCGGGATCGGGTGATTGCGCGACGGCTGGCCGGTGTCCTCGAAACCGTAGCGGCGATAGAACCGCTGCGCCCGCTCGTTGTAGCGGATCACCCCGAGCTGGATATCCTTTTCGGGGGCGATGCACACGCCAGCGCCGCGTCCATCAGCGCCTGTGCCACGCCACATCCCTGGTAGGGGTGCGCGACGATCAACCAGTCGAGCTCCGGGCACTGCTGTCCCAGCCCGTCGAGGATCACGAAGCCGGCCAGCTCCGCCCCCTGCACCGCCACCAACACCCGCCGGTCCGGATGGTCGATCGCGGCCAGACAACAGGCCGGCACCAGCTCGACGATGCGCTCGTTCGATGCCCGCTCGGCGGCGTTCAGCTCCAGCCGGTAGAACGCCTCGGCGATCGCCGCGCGCACCATAGTCTCGACCTCGACAAAATCGCCCCGCTCGCCGTCGCGTATCTGGATCGTCTGTTTCATCCCTGCTTCCCCTGGTCGCCCGGTATCACGGCCGGAGGAACACGGCCATCGCCGTGCTCATTAGCTTCGCCGGTCATCAGGCCGCCGCGCCCGGCAGGCCAATCAGCGGTTGACCGTGAGTGAACTCGTAACGATGGCCGTCGTGGTCGCGGATCATCGCCCAGTAAGCGATGCTGCCGCCGCTGTCGCGCGGCGCGCTGACCAGCAGCCCCTCCTGCTCCGCCATCGCGGCGAGCCGGTCGACCTCGGCGCGCGAGTCGCACTGAAAGCCGAAATGGTCGAGCGGTGCCGTTACCTCACCCGGCAGCAGCACCACCACGAACAGCGGCGTCTCTACGACCGCCGGGCCGAGCCAGACGGTGCTGCCGCCTTCCAGGCGTCGGTCGCGCACCAATTGCAGGCCGCCGTAGCGGGCGAAAAACGCGATCGAGCGATCCAGGTCGCTGACCTGGATGGTGATATGTGTCCAACGAACGGTCATGGTATTCCCGACAAGAATGGCAACGGCATTGCCTATGCAGCCCGTGTCAGGCCGCCAGCCACGAGATGTCATTGTACTCAAAGCAGGGACGCTTGCCGCAGGATTCGGCCAACGTTGGCCGAACAGGAGGGAGGAGAAGAAGGTCTTACTGCCAAACGTAGCCGAGGCCGCGCTGCTCGTCGACCGCGACCATGCCCTCGTCGACGCAGCGGTAATAATGATGCGTCGCATCGCCTTGCGACGGCAGCACCGCCGGCCACCACGACGCCGAATCGAACGGCTTGCTGAGCCGGCCCGGCAACACCGGTGCGCAGTCGAGCGGCAAGGCCAGTGTCTTGTTGTCCGGCAGCGCAAAGCGCACCATGCTGCGGTTGGTGTCGAGATCGTGCGCCTCGTCGATCGCACCGGTATCGGCCGGCAGCCAGTCCGGCACCCAGCCGTGATCGACCGCGCCGGCCGACTTCGCGGCTTCGTAGCTAGCGTAGTGGTTGTCCTGGCGATCCGAGCAGGCGCCAAGCGTCAACAGCAGCAAGCCGGCGCTGACGAGTCTCGCGGTAAGGCGCATGGCATTCTCCCCTACTGACCGGCGCATCCGCCGGTCCGCCTTAAGTATTGGCCGAAGTCATTCGTTTCACCCGAGCAATCATAAGGGCCTTGGCAAAAAATCTGAACTGGATGAAACAGAGAGAAGCGTGCGCATCGGAAATAAAAACAAAAACTATCCGGAAAAAACAAAATGTACGCGGCTGGAAAAGCAAAAAGCGCTTGAGTTTCCTCAAGCGCTTTTTTTCAAACTGGCGTCCCCACGGGGAATCGAACCCCGGCTACCGCCGTGAAAGGGCGGTGTTCTAACCGCTAAACTATAGGGACAAATTGTGGTGCACCCGGAGCGATTCGAACGCCCGACCCTCTGGTTCGTAGCCAGATACTCTATCCAACTGAGCTACGGGTGCACGGTAGCTGGCGGAGAAAGAGGGATTCGAACCCTCGATACAGGTTTAAGCCCGTATGCTTCCTTAGCAGGGAAGTGCCTTCGACCACTCGGCCATTTCTCCGTCGAGCGAGGCGCCATATTAATTTTGGCGCCCTGCCCTGTCAAGCTTTTTTAAGCTTCCGGTTGTTGATCCAAACCGAATGCTTTATGCAGAACACGTACGGCCAGTTCCAGGTACTTTTCGTCGACCAGCACTGACACCTTGATCTCGGAAGTGGAGATCATCTGGATATTGATGCCTTCTTCGGCCAAGGTCCGGAACATGGTCGAGGCGATGCCGCAGTGCGAACGCATGCCCACGCCGACGATCGACAGCTTGGCGACCTTGTCATCGGCATCGATCTTGGCGGCGCTGATGTGGGTCTGCACGTCGCGCAGGATGGTCAGCGCGCGCTGGAACTCGCCGCGCGGCACGGTGAATGAGAAATCCGTTGTGCCGTGTTCGCCGACGTTCTGGATGATCATGTCGACTTCGATGTTCGCGTCGGCGATCGGGCCGAGAATCTGGTAGGCGATGCCCGGCTTGTCCGGCACACCCTTGACGTTGATACGCGCCTCGTTCCGGTCGAATGCGATGCCGGCGACAATGGCCTTTTCCATGTTTTCGTCTTCCTCAAACGTAATCAGCGTGCCCTCGCCTTCGTCCTCGAAACTGGACAGAACGCGCAGTCGCACCTTGTACTTGCCGGCGAATTCCACCGAGCGGATTTGCAGCACTTTGGAGCCGAGACTGGCCATTTCGATCATTTCCTCGAAGGTCACCGTCTTCAGACGGCGCGCCTCCGGCACCACGCGCGGGTCGGTGGTATAGACCCCGTCCACGTCGGTGTAGATCTGGCATTCGTCGGCCTTCAGCGCGGCGGCCAGCGCCACGGCCGAGGTGTCCGAACCGCCACGGCCCAGCGTGGTGATGTCACCTTGCTCGTCGACGCCCTGGAAGCCGGCGACGATCACCACCTTGCCGGCGGTGAGGTCGGCGCGCATCGCTTCGTCGTCGATGGTCTGGATGCGGGCCTTGGTGTGCGACGAGTCGGTACTCAGCTTGACCTGCCAGCCACAGTAGCTCTTCGCGTCGAGGCCGATTTCCTTCAGCGCCATCGCCAACAAGCCGATGGTGACCTGTTCGCCGGTGGAGACGATCACGTCGAGCTCGCGCGGATCAGGGTATTCCTGCATCTCCTTGGCGAGCCCGATCAGGCGGTTGGTTTCGCCGCTCATGGCGGACAGGACCACGACCAGGTCGTGACCCTGCGCCTTCCATTTGGCGACGCGGCGGGCAACGTTCTTGATGCGCTCGGTAGAGCCAACCGACGTGCCGCCGTACTTCTGTACGATGAGTGCCATGCTTGTTTCTTGTACGGATGTGAACAATATCGAATAGGGATTCTGTTCATATCTTTGCCATAAATGCAAGGCCGATGTAGGACAAGCGGCCTGCCCTTTTTGCCGCACTGCAAAATCCGTCGCAAGCTTGTGCTACCCGCCCGCTCAATCGGGACTCATCCGCCCTGCATGGGTGTAAATATTGGCACGACCGGGCCGCGCGAAGCCGACCAGCGTCATCCCGTAATCGTGCGCCATCTGCACCGCCAGGCTGGTCGGCGCCGACACCGCCAGCAGAATCTCGACGCCGACCTGCGCCGCCTTCTGCACCATCTCGAAACTGGCGCGGCTGGTGACCAGCACCGTGCCGTCCGGCAACACCCAGGCGGCGGCGTGGCAGGCGCCGGTGCGCTGCGACAGCATTTACGCACTGGGCAAGGCGGTCAGCGCCGCGTCGAGCGCGGCCAGGCTCAGACGTTGGCCGAACGGCAGCGGCGCCAGCTGGCGGTGCACTTCGGCCAACTGTTCGACCCCGCACAGCCCGCAGCCGGCGCGCCACTGCAGCAGCGGCAGCGAACGGCTGGATTCGGCACGGTTTTCGTCCTGAATGTCGGACAAAGTCATCTAAGATCAACCTCTGATACTTGCATTTGTACTGTTACAACGGTCTGCAATAATAAACCCAGGAAGTGTAGGGATATCGCCATCCTGCCGCTTCGCGCGGCAGCTCGTCCCCCGAACCGGAGGCCCCTCATGCGAGTCAATCGACGGCAGTTCTTCAAGCTGTCCGCCGGCAGCATGGCAGGTACCACGATCGCCGCGCTCGGCTTGTTGCCCGAGCAGGCCTTGGCCGACGTGCGCAGCTACAAGCTGCTGCGCGCGACCGAGACGCGGAATACCTGTCCGTACTGCTCTGTCGGCTGTGGTTTCTGATGTATAGCCTCGGCGACGGCGCCAAAAACGCCAAGGCCGCGATTTTCCACATCGAGGGCGACCCCGACCACCCGGTCAGCCGCGGCGCGCTCTGTCCGAAGGGCGCCGGCCTGCTCGACTTCGTGCACAGCCCGAACCGCCTGAAATACCCCGAAGTGCGCGAACCCGGCGCCAACGAGTGGAAGCGGATCAGCTGGGACGAGGCGTACAGCCGCATCGCCCGCCTGATGAAGGCCGACCGCGACACCAACTTCGTCACGCAGAACGCCGACGGTATCACCGTCAACCGCTGGCTCAGCACCGGCATGCTGTGCGCGTCGGCGTCGAGCAACGAGACCGGCTGGCTCTCGCAGAAATTTACCCGCGCGCTCGGCATGCTCGCGGTCGACAATCAGGCACGCGTTTGACACGGACCGACGGTGGCAAGTCTTGCCCCAACATTCGGTCGCGGTGCGATGACCAACCACTGGGTGGACATCAAGAACGCGAACCTGGTCATCGTGATGGGTGGTAACGCCGCCGAAGCGCACCCGGTCGGGTTCCGCTGGGTCATTGAAGCCAAGACCCGCAACCACGCCAAGCTGATCGTCATCGACCCGCGCTTCACGCGCACCGCGTCGGTGGCCGATCTGTACGTGCCGATCCGCACCGGCACCGACATCGCCTTCCTGTCCGGCGTGATCCGCTATCTGTTGACCAACGACAAGGTCAACCGCGAGTACGTGCTCGCCTACACCAACGCGAGCCTCTTGGTGCACCCGGGCTTCACCTTCGACGAGGGGCTGTTCACCGGCTACGACGAGGCCAAGCGCAGCTACGACAAGTCGAGCTGGGCCTACCAGCTCGACGACGCCGGCCACGCAAAGCGCGACGACACGCTCGCCGATCCCCGCTGCGTCTGGAACCTGTTGAAGGCGCACGTCGCGCGCTACACCCCGGAGATGGTCGAGACGATCTGCGGCACGCCGAAGGACGCGTTCCTGACCGTGTGCGCTCATCTGGCCGACACCGCGGTGCCCGACAGGACCGCCACCTTCCTGTACGCGCTCGGCTGGACGCAGCACTCGGTCGGCTCGCAGAACATCCGCACCATGGCGATGGTCCAGCTCTTGCTCGGCAATATCGGCATGGCCGGCGGCGGCGTCAACGCCTTGCGCGGCCACTCCAACATCCAGGGCCTGACCGACATCGGCCTGTTGTCGACCAGCCTGCCGGGCTATCTGACGATGCCGTCGGAGAAGGAGCCGACGTTGGCCGAACACCTCGCCAAGTACACCACCCGCCCGTTGCTCGACGGCCAGCTGAACTACTGGGGCAACTACCCGAAGTTCTTCGTCTCGCTGATGAAGGCGTTCTGGGGCGACAACGCCCGGCTCGACAACAGCTGGGGCTACGACTGGCTGCCCAAGTGGGACAAGGGCTACGACGTGCTGCAGTACTTCGAGCTGATGCACCAGGGCAAGGTCAACGGCTATCTGTGCCAGGGCTTCAACGCGGTCGCCGCGTTCCCGAACAAGCACAAGGTGGTCGCGTCGCTCTCGAAGCTGAAATACCTGGTGATCATGGACCCGCTCGTCACCGACACCTCGACGTTCTGGAAGAACCACGGCGAGCAGAACGACGTCGACACCGCCAGCATCAAGACCGTGGTGTTCCGTCTGCCGGCCACCTGCTTCGCCGAGGAGGACGGCACCATCGTCAACTCCGGCCGCTGACTGCAGTGGCACTGGAAAGGCGCCGACGGGCCGGGCGAGGCGCTCGCCGACACCGAGATCCTGGCCGGCATCTTCCTGAAGCTGAAAGAACTGTACGACAAGGACGGCGGCGCCTTCCCCGAGCCGATCCAGAAGCTTTCCTGGGCCTACATCAACCCGCACGAACCGAAACCGGACGAGCTGGCCAAGGAAATGAACGGCCGTGCGCTATCCGACCTGCCCGACCCGAAGAACCCCGGCCAGTTCTTGGCGAAGAAGGGCGAGCTGCTGCCCGGCTTCGCCTTGCTGCAGGACGACGGCTCGACCGCGTCGGGCTGCTGGATCTTCACCGGCAGCTGGACGCAGGCCGGCAACCAGATGGCGCGGCGCGACAACGCCGATCCATCGGGCCTCGGCAACACGCTCGGCTGGGCGTGGGCGTGGCCGGCCAACCGCCGCGTGCTGTACAACCGCGCCTCGTGCCGCCCGGACGGCACGCCGTGGGACAAGTCGCGCGTGCTGATCAAGTGGGACGGCGCCAAGTGGAGCGGCGTCGACGTGCCGGACTTCAAGGTCGACGAGCCCCCGGGCAGCGCGATGACCCCGTTCATCATGCAGCCAGAGGGCATGGGCCGGCTGTTCGCGCTCGACAAGATGGCCGAAGGGCCGTTCCCCGAGCACTACGAGCCGTTCGAGACGCCGCTGGGCACCAACCCGCTGCACCCGAAGGTGGTGTCGAACCCGGCGGCGCGGGTGTTCAAGGGCGACCTCGAGCAGATGGGCAAGGCCGACATGTTCCCGTTTGTGGCGACCACCTACAGGCTGACCGAGCACTTCCACTACTGGACCAAGAACGTCTGGCTCAACTCGGTGCTGCAGCCGGAGCAGTTCGTCGAGATCGGCGAGGAGCTGGCGAAGGAGAAAGGCATTGCCCACGGCGACATGGTCAAGGTGTCGTCGAACCGCGGCTACATCAAGGCCAAGGCGCTGGTCACCAAGCGGCTCAAGGCGATGAAGGTCAACGGCAAGACCGTGCACCATGTCGGCATCCCGATCCACTGGGGTTACGAAGGGCTGATGAAGAAGGGCTTCCTCACCAACACCCTGACCCCGTTCGTCGGCGACGCCAACACGCAGACGCCGGAATTCAAGTCGTTCCTGGTCAACGTCGAGAAACTGTGAGGGAGGCCTACCATGGCACTGCAATCGTTGGACATCCAACGCCGGTCGGCCACGTCGACCCAGCCACCGGTGGTGCGCGAGCACGTGGTGGAGTGGCCAAGCTGATCGACGTCACCACCTGCATCGGCTGCAAGGCCTGCCAGGTGGCCTGTTCGGAGTGGAACGACCTGCGCGACGAGATCGGCACCAACGTCGGCGTGTACGACAACCCGGCCGACCTGACCGCCGAGAGCTGGACGCTGATGCGCTACGCCGAGGTCGAGGAGCACGGCAAGCTCGAATGGCTGATCCGCAAGGACGGCTGCATGCACTGCGCCGACCCCGGCTGCCTGAAGGCCTGCCCGAGCCCCGGCGCGATCGTCCAGTACAGCAACGGCATCGTCGACTTCCAGGAGGAGCACTGCATCGGCTGCGGCTACTGCATCGCCGGCTGCCCGTTCAACATCCCGCGCCTCAACAAGAAGGACAACAAGGTGTACAAGTGCAACCTGTGCTCCGACCGGGTGGCGGTAGGCCAGGAGCCAGCCTGCGTGAAGACCTGTCCGACCGGCGCGATCCGCTTCGGCAGCAAGGACGACATGAAGGAGTACGCGGCCGTACGGGTCGCCGAGCTGAAGACGCGCGGCTTCGACCAGGCCGGCCTGTACGACCCGGCCGGGGTCGGCGGCACCCACGTGATGTACGTGCTGCACCACGCCGATAAGCCGGAGCTCTACCACGGCCTGCCCAAGGATCCGGTGATCAGCCCGCTGATCGGCGTCTGGAAGGGCGTGCTGAAACCGCTGGCGACGCTCGGCATCGTCGCCGCCGGTCTGATGGGCTTGCTGCACTACCTCACCGTCGGCCCGAACAAGGCCGACGACGACGAGGAGGGCAAGTGATGAGCCGCGAACAGCTGATCGTGCGCTACCGCGCACCGGATCGGATCAACCACTGGCTGGTGGTGCTGTGCTTCGTGTTGTTAGCGCTGTCCGGCCTCGGCCTGTTCTACCCGCCGTTGTTCTGGCTGACCGGCGTGCTCGGCACCGGACAGACCGCGCGCATTCTGCACCCGTTCATCGGCGTGCTGATGTTCGTCGGCTTTGCCCTGATGTTCGTCCGGCTGTGGCGCCACAACCGCTTCGACGCCGAAGACAAGCGTTGGATCGGTGGCATCGGCAGCGTAATCAAGGGCCACGAACCGGGCGACACCGGCCGTTACAACGCCGGTCAGAAGGGCCTGTTCTGGCTGATGACGGCCTGCCTGATCTTGCTGATCGGCTCGGGCTTCGTGATCTGGCGCCCGTATTTCGCCGGCGCCTTTCCGATCCCGCTGATCCGGCTCGCGCTATTGCTGCACGCCGCCACGGCAATCCTGCTGATCATCGGCATCATCGTGCATATCTACGCCGCGATCTGGGTGAAGGGCACGATCCGCGCGATGGTCGAGGGCGTCGTCACCCCCGCCTGGGCGAAGAAGCACCACCCTCGCTGGTACCGCGAGCAGGTCGGCGCCCAAGCCGACGCCGACAAACCGTAACGGCCAGCGGCCGCGCCTCACAGGATTCTTCATGGCCATCCGCATCGTTCCCGAGCACGAGATCCGCCACAGCGCCGAGCAGATCGAGCCGCTGCGCCTGCCCGCACCGCGCACCCTGTACCGCGAGCGCGCCGGCCGGCTCACGACGTTGGCCGAAGGCCACGCGATGGCCGACTATCTGAACTTCGCCCGTCGTGTCACCGAACTGCAGCACGCGCTGGTGCACGAGTGCCCGGTCAGCCTGCCCGACGTCGCCGGACTGATCGCCGCCTGCGCCGAACACGGCCTGCCGCCCTTGTCGATCGACGGCTGGCAGCGATCGCCCGAATGGCAGATGCTGCTCGACGCGCTGCTCGCCCGTCTCGTCGACGATCGCGCGCTGCCCGCCATGATCCGCGCCGTCGCACTGAGGTTGGCCGACACCCCGAGGGCCGAGCGCGACGCGATGGCCGACGCGCTGCTCGCCGGCGATGCCGGCCCGGTCGGCGTCGCCGCCGCGCCGCTGCTATGGGCGGCGCTGTCCGCCTACTGGAGCCAGCTCGCCGCACAACTGGCCGACAGCAGCGCCGTCGCCACGCCGGGCGGTCAGCACGCGCTGTGCCCGGTGTGCGGCAGCGCGCCGGTCGCCAGCATAGTGCGCATCGGGGCGACGCCGCCGACCTGCGTTATCTGCACTGCAGCCTGTGCGAGAGCGAGTGGCATCTGGTGCGCAGCCGGTGTAGCCACTGCGAATCGAGCGGTGACATCGGCTACTGGGTACTCGACGCCGAGAAGGCGCCGACCCGCGCCGAGAGCTGCGGCGACTGCCACGGCTACCTGAAGCTGATGCGCCAGGACAAGGACCCGGCGGTCGACTCGGTCGCCGACGACCTCGCCACCTTGGCACTCGACGCCTTAGTGGAAGAAAAGGGGTTCTCTCGCACCGGCCCCAACCCCTTCCTGTTCGTCGGCTGACACGCTTGGTGGCATAAGCGGCGCAAGCAATCCGCGGAGAATTGCCAAGCGCAGGCCATGCCGCTAGAATTTTCCCCAATACCTCAGGGCCGGTAGCTCAGCTGGGAGAGCGTCGCGTTCGCAATGCGAAGGTCGGGAGTTCGATCCTCCTCCGGTCCACCATACAAATCAAAGGCTTGCGGATATCTTGAGACAGGAAGCAATTTTTTGCAGCTACTGCAAAGATATGCTCCCCAGACAAACTGCAAAGATATGCTACCGCCAGAACCGGCACGTGTTGCCTCATGAGCGTCGTTAAAAGCAACGCTCACAGCACTGAGCTCCAATTTCTACACAACCCCGCCGAACGGCGGGGTTGTCGTTTCTAAGTACACACTGAGCTGAAAGCACAGGCGAGCAAGATCATCCTTTGCAGCCGATGAAGATGTGTATATGGCAGCCGCCGGTTTACCGGCTGGTCATTGGCCAAAGCGGCCACTCTATAAAGAAGAAGAGAAATGGCCGCGTCCTGCCATTGTGCCTAACCCATTGTCCACAGGGTGTGGGACAGACCACTCCTCTTTGCCCAACATAAGCGCCGCTCTTTCCCATGCTAGGTTGATGACCATAGTGAAACATAGTGCTAGCCTATGACTCTGGAAATGATCAACGCACCGGCTGCCCATGCAAATGACTGCCTCTTTGCACCAAGAAAGATAAACACCTCTTACAAGGTATGAAGACTGTATTCCATCTATGGAAGGACGCAGCATGAGCAATATTAAGTCCATCGACATGATGCTTCTTGACGATGTATTTGACATGGGCGGTGGCTACGTCCTCAACTTCTCAGATCGCACCTTCGCGCAGTTCTTCGCCGAAGAGCTCAACATCGATATCGATGCCCCGATTTATTCGCGCAACGGTGGCTCAAAGGCCAAGCGCCTTCGTTGCTTTCTTCAGACGATCGACAAGCCGACCGTCGTACGTACATTGAATGCCCTGTGGGAATATCGTGAGGCGTTGCGGCAACACTCCGGACAGGCTGACAAGGTTCAAAACGCCCATGGCCGACTCCTGTCCCTGATCAATCGACTCGAAGGCCGGCCGGACAATGCCCAAGCCCCCAAGCAAACTCCAGTTCCAGCGTTCGATCGCCATAAACTGGACCAGCTCAAGCGCGATCTCCTCGCCATAACGTCGCTGGAGGCGCATGCCCGCGGTTATGCCTTCGAGAAATTCCTGCGTGACTTATTTGATGCCTATAGTTTGGCCCCGCAAGACCCCTTCCGTTTGAAGGGCGAACAGATCGACGGTAGCTTTCAGTTCGGCAGCGAGACCTACCTTGTTGAAGCCAAGTGGTGTTGGCGCTCACTGAATTTTGACCAGCCGTGCTCGTTGAATTTTGACCAGGCATGGAGGCCGCCCGCGCAGCGGCC
>NZ_JBVMAE010000029.1:0-42580 GCF_055597485.1 Crenobacter sp. CS_VA4
GGATGGTTAGTCACCCTGGTCAATTTTCAATGAGCAAACCCTCGGTTATCTGGTCAATTTTCAGTGAGCGCCAACAGCCACGCCTCTCTAGTGTCATGTTTAATTCGATCCTGCCGGGCAGTCACCCACATCCGGTGCAAGCCGATGTCGCTACTGAGAACCTGTGTGACGGTACTCACCGTAAGACCACAGCACGCCGCGGTGTCCTGCTTGCTGGCACCACATCGTAGCTGTTGAATCAACATGGCCCGTTGTTCGGGCTTCAGATGTTTAGCCGCCCGCGATAGAACGACATCAGACAGGGATGCCCAATGCCCGGCCTCATTGATGTCGATCCCTAACTCGTGCGCTGCTGAACGCAATGTGTGTCCTTCCTCATTCAGCAGATACACCAACCGCCTCGCCCGAACATCACATCATTCCCCTGCGGACGAGGAGGACCTAGCACAGTTGAATTGGGAATCTGCAGAGGGGGTGATCCACAAACCTCCTGATATGTCTCCAAAAACAACTCGGAACTACCGAAAAGCCAGTCAATCAACAGAATGTGGTTGATGGGATGGATACCGATCAGCCCAGGGCTTAAAAGCTGCCTGACCAGCGCTGTTGCCTGACCCAAGCTCTCCGGCAGGACATCCCGTTCAGGGATGAAGCGAAGGCATGTCGAGTAAGAGAGAAAACTAGCCGCAGCCTCTTCCAAGAGGAGACGACCAGCTTCAGTCAGCCAACCCCGACGCAGTAGCGTACCGAAGTAGACAGCCTGTAATCTTGTCGCATCCAACCGCTCCATGCTTGGCCCATCGACAAGTTTCTGCGTTGTTCTGGCAAGCGATAGCAAGGGGTCAGTGTTTTGACTGAAGCAGGACAGTGCTGATGGTGACCAACGTATAAGCAAACTACGATCCGGCAGAAGCCACTGAGTACGTGCCCTGCTTGATGGCTTGTGCAGAGTCACCATCAATGGTTCTTCGTGCTCCGTACATACCCAGACACCAGGAAACTGATGTGGGACATGCCAATAGGTCCAACCATATCTGTCGGTGTCTTGGGACATGCACGCAGGACAGGCTTTCAGGGGATGCGGCTCTCGAAACTGGTTGGTGAGCAGGCCAAGTCTGGCTTTCAGATAGACCGCTTTTCGTCTGGACAAGCTCAGGATCGCCTCCCTTTCTTCTGCTTCTGAAAGAAACTTCCAGTAGTAGCGCAGCAAGGTACGCTCGCGCACTAACGACTCTAAGGTACCAAGGCGACCTTCAGTCCGCCGCACAAACTCCTCAAGACAGCCTGGAAGATCGTAATGAGCGGCTTCGCGCTGGGCCCCAAAAAACGCCAAGCTCGTCTTCCAAGCCTGGCGAAGTCCCCAGAATCCATGGTTACGACTCACCAGGCTGTAAAGAGACTCATCAGGTAGCCAATCTAGCAAGGGAGATGGCTCGAAATGCTGTGATGAGTTAGGCATGACGGTCTCCTTCTTCATCCGAAACGACAACAAACCAGCACTCCTCAAGCTGGCATCCCATTGCACACCCAGCTCACATCCACGCATCTCAATAGATACCGCCAATGGTAAGCACGGTTGGCCATGCTTCATGAGTGGCGGACTTGCCACAGTCAGAAAGAGGAACAGGCGAACCACCGCCCTGCCCCCAGAAGCCGCGTTCACGACTTTAATGTCCAGTTCACGACTTTAATTACCGGTTCACGACTTTAATTGCGCAGAACAACAAGTGATTGTTTTCTTGACAGTCGGGCCGCCGAAAAATAAAACAAACATACGTTTGGAGCCACACCTCTAATACGTCCATAACAACAACGGCTAACACCACAAAGGAGAACCCCGTATGCGCATCCTCACCCGCGTCGTTCTGGCGCTGCTCGTCACCGTCGCCGCCTGGCAGGCGCGCGCCGCCGACACGTACACGCAGACCCGCTACCCGATCGTGCTGGTACACGGCCTGCTCGGCTTCGACAAGCTGTTCGGCGTCGACTACTTCTACCGCATCCCGGCCGAACTGCAGCGCAGCGGCGCCAAGGTGTTCGTCGCCCAGGTATCGGCCACCAATAGCAACGAGGCGCGCGGCGAACAGCTGCTCGCCCAGGTGCAACAGATCCTAGCGCTGACCGGCGCCGACAAGGTCAACCTGATCGGCCACAGCCAGGGCGGGCCGACCATCCGCTACGTCGCGTCGGTACGGCCGGACCTGGTCGCGTCGGCCACCTCGATCGGCGGAGTCAACGACGGCAGCAAGGTCGCCGACGCGGTACGCGGTGTGCTGCCTCCGGGCAGCGTCTCCGAGGCGATCGCCGCGCAGGCCGCCAACGCGCTGGTCGCGCTGATCAACCTCGGCTCCGGCGGCAGCGGCCTGCCGCAGAACAGCCTCGCCGCGCTCGACGCGCTGACCACCTCCGGCACCCGCGCGTTCAACGCCAAGTACCCGGAAGGCCTGCCGAAGACCGCCTGCGGCAACGGCGACGAGGTGGTCAACGGAGTGCGTTACTACTCGTGGAGCGGCACGCAGCCGGTCACCAACCTGCTCGACCCGAGCGACCCGGCGCTCGGCCTGACCTCGCTGGTGTTCGCCGGTGAGCCAAACGACGGCCTGGTCGGCGCCTGCTCCAGCCACCTCGGCCGGGTGATCCGCGACGACTACCGGATGAACCACCTCGACGAGGTGAACCAGGCGTTCGGCCTGACCGACCTGTTCGAGACCGACCCGGTGACGCTGTTCCGCCAGCACGCCAACCGCTTGAAGCAGGCCGGACTGTGAGGACCAAGCCGCTGCTGACACTCGCCGGCATTGTCGTGGCGGCGCTGGCGGGTTACGCCTGGCTGGGCCAGTCCGCGGTCCCGGCCAGGTCGGCCAAGCCGGCTCAGGCGCTCAGCCCGAACAGTTCGGCCGACCAGCCGGCGATCGACGGCGCATTCGCGCTCGACGGTAGCCAGCAGCTGCGGGTCAACGCCGAGCTGCGCTCGCGCTTCGACTACCTGCTGAGCCTCTCGACGCCGCCCGACATCGCCGGCTTGAGCCGCCAGCTCGAGCAGCAGCTCATGCAGGCCGGACTGCCGGCGGCGGCCCGGCAGCGGGCGCTGGCACTGTTTGGCCGCTATGTCGACTACAAGCGCGCGCTCGCCGGTCTCAAGGCACCAGGCGGCGACGGCCGGCTCGATGCGAAGCAGGTGCGCACGAGCCTCGACGCCCGCGCGACGCTGCGGCGGCGCTACTTCGACGCGGCCGACGCTGCAGACCTGTTCGGCGACGAGAGCGGCGAGGACGACGCGATGCTGGCACGGCTGGAGATCCTACAGCGCCCGGGACTGTCCGACGCCGAACGGCAGCGGCTGCTGGCCGAACTCGACCGCAACCTGCCCCCGGTGCAGCGCGCGGCACGTCAGGCGGCTGTACAGCACCTGGCGATGGCGCAACAGGCCACCGCGCTGCGCGCGCAGGGCGCCAGCGAGGACGACGTCTACCGGCAGCGCGCCGCCGACTACGGCACGGCGGCCGCCGACCGGCTCGCCGGCCTCGACCGCGCCGAGAGCAACTGGCAGCAGCGGCTGATCAGCTACCGCAACGCCGTTGCGGCACTGCAGGCCGATCCCAGCCTGTCGACCAGCGAGCAGCAGAGTGCGCTGACCGCCTTGCAGCAGCAGCGCTTCAACCCGCAGGAACAGCGCCGGCTCGCCGGGGCGCTGGCCTTGCAGCAGAGTCAGGGCTGGTCCGGCCAATAATCGGTTCGGCCAATGACAACAGCCCGACAGCGCAATCGCACTGTCGGGCCGTTTCAATATGTAGACTGTCAGGATTAGCGCCTGCTCAGTGCCGATCCTCAAAGCGTAGCGAGCGGGCGTCAGCGAGGGGCGGCCGGAGCGCAGGAATCGGAATGTACATGGAGTACATGAGGATTCTGAGCACCGCCCAACCCGAGATCACGCCCGCGCAGTAGCTTTGAGGATTGGTTCTTAGATCCGGTAGCTCGCGCCGGTCATCAGCTTCGCCGTCAGCGTCATCATCCCACGCACCGGCAGCGGTAGCTTCGCCGCGCCCTGCTGATGCGCCATCTCAGCATGCTTCACCTCGTCCTCGCGCATCTGCTCGACGATGGCGCGGCTCTTGGCGTCCTGCTCGGGCAGCTTCGCCAGATGGCTGTCGAGATGTGCCGCCACCTGGTGTTCGGTTTCCTCGAGGAAACCCAGGTTCCACTTGTCGCCGAGCAGGCCAGCGGCCACGCCCATCGCCAGCGAGCCGGTGTACCAGAGCGGGTTCAAGAGGCTCGTCCGGCCGCCCAGCTCGCGGATGCGCTGTTCGGTCCACGCCAGGTGCTCGACCTCCTCGAATGCCGCCTGCTTCAGCGTCTCGCGCGCCGCCGGATCACGCGCGGTCAGCGCCTGGCCCTGGTAGAGCGCCTGCGCGCACACCTCGCCGCAGTGGTTGACGCGCATCAGGCCGAGCGCGTGCTGCTTCTCGGCGTCGGACAGTTCCGCCTCGAGCAGATCCTCGTCCGGGTGCGGACGGCTGCTCGCGGCCGACGCGAACAGTGTGCGCAAGCCACGGTCGAATTCGGTAATCAGGGAATCGAGCAACATAGGCCACCAGTCAGGAATTTTTCCCGACGATTATACCCGGCCAAGCCTTGGGCCGGCGCAGCTTGCTGATATAATCGGCGGGTTTACAGCCAACCATATTCCGCGAAGAGGACAAGCTCGATGAATCTCGACCGCATCGCTCCGGGCAAGGACATGCCGAACGACTTCAACGTCGTGATCGAAATCACCGCCAACAGCGCCCCGATCAAATACGAATTCGACAAGGACTCCGGCGCGATCTTCGTTGACCGCTTCATGGGCACCTCGATGATGTACCCGGCCAACTACGGTTTCGTTCCGAACACCCTATCCGGTGACGGCGACCCGGTCGACGTGCTGGTGGTGACCCCGTTCGGCCTGCCGCCGGGCGTAGTGGTGCGCTGTCGCGCGCTGGGCCTCTTGAAGATGGAAGACGACGGCGGCGTCGACGCAAAGCTGGTCGCCGTACCGGTGGAAAAACTCTGCCCGATGTACAAGGACATCCAGAAGCTGGAAGACCTGCCGCAGCTGCTGCGCGACCAGATGGTGCACTTCTTCGAGCACTACAAGGATCTGGAAAAAGGCAAGTGGGTGAAGATTCAGGGCTGGGGCACGCTGGAAGACGCGACCCGCGAACTGGTCGAAGGCGTCAAGAACTTCAACCAGCAGGCCTAAGCGCCCGCTTGTCACAACGCCGGCCTCGTGCCGGCGTTTTTGTTGGCATGGCCCTCAGCCTTTCGGCCAAGGTGTTGCGGTGCAAAAACCGTTTCGCGACCAAACAAAGCGGGCTACCATATTCAGGTAGCCCTTTTGTCTGGCTGATGCTGCTAGCCTAATCAACGACCGCGGTAGTAGTCCTGCGGATTGGCCTTGATCGCCTCGCCGGCCTTTTTATCGGCCTCCTTGCGTTGCTCGTCGCTCAGCGCCGGTTTTTCCGGCATCAGTGTTTCACTGCTGGACCCGGTTACCGACGTTACTGCGTTTGAATCAATAGGCATGCCACCCAGGCGGTTGTGCTGCCAATAGCTACCACTACCACCTTGAGCCAGCGCGGCACCCGAGGCGGCTACCAGAATCATCGCGAGAAGAGACTTTCTCATGACAGGTCTCCTTTGGAAGACAAACAGTTAATACTGTCGATGGTTTGTTTTCCCCTGTATCACCGTCGACCCAAGAGGTCGGCCTTGTCAGTAACACTGACAAGGCAAAACAACAAGTCTTGACGGCCTGAAGGCCGCTGTACCGGTTGGTCGCACGACGGATGCCGTGCTTGCATAGTTACGATGTAGATAATTAACTGCGTTATTAGACCGACGCTACTCGCACACTTCGTCCAGGAAACCCGAACGATGAAACTGTCACTCGATGCCCTACTGGTACTGGATGCGATCGACCGCAAGGGCAGCTTTGCAGCCGCCGCCAACGAGCTGCACCGCGTGCCCTCCGCGATCACCTATTCCATGCAGAAGCTCGAGCAAGACCTGGACGTCGCCCTATTCGACCGTAGCGGTCATCGCGCCCGCCTGACCGATGCAGGCGAGCTATTGCTGAAGGAAGGGCGACACCTGATCGACGCGGCGATCATGCTGGAACAGCGACTGCGCAAGCACGCCACTGGTTGGGAAAGCGAACTCCGCATTGCTTTGAGTGACCTAATTGATTTTAGTGCCATGCTGCCGCTGATAAAAGCCTTCGACGAGCTGCAATGCGCCACCCGGCTGCGCTTTTCCACCGAGGTGTTCGGCGGTACCTGGGATGCCCTGGTCGACAACCGCGCCGACCTGGTACTGGGCGCACCGGACGAATCTCCCCCGGCCAGCCTGATGAAACGCGAGCTCGGCCGCATCCCGTTCGTGTTCGCCGTGGCACCGCATCACCCGCTCGCCGAGCAGGGCGAGCCGCTGCCCGAGCATATCATCCGCAAGCACCGTGCCGCGGTGGTCGGCGACACCTCGCGTCGCCTCGCACCGCGCACCTCAGCGGTGCTCGACGGCCAGGACGTGCTGACCGTCTCGTCGATGCAGGAAAAACTGCTGCTGCAACGCAACGGCCTGGCCGCTGGCTTCCTGCCGCTACCGGTGGTCGAGCCGCTGCTCACCGAGGGTCAGCTGGTCGTCAAGAAGACCGAACTGGTACGCGAACCGGTGCGGCTCTACTACGCCTGGAAGGACCCGAACCCGGGCAAGGCGCTCAGTTGGTGGATCGAACGGCTCAGCGAGCTGAAGCAGCCGATTTTCATCACGGAGATCCCTTGCTGACCGTCACCACCGTTGGAGGCGCCCCGCACCTGGCCTGGTTCGGTCAACGGCTGACCGGACAAGGCGTCACCGTCGCGCCCGGTCCGGCGCCGGCCGGCCTCGCCGACTGGATCGGGCTTTGCCAAGACACCCTGTGCATCGACACCGCCGATGGTCTGCATTGGACCCGCCAACAGCGCGCCGCGCAGTGCCGTTCCCTCGGTCTCGATTATCTCGAACTCACCGGCCCCTGGCAGGAGCTGGCAAGCCAATGGGGCTTCATCCTGTTCGTCGGTGGCGACGAGCCGGCACTGCAGCTGGCCCGGCCATTCCTCGACGTTTTGGCGCCGCTGCCCGGTGCCTGGATACACTGCGGCCCGGCCGGCGCGGCCAGTTTCACCGCCAGCGTGTTCGCCACGCTGAGCCTGCCACTGGCCGCACTACCGCCGCTGACGCCCGAACGCTCGCCCCACGACGTCACCGATAACTGGCAAGCACTGCTCGGTCAGCAACTGGAAACCACCCGACAGCTCGGCATGCTGGCCCGCGATTACCTGCACAGCCAAGGGCTGCCGGAAACTCCGCCCTCGGCATCCCAGCCTGCGCCACACTACGCCGCCCTGCTCGCCCAACTGTTGCTGGTGCTCGCCACGCCGCTTGATGCCGGCGACGACGCGCCGCAATGAAAAACCCGCCGTTTGGCGGGTTTTGCATTACCGGGGAACGACGACTCAGGCGGTGGGCTTCTTCGCGCGCGAGGCGGCGGCGGCACCGGCGGCTTTCACCGAGTTGGAGGCGGCTTCGACGCTGGCCTCGGCCAGCTCGCTGCCGACCTTGCGGGCGGTTTCGGTCACGCTCTCGAACGCGGCGTTGGTGGTGGTGACTAGGTTCTTCAGCGCGTTCACCGCCACATCGGAACCGGCCGGCGCATTCTTCGCCAGTTGGTCGAGCGTGGTCAGCACCGACTTGTTGAGGTCGGCGATCTGTTCTTCGAACAAGGCGGTGATTTCGTTCTGGGTGGCCACGGCGACGTCGTAGACCTGGCGGGCGGTCGAGAACGCCTGATCGATGGTCGGCTGCACCTTGCTGACCTGCAGATCGGTCAGGGTCTTGGCGTCTTTCACTTCGGACAGCGCCTTCAGCGTCTGGGCGTTTTCGGTCAGCACCTTGCGCGACAGCTCGAGCTGCAGATTGGCGACGCGCTCGGCGCTGGAAATGAACAGGGACGACAGGCGAACGGCTTTATCGAATTGCGCCTGTCCCAAGGCGACGAAATCTTGAGTTTGGGTAGACATGACAGCTCCTTAATACGGGGTAAGTAGCGAAGCCACGACAGTTCTCCATCGTTAGCCTGCGGCGCTTTGCTGCACTGCAACAATTAACATGCTAGACAACAAATTTCCCGCCGTCAAGCTTTTATTGTGCAGCGCACAAACACAGTAAACCGTTAATAACACTTCAAATTTGCCCGATTAGAACGCAAATCTGTTGCGTTGTCATGACATGACGCTCGACTAGTAGTGACTGGAAAAAAGCTGCAACATTCCCGCGACACCATGACCGTCTGCCGGCTTGCGTTGAAACCGACAGACCAAGCCGATACACTCCCGCCATAGAAGAAATCTATTTATCCGGAACATCATGAGCCAGACGGCCCACGCCTTTGACATCAAGTCCGCCAGCCTCGATTTGCTGGCGCTGTTACTCAAGACCGCCGACCCGGCCGAGCTGCAGGGTGCGCTCGACGCGCGCTTCGGCAACGCCACCGAGGCGGCCAGCGAAGCCTTCGTGCTCGACCTTGACGGTCTGCCGAATGCGGCCGAACTGCCGCTCTCCGAACTGCTGCCGTTGTTTTCGCGCTACGGTATTCGGGTGGTCGGCTTGCGCCACAGCAACCGCGCCCTGGCGACACTGGCTGGCCAGCACGGTCTCGCCTACAGCCAGAGCAGCACGCCGGCGCGCAGCACGCTGTCCGAGCCGGTGGCCGAGCCGGCGCCGGTCGCCCCGGTCGTGGCACAGACACTCATCATAGACCGTCCGGTCCGGGCCGGGCAGCAGATCTACGCCCGTGGCGGCGACCTGGTGGTGCTGGCGATGATCAGCGCCGGCGCCGAAGTCATCGCCGACGGCAACATCCATATCTACGCCCCGCTTCGCGGCCGGGCACTGGCCGGCGCGCGCGGCAACCTGGCCGCGCGCATCTTTACCCAGTCGATGGAAGCTGAACTGGTGTCGATCGCCGGCGTCTACCGTACCATCGAGCAGACGTTGCCGGAGAGCATCCGCGGCAAGCCGACCCAGATCTACCTCGACAGCGAGCGCCTGGTGATGACGGCGCTGGGCGAATGATTTAACCGACTTCTCAGCAAGGGATCCAATTCGTGGCAAACATCATCGTAGTGACGTCCGGTAAGGGCGGCGTGGGCAAGACCACCACCAGTGCCAGTTTCGCCTCTGGTCTCGCCCTGAAGGGCCACAAGACCGCGGTGATCGACTTCGACGTCGGCCTGCGCAACCTCGACCTGATCATGGGCTGCGAACGCCGCGTGGTGTACGACCTGATCAATGTGGTCAACGGCGAGGCCACCCTCAACCAGGCGCTGATCAAGGACAAGCACTGCGACAACCTGTACGTGATCCCGGCATCGCAGACCCGCGACAAGGACGCGCTGTCGCAGGAGGGGATCGAGAAGGTCCTCAAAGAGCTGGAGGAGATGGGCTTCGACTACATCGTCTGCGACTCGCCGGCCGGCATCGAGAAGGGTGCGCTGTTGGCGCTCTATTTCGCCGACGAGGCGATCATCGTCACCAACCCGGAAGTGTCGTCGGTGCGTGACTCGGACCGCATCCTCGGCATCCTGGCGTCCAAGTCGCGCCGCGCCGAAAACGGCGACAAGCCGGTGAAGGAACACCTGCTGATCACCCGCTACTCGCCGGGCCGTGTCGAGAAGGGCGAGATGCTGTCGGTCGACGACGTGAAGGAAATCCTGCGCGTGCCGCTGATCGGCGTGATTCCGGAATCGCAGGCGGTGCTGCAGGCGTCCAACTCCGGTTCGCCGGCGATCCACCTGGACGGCACCGACGTGTCCGAGGCGTACAAGGACGTGGTTTCCCGTTTCGTCGGCGACGACAAGCCGATGCGCTTCCTCGACGCGCCCAAGGTGGGCCTGTTAAAACGCCTGTTCGGAGGCTGAGCCCATGTCGCTGATGGAATTGATTTTCGGCAAACGCCAGAAAAGTGCAGAGATCGCCCGCGAACGACTGCAGATCATCCTAGCGCACGAACGCAACGGCCACACCGGCACGCCGGACTATCTGCCGGCGCTGCAACGCGAGCTGTTGGAAGTGATCTCGAAGTACGTCCGGGTCAACCAGGACGACATCAAGGTACAGCTGGAACGTCAGGACGACATGGACGTGCTCGAAGTCAACATCGTGCTGCCGGAACACCAGCGCTAACGGTATGACGCTGACCGAACTCAGATACATCGTGGCGGTGTCGCGCGAGCGGCACTTCGGCCGCGCCGCGCAAAGCTGCTTCGTCAGCCAGCCGACGCTGTCGATCGCGATCAAGAAGCTCGAGGACGAGCTCGGCGTGACGCTGTTCGAGCGCGGCGGCACCGAGGTAGCGGTCACCGAGATCGGCGAACGCATCGTCGAGCAGGCACAGCGGGTGCTGGAAGAGGCTGACACCATCAAGCAACTGGCCGGCGAGCAGCAGAACGAGCTGGTCGGCCCGCTGAAGCTCGGCATAATCTTCACCATCGGCCCCTACCTGCTGCCCAAGCTGATCCCGGCGCTGCGCATCCTCGCGCCGAACATGCCGCTGATGCTTGAAGAGAACTACACCGCCCGGCTCGCCGAGATGCTCAAGCGTGGCGAGGTGGACGCGATCATCGTCGCCGACCCGTTCGACGAGCCGGGCACGGTCGTCTACCCGCTCTACGACGAGCCGTTCGTGGTCGCCACGCCGAAGGGCCACCCGTTCGAGAAACGCAAGGCGATTCGCACCGGCGAGCTGGCCGACGAGAGCGTGCTGCTGCTCACCCAGGGCAACTGCTTCCGCGACCAGGTGTTGGCCTCGTGCAGCGAACTGGCCAGCCGGCAGAACCACGCCGGCCTCGCCGGCATGCTGCAGGGCAGCTCGCTCAACACGATCCGCCACATGGTCGCCAGCGGCATGGGCGTGACCGTGCTGCCGAACACCTCGGTCAGCCCGGCCGACGACGTGCTGTTCTCGACCGTGCCGTTTGCCGCACCGGCGCCCCAGCGCCGGGTGATGCTGGTGACCCGCAAGCAGTTCTTCCGCAAGACGGCGATCACCACGCTGCAGCAGGCGGTGTTCCGCTCCGGGCTAGCCGGCGTAATGATGCTGGAGGACGAGGCGGTCGTCGCCTAAGCCCCCCTCCGAAAGCAAAGGTTGGCCGAACCCGACACGGGGAATTCGGCCAACCTTTTTTGCTGGGTGTCCGTAATGGGTCTACAGCGTCTTGCTCATGAAGAACTTGCAGCCATCACGCGGATAGGCCGACTGTTCCCATTCGACCCGATAGCCGTGTCGCTCGTAGAACGGGCGTGCCTGAAAACCCAGCGTGTCGAGCAGCACGAAGCGGCAGCCGCGCTCGCAAGCGCGCTGTTCCAGCGCCTGCAGCACCCGGCTGCCCCAGTCCTGGCCGCGCAGCGCCGATGCCACCCACAGATAGTCGAGCAGCAGCCAGTTGCCGAAGGTGTTGCCGGACGCCCCGGCGACGATCTCGCCGCCCTCGTCGCGCACCGTCACCGCCAAGGGCAGTCGCTCCTTCACTTCCCAATGCTGCCGGTTGAATTCGACGATCTTGCGCCTGAAGAACTCGCCGAGCTCGCTGCCCGGCCGATCGATGATGTCAAGTTGCATACGACGGTCTCCTGTAGCGGCCGAAGCGGCTGACGACTCGGCCAAAAGCCAGGCAATCTAGCTCGACTCAGGCCGCGCGCACCAGCGCCGCTAGCCGGGCGAGACCCTCGTCGATCCGCTCGGCGCTGGCGTGGCTGAAGTTGAGGCGCAGGTGGCCCAGGCCGTCCTGCGGGTTCGGGTAGAACGGTTCGCCCGGCATGAAGGCGACGTTGTGCTGCTCCAGCGCCACTTTCAGCAGCTCGCGGGTATCGATCGGCCGGTTCAGCTTCAGCCAGAAGAACAAGCCGCCCTGCGGCGTCTGCCAGCTTGCCAGGTCGGCGAAGTGGCGCTCTAGCGCCGCCTGCATCGCATCGCGGCCGGTGCGGTAGGTGGCAGTGAGCTTGGCCAGGTGCGCCGGGTAGTCCGGGCTGTTCAGCCATTGGGTGACGAACCACTGCGCCGGGCGGTTGGCGTGCAGGTCGGCGGCTTGCTTCAGCTTCACCAGGTGCGGCAGCAGCGTCGGCGAGGCGATCAGGTAGCCGAGGCGCAGCCCCGGCGCCAGCGTCTTCGAGAACGAGCCGGCGTAGATCCACGGCGCCGCTTTCAGGTGAGTCACCAGCGGCGCCGGCGCGGCGCCGTCGTAGGCGAGCGCACGGTACGGGTCGTCCTCGAACACCGGCACCTGGGCCGCGTCGAACACCGCAGCCAGTTCGCGGCGGTTCGCCTCGCCGTAACAGGCGCCGGACGGGTTCTGGAAGCTCGGGATCAGGTAGGCGAGACGCGGCCGGGCGGCGGCTATCGCAGCCTGCACTGCCTTGGCCGGCAGCCGGCCATCTTGCTGCGCCACCGCGGTGATCGCGGCGCCGAACAGATTGAAGCACTGCAGCGCGGCGAGGAAGGTCGGCCCCTCGGTCAGCACCGGCGTGCCCGGATCGATGAACAGCTTGGCGGCCAGGTCCATCGCCTGCTGCGAGCCGGTCAGCACCAGCACTTGGCTCGGTTCGCAGGCGATGCCCATCTTGTTCGCCTCGGCGGCGATCGCTTCGCGCAGCGCCGGCTCGCCCTCGCTGGTGCCGTACTGCGCCAACCCCTGCGGGATGCCGCTGAAGTCGAGCGTGGGCAGGCAGGACGGTGCCGGCAGGCCGCCGGCAAAGGAAATCACTTCGGGGCGCTGGGCAGCGGCCAGAATCTCGCGGATCAGCGAGCCGGTCAGGCGTTCGACGCGTTCAGAAAACATGCTAAGCTCCGGGCGGGTGGGTTTTATGGCAAGAACACTGACCTAAATATGAAGCCACACGAGTTAGTACGTCAATATGGTTGACTTAAAATCCGACACCGAACTGCGCGCGGCGATGGAGGCGTTCTTCCACGCCTACCGGGCCTTCACCGCCAAGCCGGACCAGATGCTCGCCGAGCGAGGTCTGGCGCGGGTGCATCATCGCATCCTGTTCTTCGTCGCGCTCTACCCGGGGCTCAGCGTCAAGGCGCTGCTCGCCTCGCTCGGCGTCAGCAAGCAGGCGATCCACGCACCGCTCAGGCAACTGGTCGAGCTGCAGCTGGTCGAGAGCCGCGTCGCCAGCCACGACAAGCGGGTGCGCGAGCTGTGGCTGACCGACGCCGGCGCCGAGCTGGAGCTGGCCCTGCATCGCGAACAGGCACGGCTGCTGCGCGACGCGTTCGCCGACAGCGCGGACACGACCCGCGACGGCTGGCTGGACGGCAACCGCCGGCTCGCCGCCGCCGAGGCGCGCGACGCTTGACCCCGTAATGACTACGGGGTTTTGACTCGGGGACGTGGGCGGCTCACCGCCGCCGTTTTTGGGAGACTCCGATGAAGTGCCCCACCTGCCCCGACCAGACCCTGCTGATGGGCGAACGCCTGAGCATCGCGCTCGACTACTGCCCGAGCTGCCGCGGCGTCTGGCTGGCGCCCGGCCAACTGGAACAGCTCCTCGCCGCGCAAGCACCGACAGCCGCCAACCCGAACGCGCCACCCTACTACCCTGCCGACTACGAGCGCCGCGACCACGGCCGCGGTCATGGCAAGCACGGCAGCCGTGGTGATCATCACGGCGGCGGGTACAAGCGTAGGTTCGACTAAGCCCTTAAAAAGCGCTTCGGCCAACCTCGCAAGGTTGGCCGAATCGTATTCCTACACCGTCAACCGGATGTTGCTGGCGAATCGATGCGCCGGTATTGCACCTCGAGTACCTCGATCTCCTCACGGCCGTCCGGCCCGTTGAACACCACCATGTCGCCCTCGCGCGCCTTGATCAGCACGCGCGCGATCGGCGAGATCCAGCTGATGTGACCATGCGCCAGATCGAGCTCGTCGACGCCGACAATACTCACCGTCTGCTCGTGACCGTTGCCGCGCAGCATCGTCACCGTGGCGCCGAAGAAGATCTGGTCGGTCTCCTCGCGGGTTTCCGGGTCAACCACCTCGGCCGCCTCCAGCCGCTTGGTGAGGAAACGGATGCGCCGGTCGATCTCGCGCAGGCGCCGCTTGCCGTACAGGTAATCGCCGTTCTCCGAGCGGTCGCCGTTGCTGGCCGCCCAGTTGACGATAGTGACCACCTCCGGGCGCTCGCGGTGCACCAGATGGTAGAGCTCGTCCTTCAGGCGCTGCCAGCCCTGCGGAGTGATGTAATTCTTGGTCAAACCCGGCAACTGCTGCTCGTCGGGCAGCTCGTCGTCGAGCTCGTCGTCGTCGGACTCGCGAGTAAAGGCTTTGCTCATCGTCTTCGCCATCCACAATGAAAAACGGCCTCCGGCAAACGCCGGAGGCCGTTTAAGTCTACACCTTAGCGGCGTTCCTTGACCTGACCGGTAATCGTCAATTTGGCCCACTTCATGATGTTGGCCACTTCGATCTCGTTCAGTTCATAGAACTGGCCGCGCTTCAGGCGCGCCGGCAGGCCAATCGGGCCGAAACGTACCCGCATCAGGCGGCTGACGGTGAGGCCGACGCTCTCGAAGATGCGACGCACTTCGCGGTTGCGGCCCTCGCGGATCACCACGTTGTACCAGTGGTTGGCGCCTTCGCCGCCCCGGTCGATAAACCGGTCGAGCTTGGCCGGGCCGTCGTCGAGCAGCACTTCGGTGGTCAGCCACTTTTTCTGCTCGTCGCTCACTTCGCCGAGCACGCGAACCGCGTATTCGCGCTCCACCTCGAAGCTCGGGTGGGCGAAGCGGTTCACCAGCTCACCGCTGGTGGTGATGATCAACAGGCCCGAGGTATTGACGTCGAGACGGCCGATGCTCACCCAGCGACTGCTTTTCGCCTGCGGCAGGCGGTCGAAGATGCTGACGCGGCCGCCCGGGTCGTCACGGCTGACGATCTCGCCTTCCTGCTTGTGGTAGATGATGATGCGCGGCAGGCGATCGGGCCATTTCAGCTTGATGTTGTCGCCCTTCACGGTGACGCGATCCTGCGGGCCGACGTGGTCGCCGATGGAGGCCTTCTTGCCGTTGACCATCACCAGGCCCTGCTCGATCCACTCTTCCATCTCGCGGCGCGAGCCGACGCCGGACGCGGCCAGCGCCTTCTGCAGGCGCACCGGCTCGATCTCGTCGGCGCTGACGCGGGTCTCGCGCAGGCGGTTGGCGCGCGCCTTGGTTTCCTGGTTCGGGTTGCGCACCACCAGCTTCTTGGCCTTGGTGGTCACCGGCGAACCGGCGGTGCGACGCTCGTTGCCGAAACGGCTGCGCACACCGGTGCCCGGCTTGCGGCCGGCCGGCAGCGACTCGTCGTAGCGCACCCGGTCTTCGTGTTCCTGCTCCGGGGAACGGCGCGGTTGCTGGCTCTTGCCGGCCGCATTGCGATCGTCGCGCTGGAACGGCTTGCGCTCGTCGCCGAAGCGGCCCTGACCGGCACCGCCCGGCTGGCGCTCGAACTGGCGACGGCCGTCGCTGAGGCCCCCGGCGCGGAAATCGTCGGACTTGCCGGCCACGCGGCGGCTATCATCGCGCTGGCCGAACGGCTTACCACCTTCGCGGCGCGGCTCGTGGCCGACACGACGGTCGTCGCGTTGACCGAACGGTTTGCCGCCTTCACCACGCTGTTCGTTGCCGAAACGACGATCGTCGCGTTGGCCGAACGGCTTGCCACCTTCACCGCGCTGTTCGTGGCCGAAGCGCCGATTGTCATCGCGTTGACCGAACGGCTTGCCGCCCTGACCACGCTGTTCGTTGCCGAAGCGACGGTCGTCGCGTTGACCGAACGGCTTGCCACCTTCGCCACGCGACTCGTTGCCGAAGCGGCGATTGTCGTCACGTTGGCCGAATGGCTTGCCGCCTTCACCACGCGACTCGTTGCCGAAGCGACGGTCGTCGCGTTGGCCGAACGGCTTGCCGCCTTCCGAACGCGGCGCGCTGCCCGGGCCACGCTTGTCGTCGCGCGGGCCGAACGGCTTGGCGCGACGGTCCTGGCCCTGCGGTGCATTGCTGAAGGTGCGCGGTTCGCCGCCGAACGACTTGGGCGCGCGACGCTCATGTCCCTGGCCCTTGCCCTGCCCCTGCGGCGCATTGCTGCTGACCGACTTGATAAAGCCGCCCGGCTTGCGCGGAGCGCTCGGCTGGCTGCGGGTGTCACGCGACACCGGTTGGCGGGCGTGGTTGCGTTGTCCTTTAGACATAACTTTCCTGTTCAGTGTCGGGGTCGGCGCCTACCTCGGCGGACGCGTCTTCTGCGTCGCCTTCATCGGCAGTCGCCTCGCTGGCGCCCGGGATCACCAGGGTGCCCAGTTCGGCCAGCGGGGGCAGATCCTTCAAGGAATTCAGCCCCAAATCATCGAGAAACTTGCGGGTGGTGGCGTACAAGCCGGGTCGCCCCGGCACGTCCTTGTGGCCGATCACTTCGATCCAGCCTCGCTCCAGCAGCGTCTGCATCACGCTGGTGGACACCGACACACCGCGGATCGACTCAATGTCGCCGCGGGTGACCGGCTGCCGGTAGGCGATGATCGCCAATGTTTCCATCACCGCCCGCGAATAGCGGGGCGGTTTTTCCGGGTTCAGCCGCGCAAGGTAGGGCGTAAATTCCGCCCGCGCGCGAAAGCGCCAGCCGGAGGCGAGCTTGACCAGCTCGACGCCCCGGCCACGCCAGTCGCCCTGGATATCGTCCAGAATGTCGTTGATCAGCGCCGCCTTGATGTCTTCGGTGAAGAGCTTTTTCAACATCGCCACCGATAGCGGCTCGGAGGCGGTCAACAGCGCC
Source organism: Crenobacter sp. CS_VA4 (assembly GCF_055597485.1). Lineage (NCBI taxonomy): Bacteria > Pseudomonadati > Pseudomonadota > Betaproteobacteria > Neisseriales > Neisseriaceae > Crenobacter > Crenobacter sp. CS_VA4. Next base: position 16,893 of record NZ_JBVMAE010000029.1, read on the forward strand.
GTCTCGAGCACAGTCTTGAGGTACTTGAGATCGGTAATGGTGGACATGAAGGCAGTGTAGCCCAATAGAGACTTTCGCGCGAAGGCGCGGATTTTACACGGTTTTTTGGGTTTACGGTGCAGTTTCGCCAAGCCGGCCGCGCTGCCGCGGCCGGAACGGCAAGCCGGCGCGCCGGGCGCCGAGCGGGTCAGACGATAGCGAGCCGCACATAGATAGGCTGGTACGCCGCGTCCTGGCTGACCTTGATCATCCCTTCCTTGACCAGCTCCAGCACCGCGATGAAGTTGACCACCAGGTGCGGCACACCCTTGTCGAGGTCGAACAGTTCCTCGAAGGCGACGTAGTCACGGCCGTCGAGGTAGCGCAGGATCCAGCTCATCTGCTCGCGCACCGACAGCTCGTCTTTTTCGACCTGGTGGCTGCGCTTGTGCTTGGCGCGCGACAGGATGGACAGCCAGGCCTGGCGCAGGTCGACCGCGTCGACGTCGGGCAGCCGGGTTTCGGCCGCCTGCTCGAGCAGCACCGCCAGCCAGGCAAAGTCGCGGTCGGCCTGCGGCATCTTGTCGAGTTCGAGCGCGGCGAGCTTCATCTGCTCGTATTCGAGCAGCCGGCGCACCAGCTCGGCGCGCGGGTCGTCCGGCTCGTCCTCGCCCTCGGCCGGCGGACGCGGCAACAGCAGCCGCGACTTGATCTCGATCAGCAGCGCGGCCATCAGCAGGTACTCGGCGGCCAGCTCCAGCCGCTCGGCGCGCATGCTGTCGATGTAGCCCATGTACTGCGCGGTGATCTCGGCCATCGGGATGTCGAGCACGTTCAGGTTCTGCTTGCGGATCAGGTAGAGCAACAGGTCGAGCGGGCCTTCGAAGCTCTCCAGGATCACCTGCAGCGCGTCGGGCGGGATGAACAGGTCCTGCGGCACGTCGAGCACTGCTTGGCCGAACACGTGCGCGATCGGCGTGTTGACCGGCAGTTCGGGGGCGGTAAGGGTGAAGTCGTCCATGCGCTCAGCCAACGATGAAGTCGTCGTCATCGCGGCGGGCGGCCGCGTCGCGCTCGGCACGGCGCTGGCGCGCCCTGTTCCGTTCGCGCTCCTTGAGCACCGCGAACACCGCGACGCCGACCACCAGCAACTCCAGCCACTGCAGCACGGTGGCGAGCATGTCTCGATCGAGCGCGAGCGCGGTGAACAGGACCACCGCCAAACCGATCAGCCCGCCGCGTTTCATCATGCCGCTCTCCGTGACAAAACGGGGCCGACCGGCCCCGTGCTGATGATAGCGCAGCTCGCTCAATAGCCCAGCCCCATCGCGCTGCGCACTTCGCGCATCGTCTCGCTCGCGTGGGCCCGGGCGCGGTTACAGCCGTCAGCGACGATCTCGCGCACCAGGTTCGGGTTGTCCAGGTACTGCTGCGCGCGCTCGAACATCGGCTGCTGCTCACGCAGCACGCCGTCGATCACCGGCTGCTTGCACTCCAGGCAACCGATGCTGGCGCTCTTACAGCCGGCCTGCACCCATTCGCGGGTGGGCTCGTCGGTGTAGACCTGGTGCAGCTGCCAGACCGGGCACTTGGCCGGATCGCCCGGGTCGGTGCGGCGCACCCGCGCCGGATCGGTCGGCATCGCGCGCACCTTCTTCGTCACCGATTCCGGGGCCTCGCGCAGCGTAATGGTGTTGCCGTAGGACTTGGACATCTTCTGGCCGTCGAGACCCGGCATCTTCGACGCGGCCGTCAGCTTGGCTTCCGGCTCGGGCAGGATGATCTTGCCCTTGTTCTCGAGGTAGCCGAGCAGCCGTTCGCGGTCGGCTGCGCCGATGTTCTGGCTGCCGACCAGCAGCTCGCGCGCCGCCAGCAGCGCCTCGGCGTCGCCGTCCTGCAGGTAGCGGGTACGTAGCTGCTCGAGCTCTTTGCCGCTCTTGCCCATCTTCTTGATCGCGGCGCGCGCCAACTCCTCGAAGTTCGGCTCGCGGCCGTACAGGTGGTTGAAGCGGCGCGCCACTTCGCGGGTCAGCTCGATGTGCGGCACTTGGTCTTCGCCGACCGGCACTTGGCCTGCGCGGTAGACCAGGATGTCGGCCGCCTGCAAGAGCGGGTAGCCGAGAAAGCCGTAGGTGCCCAGGTCCTTGGTGCTGAGCTTTTCGATCTGGTCCTTGTAGGTCGGCACCCTCTCCAGCCACGACAGCGGGGTGACCATCGACAGCGCCAGGTGAAGCTCGGCGTGTTCCGGTACGCGGCTCTGGATGAAGATGGTGGCCTTGTCCGGGTCGACGCCGGCGGCGAGCCAGTCGATCACCATGTCCCAGATGCTGTTTTCGATCACCGACACGTCGTCGTAGGCGGTGGTCAGTGCGTGCCAGTCGGCGACCATGAACAGGCAGTCGTGCGCGTGCTGCATCTCGACCCAGTTCTTGATCACGCCGTGGTAGTGCCCGAGGTGCAGCTTGCCGGTCGGGCGCATGCCCGAAAGAATGCGATCAGCCATGAAATACGGTTTCATCGGTTAAGCGCGGCCAAAAACAGGCCGGGCAAGGTTCGCAACAAACCTTGCCCGGCGGGCGTTCCTGCCGCGTCGATTACAGAAGTAGACTGAGCAGATAATACACGAGGTTCATGAACGGCCTCATGATCGGCGATAGCAGGCCGGTGAGCAGCAGGCCCATCAGTATCCACACGCCGTAGGGCTCGATGCGCGAATAGCGGTAGGCGGTGCCCGGCGGCAGCAGGCTCTCGACGATGCGGCCGCCGTCGAGCGGCGGGATCGGGATCAGGTTCAGCACCATCAGGCTGACGTTGATCGCGACGCCGGCTTGGCTCATCAGCCGCAACGGTTCGGAATAACTGCCGTCGATGCTGACCGCCAACTTCAACAGCAGTACCCAGACCACCGCCATCACGAAGTTGGCCGCCGGCCCCGCCGCCGCCACCCAGCGCATGTCGCGCTTCGGGTTGCGCAGGCCGCCGAAATTCACCGGCACCGGCTTGGCCCAGCCGAACAGGAAGCCGCCGGTCACCAGGCAGACGATAGGCAGCAGCACGGTGCCGATCGGGTCGATGTGCTTGAGCGGGTTCAGCGTCATCCGCCCCATCATATAGGCGGTGGCGTCGCCGAAGCGCTTGGCCGCGTAGGCGTGCGCCGCCTCGTGCACGGTGATGGCGAACAGCACCGGCAGCGCGTAAATGGTGATTTTCTGGATCAGATCGTTCACTGCAAAACGTCCCTTATGGTCTGACGGAAGGCCCGGCCAGGGCCGGGTATCGTTGTTGTTATCTAAATGGTGGCAGAGTGCCCGGCTCGCAATGGTTACAGGCCGAAGATCGCCGGGTCACCCTTGCCGCGGCGCAACAGCTCGACGCCATCGGTCATGTCGATCACCGTGGTCGGCTCGGTGCCGCACCAGCCGCCGTCGATCACCAGGTCGACGCTGTGCTCGACCCGCTCGCGGATCTCGTACGGGTCGGTCAGCGCCTCCTCGTCACCGGGCAGCAGCAGCGTCGACGACAGGATCGGCTCGCCCAGCTCCGCGAGCAGCGCCTGCGTGATCGGGTGGTCCGGCACGCGCAGGCCGATGGTCGAGCGCTTCGGGTGCAGGGTGCGGCGCGGCACCTCGCGGGTCGCCTGCAGGATGAAGGTGTAGCTGCCCGGCGTGGCGGCCTTCAGCATCCGGTACTGACCGTTGTCGACCTTGGCGTAGTTGGACAGTTCCGACAGGTCGTGGCAGACCAGCGTCAGGTGGTGCTTGAGGTCGATATCGCGGATCTTCAGCAGCCGCTCCATCGCGCTCTTGTCGCCGAGCGCGCAGCCGAGCGCGTAACAGGAGTCGGTCGGGTAGACGATCACCCCGCCCGACTGCACGATCTTCACCGCCTCGCGGATCAGTCGCGCCTGCGGGTTTTCCGGGTGTATCTGAAAAAACTGCGACATCGCGTGCTCCTTCTTATTGTGGCGATTCGTCGATGCCAGTCGGCCGGAATCATCCTTAGGCGTTCACCCAGCGAGACCAGACCGGCTTGCAGATCGGCGGCAGGTCCTGCGTCAGGCCGACGTCGCGGCCGCCCTCGCCCGGCGCGTGAAAATCGCTGCCGGCGCTGGCGAACAGGCCGAAACGCTCGGCGTACAGCGCGTACTTATGCATATCGTCGAGGCTGTGGCTGCCGCTGGCGACCTCGATCGCCTCGCCGCCGGCGTCCTTGAAATCGAGGATCAGCCGTTCGGTCAGCGTGCGGCCGAAGTCATAGCGGCCCGGGTGCGCGATCACCGCCACGCCGCCGGCGGCGCGGATCCAGCCGACCGCGTCGGCGAGGCTCGCCCACTGGTGCGGCACGTAGCCCGGCTTGCCGGGGGTGAGGAATTTGCGGAACACGCTCTTGGTGTCCTTCACCAGCCCGCGGCTGACCAGGTAGCGCGCCACATGGGTGCGGCCGACCATTTCCGGGTTGCTCGCCAGCGCCAGTGCACCGTCGTAGACGCCGTCGATATCGGCCTTGAGTCTCAGCTGCTCGGCCATCTCGGCGAGCCGGCTCAACCGGCCCTGGCGGATCGCCGCCAGCCCTTCGGCCAACGTGGTATTGTCCGGGTCGACGTTGAGGCCGACGATGTGGATGGTGTGCTTGGCCGACCAGGTCACCGACACCTCGACCCCGGCGACGAAGCCGACGCCGTGTTCGGCCGCGGCGGCGCGCGCCTCGGCGATGCCCGCCGTACAGTCGTGGTCGGTCAGCGCCACCAGGGTGGCGCCGCGCCCGGCGGCGCGCGCGATCACCTCGGCCGGCGGCAAGGCGCCGTCCGACGCGGTCGAATGAAAGTGCAGGTCGATGCTGGCCATGGTCTTAACCTTCTATACCGTTACGCGCCTTCCAGGCGGCGAGTTTCTGACGGTACTCGTCCATCTGTTCACGATAGATGTCCCACACGCACGGATCGCAGCCCGACTCGCAACAGGCGCTGTCGGCCGGCGCTTCCGGCGGCTCCGGTTCCGGGTCGAATGGGTCGTCATCAATCGGGGCGACCGGCTCGACATCGAGCGGCAGTAGCGCGTCCATCTTCAGGCTGCCGCCACGACACGGATGGTGAAGCCGTCGCCGCTGACCGTCTGACCCGCGCGGATCTTGCAGGTCTTGCGTAGCTCGAGCTGGCCGTCGACCTGGACATTGCCCTCGGCGATGAAATGCTTGGCCTCTCCACCGCTGCTCGCGACCGAACAGAGTTTCAACAGGTCGCACAGGGCGATGTATTCGCTGTTCAATTCAAACGTTTCGTTCATTTCGTTCACACTCCGGCTGGACAGCGTTGTGGGTGTCTTGTGGACAACGCGGCCAAACCCTTATTCGCTAAGCGGTTTTTGCCGCTGTCTATTTTTTGACCAGCCCGGCCGGCACGAGTTTTCCGGTATTCGGCCAACTATCCCCACCCGAACGGGACAGCGCTGTGAGCGGGCTGTGGACAAACCAGCCAAGTGGCTGATCCTACGTAGTTTTACTGTGGCTGATTATTTTTTGAGCAGCTCATCGATCGCCGCCAGCGCCGTGGCCAGCCGCGCCTCACGGTCGCCGGCGACGATCAGCGGCGTCACGCCGCCCTGCACCAGCGCCGCCTGATACAGGCCGAACAGCCAGTCGCGCTGATCGGGGTGGCTGCGCAAGGGATCGGGCTGCCAGACGATGTCCGGCCGCGCCAGCAGCGTCAGCGCGTAGTGCTGCGGACGGTTGAGCGTGAGCAATAACTCGCTGGCGACGCCGAACGCCACCTCGGCCCAGATGCGGTTGGTCAGAGCGCTGCTGTCGCACAGCACCAGCTCGCACGAGGCCGCCGCCGCGTCCTCGCGGCGTTGCTGTTCGAGCGCGATCGCCTCGATGTCGGCCAGCGTCGGTGCGTACACCCGGCTGGCGTAGTACTCGCGGGCGTATTCGTCGACCCGTGCCACCGCCATACCGCGCGCGGCGAGCGCCGCCTCGAGTGCCACCGCCAGCGTGCTCTTGCCGCTCGACTCCGGCCCGACGATCGCGACCCGTAACGCAGAAGAAACCGTCGTCACCGCTACCCTGCCCCCGCCTGAAAACCGCTCATTATACGGCGTGGCGTCGCCCGCCCCCAAAAGCCCCGAGGCTTCCGGCGGTTTTTTGCACACAGCGCGGGGACAGCGGTGTTGATCGGCTGTGGACAAACGGGCTAAGACGCTGATCTGACTAGGCTTTCATGAAACTGCTTATTTTTTGCGCAGCCGGGGCGAGTTGCCCCCAGCCGGGGTGGAGAGCGGTGTGGACGGGCTGTGGACAAGCCCGCCAAGTGCTTGCCGCGGCAGGGCTTTCTATCAACTGCGTATTTTTTGGGCAGGCCTAGTCGTTGAATTCGCCGACCAGGCTCTTCTCGAGCAGCGCCCGTGCCAGCGCCAGTTCCAGATTCTGCGACGCCAGCACGGTCAGCTTCGCCACCGCCGCCTCCGGCGTCATGTCGGCGCCCGGCAGCGCGCCGGCCTGCGCCAGCGGCTGGCTGGCCGCGTAGGCACCGATCTCGACCCGGCCGTGCACCACCTGGGTCAGGTTGAGGATCAGGCTGCCGGCGGCGCTGGCCGCACGCACGCCGTCGAGCAGCGCCGGCTCGGCCGGGGCGTTGCCGTTGCCGTAGGACAGCAGCACCGCGCCGGCCGGCTTGCGTTCGGCCAGGGTCTGTCCGGCCATCGCCGCGGTGGCGCCCGGCGCCAGCATGAACAGCAGCACCTCGGCCGACTCGTCGAGCCGTACCGGCGCGAGCTCGCCGCGCGGCTGACGCCAGCGGTCGCGGTACCAGGTGATGTCGATGCCGAACTCGGCCAGCGGCGCCGCGTTCGGGCTGTCGAAGCCGGCGAAGCTCGCCGCGTCGAGCTTGCGCGCGGTCACGCCACGCAGCAGTAGCCGGTTGAACGCCAACGTCACCTCGCAGAGGTCGGCCTGCGAGGCCGCCTCGAGCGCGTCGGCGAGGTTGCCCCAACCGTCCGAGCGCGGGTGCACCAAGGGCAGCTGCGAGCCGGTCAGCACCACCGGCTTGGCGAGGCCGTGCAGCGCGAACGCCAGCACGCTGGCGGTGTACGCCATCGTATCGGTGCCGTGGATCACCACGAAGCCGTCGTACGCCGCGTAGTTGGCCGAAATGTCATCGATCAGCCGGTTCCAGTGAGCGACGGTGATCGCCGACGAGTCGATCAGCTCGGGGTACTCGACCACGTCGATCGTCAGGTCGTCGCGGCGGAAGCGGTCGAGCAGCTTGGGCAGCAGGCCCGGCACCGGCGCGAGGCCAGCCGGGGTGTGATCCATGCCGATGGTGCCGCCGGTGTAGAGCACGAGCAGGCGTTTGGCCATGCATTCTTCTCCAATGTTCTTGTTCGAGAGGGCTTGCCGCGAGCATAGCGCAAAAACGGCGCGGATTCGCCCGCGCCGTGGCTCTGCCGGGCAAGGGATCAGGCGCTGCGCACCAGGATCGTCAGGATCAACAGCGGCGCCGCGTAGCGTACGAAGCCCCGCATCGCGCCCAGCCAGCTCGGCACGCCGCCGCGCGCCAGCTCGTCGCGGATCGCCGGCCAGGCCCTCCAGCCGATGAACAGCGCCAGCAGCACCTCGCCCAGCGGCATCAGCAGGTTCGAGGTCAGATAGTCCATCAGGTCGAACACTCCCTTGCCGAACAGCGTGTACTCGCTCCAGACACCCAGCGACAGCGAGGCCGGTATGCCCATCAGGAAAATCAACGCGGACATCAGGATCGCCGCACGGCGACGTGCCATGCCGAACTCGTCGATCAGGAAGCTGACCACCACTTCCAGCAGCGACACCGACGAGGTCAGCGCCGCGACCAGCAGCAGGCAGAAGAACAGCTCCGCGAACAGTTGGCCGAACGGCAGGTGTGCGAACACCGCCGGCATGGTGATGAAGGTCAGGCCGGGGCCGGCCGACGGGTCGAAACCGAAGGCAAACACCGCCGGCAGCACCATCAGCCCGGCGAGGAGGCAGAGGGTGACGGTCAGCGCGATCACCCACAGCGCCGAGCTCATCAGATTGGTCTGTTTTTCCACGTAGGAGCCGTAGGTGATCATGATGCCCATGCCGAGCGACAGAGAGAAGAACGCCAGTCCCATCGCGTCGACCACCATCGCACCGGTCACCTTACCGAAGTCCGGGGTGACGAAATAGGCCAGCCCTTCCAGCGCACCCGGCAGCGTCAGGCCGCGCACGATCAGCACCAGCATCAGCACGAACAGCACCGGCATCAGGAATTTCGACAGGTTTTCGATACCCTTCTGCACCCCGCCGATCACCACCGACAGCGTGATCAGTGCGAAGCCGGCGTGATAGAACAGCGGCTCGACCGGGTTGGCGATGAAGGCGCCGAAGATGGCCGACAGCGCCTTCGAATCGGCGGTCAGGATGCTGCCCTCGGCCGACTTGGCGATGTAGGCGATCGTCCAGCCACCGACCACGCTGTAGAAGGAATAGATCAGGAAGCACACCAGCACGCCGATGTAGCCGACGATCGGCCAGGCGCCGCCCTTGAGCTTGCGGAACGCGCCGACCGCGCTCTTGGCGGTGGCGCGACCGAGCGCCATCTCGCCGACCATCAGCGCCAGACCCAGCGTCAGACAGATCAGCAGATAGATGAACAGGAACGCGCCGCCGCCGTTGGTCGCAGCGACGTAGGGAAATTTCCAGATTGCGCCGAGGCCGATCGCCGAACCGGCGGCGGCCAGGATGAAGCCGAGGCGGGAGCCCCATTGGGAACGAGCCATTACAGAATCACTTTTACCTAAACGAGAGAACCCGCGTCACGAGACGCGGCTGGCGACGTGTCGCCTTGCGGACGGCACGGTTCAGGCGCACACCGTCCTTGTGGGAGGCGATGCGAGTGACGCGTTGGCTGCGGGGGTACCGCACAAGCAGGGGTGAGCAGGCTTTGGGCGCAGGGACGGCGACCGCGGAGTGGGCGGCGCCGTTGTCGCACCGTCGGGCAGCAACGCATCAGGGGAGGCCTTGCGGCCGGTCGACGCTGGCGGGCGGGTCTCGCCCGGATCAGATGACGAATGTATACAATGTACGTACAAACTGTAACATGGCACAAAACCACTGCAAACCGCTAAGCAACAAGGTTTTGTGATTCAGGCATCAACGTCGTACGGGGAAGGGAGCGGCGAAGGCCCGAGCGCACCAACCATGACATATGGAAATTTCTGGACGGCCACCGCGGTGGCGATTTAGTCTGCGGACAACGCCGCCATTCGGCCAAGCTGATCCCGGCTTCCACAGACAAGGAATCCCCATGCCCGCCACGATCCAGCACAGCATCCCGACCCTCGCCTCGCTCGACCAGGAGGAAACCCTCGCCTACTACCGCGACAAGCTCGGCTTTACGCTGCAGCGCCAGGACCCGGATTACCTGATCCTACGCCGCGACGCCGCCGAGCTGCACTTCTGCTCCTGCGATGATCGCCGCATCGCCGAGAACACCTCGTGTTACCTGCGCGTCGCCGACGTCGACGCGCTGCACCGCGAGTTCGCCGCCCGCGGCCTGGATCTGCCCGCACCGAGCGTGCGGCTGTGGGGGATGAAGGAGTTCTACGCGATCGACCCGCACGGCAACCTGCTGCGCTTCGGCGAGCCGACCGCCTGAGCCGGAGCCTATTAAGAACCTGTTCTCAAAGTGTAGCGAGCGGGCGTCAGCGAGGGGCGGCCGGAGCGCAGGAACCGGAATGTACATGGAGTACATGAGGATTCCCGATCGCTGAGCGAATCAATAGATTCGCACGCCGACCGCCCAACCCGAGATCACGCCCGCGCAGTAACTTTGAGGGCAGGTTCTCAGCCGTAACGCGACAGCTCCGGCAACGCATCGGTAAACAGCCCGTCGGCCCCCCAGTCGAACAAGCGCACCGCCGCCGCCGGGTCGTTCACCGTGTACACCAAGAGCCGGTAGCCGGTGGCGCGGATCGCCACCGCCTGCTCCGACGTCAACAGGCTGCCGTCGACGTGCACCGATACGCAGTCGAGCCGCGCGACGATCGCCGCCCAGTCGTCGGGCAGCGCCTCGAACAGCATGCCGCGCACCAACTGCGGCGCCGCCTGCTGCGCGGCGGCCAGCGCCTCGGCCGAAAACGACGACAACAGCACCTTATCCTCGTCGCCCGCCCACAGCCGCGCCACCGCCCCGGCCACCAGCGTGCCGGTTTCCACCTCGCGCCCCGGGCAGGGCTTGATCTCAACGTTCGCCCACAGCCCTAGTTCACGGCAGTACGCCGCGATCGTCGCGAGATCGGGCAGCGGCTCGCCGGCAAACGCGGCCGACAGCCAGCGGCCGGCGTCGAGCCTTGCCAGTTCCGCCCACCGCTTGAGCACGGCCGGGCCGTGGCCGTCGGTGGTGCGGTCGAGGTCGTCGTCGTGCAGCAGATAGGGATGATCGTCGGCCGACAGCTTCACATCGAACTCGACCGCGCGGTAGCCGTGCTCGACCGCGCAGCGCATGCCGGCCAGGGTGTTTTCCGGCGCGAGCCGGCCGCCGCCGCGGTGCGCGATCAGGCGCGGGAAGGACCAGGATTGGGTCATTGCAAACTCCAAGAGGCGGCAGTTCGGAAAGCGCGGCACCGATGTCATATGGGTCAATCGTTCCGGCAGGCCCCAGATGAAAAACACGCAATCTTCCCTGCAATAAATCGAAGATTGTCTACGCTATCCATTATTGATGAAAGATTTGTTACGTCATGCGCTTGCAACACTTTGGACCTAGTCTCGTCCCGTTTTTGAACCGTCCCCCGACCCCTAAGGAGAGCTCAACGTGAAGCGCACCGGACTTCGCTGTATCCCCCTGATGTTAGCCCTCTGTGCTGGCCATGCCATGGCCGCCGACAACACGCTGCGCCTCCTGACCTGGGCCGACTACGCGCCCAAGGACGTGATCGAGCAGTTCAAGAAGGAAACCGGCATCAGCGTTGAGGTGACCCTGTCGAACAACGAGGAGATGATCTCCAAGCTGCGCGCCACCGGCGGCTCGGGCTTCGACCTGGTGCAACCGAGCCAGGACCGCATCGTCAGCGCGCAGAAGGAATTCCGCATCTACAAGCCGCTCGACCTCACCAAGGTCGACCGCAAGCTGTTCATCCCGTCGATGCTGTCCGCCACCGAGAAGATCACCGGCCTCGACGGCAAGGTCTACGGCCTGCCGTATGTGTGGGGCACCGACGGCTTGGTGGTCAACACCAAGGCCGCACAGATCGCCGACTATACCGACCTGTGCAGCTCCGCCTACGCCGGCAAGGTCAGCATGCGTCTGAAGCGGCCGACGCTGATGGCGTTCGCATTCGCGCTGGGCGAGAACCCGTTCAAGCTCTACAACAACCCGCAGCAGTACGGCGTGCTGATGAACAAGGTCGGCGACAAGCTGATCGCCTGCAAGAAGAACGTGAAGTACTTCTTCGAGAACAAGGACCAGATGCTCGGCGACCTGCGCAACGGCGCGCTGGTCGGCGCGATGATGTGGGACTCGGGCGGCTGGAAGCTCAACACCGAGAACCCGACGCTCAAGTTCGTCGCGCCGAAGTCGGGCGCGATGGGCTGGGTCGACACCTACGCGCTGCCGGCGCGCGGCAAGAACGACGCGGCGGCGTACAAGTGGATCAACTTCACGATGCGCCCGGAGATCGCCGCCAAGATCGCCAAATCGGTGGGCAACTTCTCGGCCTCGCAAGGTGCCGACAAGCTCGCCGATCCGAAGCTGAAGGCGCAGTTCGCCGACAGCTTCCCGCCGGCGGTGATGCAGAAGATCAACTGGTACCCGGCGGTGCCGACCGGCCTCGAAGAGATCGAAGGCCGCGTGCTCGACCGCGTCAAGGCCGCCAGCTAAAAAGCCCAGCGCCGGCCGCCCCATGGGGCGGCCGGTTTGTTTTCCCGTCGCAGAAAGCCGACGCCCGCCCGGGCCAACGGCTTCATACGTGATTCACTGACTCAGACCCATCCATGTCAGCCATACCCGACCTCGAACTCTCCGCCGTCAGCAAACGCTACGGCGCCTTCAGCGCGGTGCAGGAGCTGTCGTTCTCGATTGCCCCCGGCTCCTTCTTTTCCATCCTCGGCCCGTCCGGCTGCGGCAAGACCACGCTGCTTCGGATGATCGCCGGCTTCATCGAACCGGACGCCGGCGAAATCCGCATCCGCGGCCAGGCGATGCAGGGCGTCGCGCCGAACCGCCGCCCGGCGACGATGGTGTTCCAGCACCTGGCGCTGTTTCCGATGATGAGCGTCGGCGAGAACATCGCCTACGGCCTGAAGCGCCGCGGCGACAAGGCCGCCGACATCCGTCGCAAGGTCGGCGCGATGCTCGAGCGGGTCGGCCTGCCCGGCGCCGAGAACAAGCCGGTCAGCGCGCTGTCCGGCGGCCAGAAGCAGCGCGTCGCGATCGCGCGCAGTCTGGTGCTGGAGCCGACCCTGCTGCTGCTCGACGAGCCGCTCGGCGCGCTCGACCTGAAGCTGCGCGAGCACATGAAGATCGAGCTCAAACAGCTGCAGCACGCGATCGGCACCACCTTCATCTACATCACCCACGACCAGTCCGAGGCGCTGGTGCTGTCCGACACGGTGGCGGTGATGAACCAGGGCCGCTTCGAGCAGTTCGGCACGCCGCAGTCGCTCTACTACCAGCCGGCCAGCGCCTTTGTCGCCGGCTTCGTCGGCGCCAACAACCGCTATACGGCCAAGGTGACCGCGCTGCGCGGCGAGTCGGCCGAATGTGTCACCGACGGTGGCCTGACGCTGATCGGCCGGATCGTCGGCAGCACGCCGCGCCCCGGTGATGCGGTCGAGCTGTTCGTGCGCCCCGAGACGGTCAGCCTGGCGCACGACGCGGCGGACCTCGCGCACTGCGACCTCGTGATTGACGCCGAGGTCGACAGCCTGCTGTTCGACGGTGCGAACTCCTCAGTGCTGCTGATCGACAAGCTAAGCCGCACCCCGCTGCGCGCCGCGCTGCCACAGAACGGCCGCTTCGCCCACCTCGCCCCGGGCGAGGCGGTAAAGCTGGGCCTGCAGGTGAACCAGATCTGGGGGTACCCGGCTCGATGACGCGCTTCCTGCTCTCCCCTTCTCGCCTCGGCCGGCTGCTGCCGCTGTGGCTGCTGCTCGCGCCGGCGCTGATCTGGCTGGTCGGACTGATCGTGCTGCCGCACCTCGACCTGATGTGGCTGTCGCTGCAGACCCGCGTCGGCGGCAGCGAATACGGTTTCGGCGTCGGCAACTACCTGACCTTCTTCGACGAACCGCTCTACTGGCGCACCTTCGCACGCACCGCGGTGATGTCGGTGATCGCGACCAGCCTGACGCTGCTGACCGCCTTCCCGGTCGCCTGGTACCTCGCCAAGATCGCGCAGGGCCGGCTGCGCCAGCTCTTGTTCGTGCTGTGTCTGCTGCCATTCTGGGTCAGCGAGATGGTGCGTACCTTCGGCTGGATCCTGCTGCTGCAGAGCAATGGGGTGATTCCGCACCTGCTGCAAGCTTTCGGCCTGACCCACGAGCCGGTCGAGCTGCTCTATCACGACGCCACCATCCTGCTCGGCCTAGTGTACTCGTCGCTGCTGTTCATGGTGATCCCGCTCGCCAACACGCTCGACACCCTCGACGATTCGTTGATCGAAGCCGCTTACAACCTGGGCGGCAACGGCGCGTCTATCCTGCGCGACATCGTGCTGCCGCACGCGGCGCCGGGCATCGCCGCCGGCACCATCATCGTGTTCATGCTCGCGCTCGGTAACTACCTGAGCCCGGTTCTGCTCGGCGGCAAGAACTCGCTGTGGTTCACCGAACAGATCTACAGCCAGTTCATCACCCGCTTCAACTGGCAACAGGGCGCGGCGTTCGGCTTTCTGCTGCTCGGCCTGTCCACCCTCCTGGTCTGGGCTGGGCTGAAGCTGACCGGCCAGTCCTTCGGCGAGGCAATGCGCAAATCATGATCCAGTCCCTACCCCAACACCCGCTGGCGCGCCTCATGCAGCACGGCTACGCCGCGGCGTTCTACCTATTCCTGTTCCTGCCCCTGGCGGTGGTGCTGCTGTTCGCGTTCAACAACGCCGATTTCCCGGCGCCGCCGTGGCACGGCGCGACACTCGACTGGTTCTTCGCCGACGGCGCCCACGGCCGCACCGGGCTGTTCCACGACGACGAGCTCTTGGGCAGCATAGGCAATAGTCTGATGGTGGCATGCTGGGTGGCGGTGCTGTCGGTGCTGGTCGGCACCTGCAACGCCTTTCTGCTCGAGCGGATGGAGTTTCGCGGCAAGCGGCTGTTCTCGCTGGCGATCCTGCTGCCCTTGGTGATTCCGGGGGTGATCCTGGGGATTTCGATCCTGGCGTTCGCGAGCAAGATCGCGCTGTTGGCCGAAGATATGTGGGGCTGGGAGCTCGACTTCCTGCGCCCGGGGCTGCCCTTGGTGGTGTTCGGCCAGTTCTCCTACATCGTCACCATCGCCACGCTGACGATCGCGGCGCGGCTGAAGCGCTTCGACCGCAGCCTGGAGGAGGCGGCGTTCAACCTCGGCGCGAGCCGGGTGGCGACGTTCTGGACGATCACGCTGCCGTATCTGCGCCCGGTGCTGTTCGGCTCGTTCGCGGTGGCGTTCCTGTTGTCGTTCGAAAACTTCAACACCACGCTGATGCTGGCCGGCTCCGAGCCACCGTTGACCATCCTGATGTACGGCCGGATGCGCAACGGCGCGACGCCGGTGCTCAACGCGATCAGCCTGATGCTGATGCTGACCTCGGCACTCTTGGCGCTGGCGATGATGCGGCGCAAGCGCTAACCGCTGCGTAGTCATAAAGGTTGGCCGAACCGGTGTTCGGCCAACCTTGTTTGTTTAGAGCCGCTAACAAAACCCAGCGAAGCGATCCTGCTCGTCGCCCTACCGCAGAAAACGAGGCATGGCCGAAGTTTCTGCGAAGCTACAGTACAAGGAGTACGACAAGGCAGGGCAACAACGCCGGGAGGGGTTTGTTAGTGGCTCGTCAGAAGCTGCGTCCGTCCACCGGCACCCGCGGTATGACCGCCAGATCCACATCGTCGAGACAGCGCGCGTTGATCGCCGCCATCGCCACGCCGTTGTGCTCGCCCAGACCGAACGGCGCGCAGCCGCAGCTCGGGCAGAACAGGTGGCGAATCTTGCCGGTATGGAAGGTGTAGACGCTGGCGGTGCCGTCTCCGCGTCGCACGGTCAGCTGGCTGCGCGGCAGGAACCAGAACAGATAGCCCTTCTTGGTACAGATCGAGCAATTGCACTCGATCAGCTTGTCGATCTCGCCGTCCACTTCGAACGCGATCTGGCCGCAATGGCAGCTGCCCCGATGACTCATTCCCGTCTCCTGTGATGGCGCCGAGCGCGCCGTCCTGCCAGTGTAGTCCGCCCCGATCAGGCCGGCTCGGCGGCCGGATGCACCTGCGCGCTGCGCCAGCGTGCGAAATCGTCGCTGGCCATCGGCCGGGCGTAGTGGAAGCCCTGGATCTCGTCGCAGCCGAGCGCGCGCAGCACCTCGGCCTGCGCCTCGCACTCCACCCCTTCGGCCACCACCGTCATGCCCAGCGAATGCGCCATCTCGATGATCGGCGCGACGATCACCCGTGCCGCCTCGTTCTGGTCGAGGTCCTTGATGAAGGAGCGGTCGATCTTCAGCTCGTTCGGCGCCAGCTGGCGCAGCAGCGACAGGCTGGAATAGCCGGTGCCGAAGTCGTCGAGCGACACCGGGATGCCGGCGTCGCGCAGCGTGCGCAGCACCTGCTCGGTGCGCGCCATATCGGCCATCACCACCGTCTCGGTGATCTCCAGCGTCAACAGCTGGTGCGGCACGCCGTAGTGGGCGAGGCGCGCGATGATGTACTCGGCAAAGCCGTCACGGCCGAACTGCTGCGGCGAGATATTGATCGACAAGGGGATAGACCGGCCGGCGGCGAGCCAGCGCTGCTGCTCCTGCAGCGCCAGTTCCAGCACCTGATTGCCCAGTTCGACGATCAGGCCGAAGCGCTCCATCATCGGGATGAATTCCTGCGGCGCCACGATGCCGCGCTCGGGGTGCTGCCAGCGCACCAGCGACTCGACGCCGTTCAATCCGCCGCTGTACGGGTTCACCTTGGGCTGGAAGTACAGCACAAACTGGCGCTGGGCCAGCGCGCTGCGCAGATCGCGCTGGCGCTCGACCAGGTTGCTCGTCGCCAGATCCAGCTCCGGGCTGTAGAAGCGCACATGGTTCTTGCCGCTGCGCTTCACCTCGTACATCGCGCTGTCGGCCATCGGGATCAGCCGCGCCACCTCGTCGGTGTCATCTGGATACGAGGCGATGCCGATCGAGCAGCTCAGCTCGACCACGTGGCGACCCAGCTCGATAGGCTGACGCACCGCATCGATCAGCCTGACGGCCAGGCTAGTGAGGTAGGGTTTCTCGCGCGCACCGACGATCAGCAGGATGAACTCGTCGCCGCCGACCCGCGCCAGCAGGTTGCGCCGGCCACTTGCCTCGGCCAGGCGGCGCGCCACCTCGATCAGCACCTCGTCGCCGACCTGATGGCCGAGCGAGTCGTTGACCGGCTTGAAACCGTCCAGGTCGATGAACGCCACCGACAGCGCACTGTCGGCCTGTTGCAGCTCGGCCAGGCTCGCCTCGAAGGCGCGCCGGTTGGCAAGACCGGTCAGGCTGTCGCGGGCGCTGATCCTGAGCAGCTCCTCGTTGGCTGCACGCAGCGAGGCGGCCAGCTTGGCGGTCTGGCTCTCCAGCCGGGCGTCGAGCACCGCGACGATCCACGCGATCGTCAACAGCGTCAGCGAGCCGCCGACCACCAGCGTCGCCAGCATCTCGTCGGAAATCGAATTGCGCGCGCCGCAGATCGCGCCGGGCACGAACTCGGCCGCCGCCATGCCGGTGT
Source organism: Crenobacter sp. CS_VA4 (assembly GCF_055597485.1). Classification (NCBI taxonomy): domain Bacteria; kingdom Pseudomonadati; phylum Pseudomonadota; class Betaproteobacteria; order Neisseriales; family Neisseriaceae; genus Crenobacter; species Crenobacter sp. CS_VA4. Next base: position 33,795 of record NZ_JBVMAE010000029.1, read on the forward strand.
AGTGCATGCCGGTGATCGCCAGCGCCATCACCAGCGCGGCCAATAGCTTGTACCAGCCGACGTAGCGCTTCGCCAGGCGCAGCTTGAAGCAGATCACCAGCGCGGCGATCGACGCGCCGATCGCGATCAGCACCGACAGCGCGAACAGCCCCGGTTTGTAGCGAATCGCCGGCATCATCATCATCGCCGCCATGCCGGTATAGTGCATCGCGGTGATGCCGACGCCCATCAGCGCGCCGCCGGCCAGCAGCGAGCGCCAGCGGAAAGCGTGGCGGTTGAGCAGGCTCAGCGCCACCCACGACGCGGCCAGCGCCAACAGCCAAGACAGGAAGGTGCGCGGGATGTCGTAGCCGAGCGCGATCGGCAGCTGGAAGGCGAGCATGCCGGTGAAGTGCATCGACCAGATGCCGGTGCCCATCACGATCGCCCCGCCGATGCGCCAGTAGCGCGAATCGACCAGATTGGTCTGGCCGAGCCGGTCGGAAATGCTCAGCGCGGTGTACGACGCCATCGCCGCCACCAGGTAGGACAGCGCGACCAGCAGCCCGTCGTAACTGGGCGTCATCTCGGCTCCCGGGCGAAGGGAGTAGCTACTTGCATCGGTTCACCTCGGGGCGGCGGCGTTGCAGCCGGCCCCACGGATGGCCCGGCGCAGCCTGACACCGCAACGGACCGGAATAATAAACAAAGCCGCCCACAGGGCGGCAGGAAGGCGGACGTGCCACGCACGCCACGGCTGTTATCGGCGCGGGCGGGCTCTGCTGAAGGGTAAACAGTAATGACTACTGCACCAGCACAGCCCGGCAGCAATGACAGGCGGGCATCATATTACCAAATGCCCGCCAGCAGGATGGCGAATCGATGGGCGGAAACGTCGGGAGAACGGCCGGTCGCATCAACCCCGAAACCGTTCCGGGTCGATCGCGTGGCGGGCGAGCTTGTCGTACAGGGTCTTCTTCGGCAGTTGCAGCCGTTCGGCCGCGCGCGCGACGTTGCCATTTGCCACTAACAGTGCCTCCTCGATCGCCTCGCGCTCGACCTGCTGCAGCCGCGCGGCCAGCGAGCCGGCCGGCGCCGCCGGCTCGTCGGCCGCTTCGGCCAAGGTCAGGCCGTCGCCGAGGCCGAGGCAGAACCGTTCGGCGGCGTGCTTCAGCTCGCGCACATTGCCCGGCCAGTCGTAGCGTTGCCAGCGCGCCAGCTCCGCCTCGCCCCAGGCCGGCTGTGCCTTGCCGTAGCGCGCCGCCGCCTGCCGCAGGAAGTGCGCCATCAACAAGGGCAGGTCGTCGCGGCGCGCGCGCAGCGGCGGCAGCGCTACCGTCACCACATTCAGCCGGTAGTAGAGGTCGGCGCGGAACTCGCCGCGATCCGACAGCGCCTTCAGGTCCGCCTTGGCGGCGGCGATCACCCGGCAGTCGACCGCGATGCTGGCGTTGCTGCCGAGCCGCTCGACGCAGCGCTCCTGCAGCACTCTGAGCAGCTTGGCCTGCAGCGCCAACGGCAGCGACTCGATCTCGTCGAGGAACAAGGTGCCGCCGTCGGCGTACTCGATCTTGCCGACGCGGCGCTTGGCGGCGCCGGTGAACGCGCCGGCCTCGTGGCCGAACATCTCGCTCTCGAACACGCTCTCCGGCAGCGCCGCGCAGTTGAGCGCGACGAACGGTCCGCTCCTGCCGCTCGCCTCGTGCAGCGCGCGCGCCAGCACCTCCTTGCCGCTGCCGGTTTCGCCGCGGATCAGCACGTCGGCGCCGGTCGGCGCCAGCGCCGCCACCAGTCGGCGCAATTCCTGCATCGCCGCGCTCGAACCGAGCAGCGGCGAGTCGCCCGGTTCGGCCAAGGCCTCGCGCAGCCGCTGGTTCTCGACCAACAGCCCGCGCAGCGTCAGCGCGCGACGCACCACGTCGACCAGCCGATCGGACGGAAACGGTTTTTCGATGAAATCGTACGCGCCGGCGCGCATCGCGCCGACCGCCATCGCCACGTCGCCGTGGCCGGTGATCAGCACCACCGGCAGCGCCGGGTCGCGCGCTTGCAGCGTCTCCAACAGTTCGAGGCCGCTCTGGCCGGGCAGCCGCACGTCGCTGACCAGCACCGCCGGCGGCGCATCCTGCCACGCGGCCAGCGCCGCCTCGGCGTCGGCGAACGCACGCACCGGGATGTCGGCCAGTGCCATCGCCTGCGCGCAGCCGATCCGCACCGCCTCGTCGTCTTCAATCAGGTAGACGGTGTAATCGTTGGGGTTTGCTACGGGGTTCATGCCTGCTCCAGCAGCAGGGCGAATTCGGCGCCCTGCCCGTCCAGATTGCCGGCCTCGAGCCGGCCGTGGAATTCCTCGACGATCGCCTGCGAGATCGCCAAGCCCAGCCCCAGCCCCTGGCCGGCGGGCTTGGTGGTGAAGAACGGCTCGAACAGCCGGGTGTGCAGCTCGGCCGGGATGCCCGGGCCGTTGTCGCAGATCGCGATCCGCACCAAGCCCGCCTGCACCTTGGCCGACACGACGATATGCCGCTCGCCCGGCTGTTCGGCCAAGGCGTCGAGCGCGTTGCGCAGCAGGTTCACGAGCACCTGCTCGAGGCGCAGCGTGTTGGCCGAAACGGCGAGGCCTTCGGCGACGTCCGGCTGCCAGACGATGTCTGCGCCGACCTCGCGCCGGCGCGACTCGACCAACAGCAGTGCCTCGGCGACCGCGTCGGCCACCACCACCCGCTCGCGGCTTCCGTCGCCCTTGCGCGCGAACGCCTTCACCTGGCCGACGATGCGGCCCATCCGCGCCGCAAGCCCGCTGATCAGCGCCAGATTGCCGCGCACCTCGTCGTGGCGGCCGCGCTCCAAGAGCTGCACCGCGTTGTCGGACAGCGTATTGAGCGCGGTCAGCGGCTGGTTGAGTTCGTGCGAGATGCCGGCGGCCATCTGACCGAGCACCGCCAGCTTGCCCGCCTGCACCGCGTCGTCGCGCGTCTCGCGCAGCATCCGCTGGGCGCGGTCGAGCGCGTCGACCCTTTCGGCCAACTCAAGGTTGGCCGAACTGAGCGCGGCGGTGCGTTCGGCGATGCGCGCCTCGAGTTCGGCGTGCGCCTCGCGCAAGGCCTGCGCGGCGCGCAGCCGTTCCTGATGACGGGCACGGCGCTGGCGCAGCACCACCGACAGCGCCAGCGCGAACGCGGTAGCGAAGCCGGCCGCCCCGCCGGCGATCAGCGCGCCGGCGCGCGCCTCGGCCGGGTCGACCAGCACCGCCAACTGCCAGCCGAGCCTATCTAGCGGCCGGTACTGCACGCGGTAGTCGCGCGGCTTCGCGCCGGGCAGCGCGGCGCGCAGCGTGGCCGGGCGGGCGCTACCGTCGCCCGCGCCCAGCGGGGTCAGCGCATGGTCGCCGTACTGTCGGGTGGCGGCAAAGCGCTCGCGCACCTTGTCCGGCAGCAGCGCCAGCGTGCGGTACTTCCAGGCCGGCTGCGATGACAGGAACACCACGCCGTCGCGGTCGGCGAGCAACACCGTGTCGCCGCTCTTGGCGAGCGCCTGTTCGACGCCATCGAGGCCGACCTTGACCGCCAGCGCGCCGAGCACCCGGCCGTCGGCGGCGATCGGCGCGGTCAGGAAGTAGCCGGGCCGGCCGGTGGTGGAGCCGATGCCGTAGAAGCGGCCGAAGCCCTGCGCCATCGCCGCGGCGAAGTACGGCCGGTACGCGTAGTTGTGGCCGACGAAGCTTTCCGGCGTGTCCCAGTTGCTCGCGGCCAAGGTCTGGCCGTCGGCGTCGATCAGGTAGGCGACGCTGATCGATGCATTGCGACGCACCGCGGCGAGGTAATCGTTGGCCGAAGCGCGCCGCGCCGGGTCGGCCGGCTGCTGCAACAGCTCGGTCAGGCGGCGGTCGAGCGCGGCCAGCCGCGGCAGCGTCTCGTGGCGCGCCAGCTCCGACTCCAGGCTCTGCGCGTAGAAGGCGCTGCGCTGTTCGGCCTGGCGCAGCTGAGCCGCCAGGTAATAGCCGAGCGCGGCGCGGTAGGCCAGCGCGCCGACCAGCACGCACAGCATGGTGAGCAACACGAGGCGCAGCAGGCGGCGGGAAACGACATTCATCGACGGGTTCCATAAAACGACGACAGGCGAGACCGCGGTCTCGCCTGTGCGACTTTATACCAAGCGCGGGCTCAGTCGACGATCCGCGAATGCTGGCGGGTGTCGCGCATCGTCACGTACACCAGCAGCGAGCAGGCCACGCAGCCGGCCACGTACCAGTAGAACAGCGACTCGTGGCCGGCCTGTTTCAGCCACAGCGCGATGTACTCGGCCGAGCCGCCGAAGATCGACACGGTCAGCGCGTACGGCAGGCCGACGCCGAGCGCGCGCACCTCGGCCGGGAACAGCTCGGCCTTCACCACCGCGTTGATCGAGGTGTAGCCGCTGACGATCACCAGCGCGGCGAGGATCAGGAAGAACGCCACCCAGCCGCTCTGCGTGTGGCTGATCGCGGTCATGATCGGCACGGTCAGCAAGCTGCCGAGCACGCCGAAGGTGATCAGCACCGGACGGCGGCCGATCCGGTCGGACAGGCTGCCGATCACCGGCTGCAGCAGCGCGAACAGGAACAGCGCCGCGCCCGAGATCAGCGTCGCCTGGTCCTTGGACAGGCCGACGGTGTTGGCGAGGAACTTCTGCATGTAGATCGAATACGTATAGAACGCCACCGTGCCGCCCATCGTCAGGCCGACCACGGTCAGGATCGCGCGCGGGTGCTTCATCAGCTCGCGCAGCGGGCTGTCGGTCCTCTTCTCGCGCTTGGCGTTCTGGAACGACTCGGTCTCCTCCATCGCGCCGCGCATCTTCATCGCCACCAGCGCGCACAGCGCGCCGACCAGGAACGGGATGCGCCAGCCCCACGCCTCCAGCTGCTCGGTGGTGAGCAGGAACTGCTGCATCAGGATCAACAGCGCCAGTGCCAGCAGCTGGCCCATGATCAACGTCACATACTGGAAGCTCGAATAGAAGCCGCGGTGCTTGGCCGACGCCACCTCGCTCAGATAGGTGGCCGAGGTGCCGTACTCGCCGCCGACGCTCAAGCCCTGCAACAGCCGCGCCACCACCAAGAGCGCCGGCGCGAACACGCCGATGGTCTGGTAGCTCGGCGTCAGCGCGATGATCAAGGAGCCGGCGCACATCAACAGCACCGACAGGAACAGCGCCGCCTTGCGGCCGTGCCGGTCGGCGTAGACGCCCATCAGCCAGCCGCCGACCGGCCGGGCCAGGAAGCCGACCGCGAAGATCGCGGCGGTGTTCAGGAGCTGGGCGGTCTGGTCGCCCTGCGGGAAGAACGACTTGGCGAAATACAGCGCGAACGCCGAATACACGTACCAGTCGTACCACTCGACCAGGTTACCGATCGAGCCGGACATGATCGATTTGAGGCGCCGGCGGGTGTCGTCGGCGGGCGGGGTGTTAACGGCGTCGGCCGCAATCTGGACTTGGCTCACGGAAGTCTCCTCTGTAGGGCTGTGTGTTTGACGCCCTCTTGGCACGAGGGCTGTCCCGCCTGCAGCAAGCTCCGTGCCAGGGTTGGCCGAACCGGCCGCAACCCCGCGACTTCCTTAGACTTCCCAGTCAAGACCCGCCGCGGCCCGCGGGCATCCTGTGCGGATAATCGGAATTTCCGGCCGACCCATTCCGATAATCCGCACGACTCAACCGGCCAGCAAGCGCTGGTACAGCGCCAGATCGGCGTTTGAGAAGCAAACGAACAGCACCTCGTCGACCGAACCGGCTTCGGCGTCGCGCACCGTCGTCACCGCGATCTGCGCCGCCGCCTCGGCCGGGTAGCCGTACACGCCGGTGCTGATGCACGGGAACGCGACCGAACGCAGCCCGTGCTGCTTGGCCAGTTCCAGCGAGTGGCGGTAGCAGGACGCCAACAGCTGCGCCTCGCCGTGCTCGCCGCCCTGCCACACCGGCCCGACGGTGTGGATCACGTAGCGCGCCGGCAGGCGGAAACCCGGGGTGATCCGCGCCTCGCCGGTCGGACAACCGCCGAGCGGCCGGCACGCTGCCAACAACTCCGACCCGGCGGCGCGGTGTATCGCCCCGTCGACCCCACCGCCGCCGAGCAGCGAGCGGTTGGCGGCGTTGACGATCGCGTCGACGTTAAGCGTGGTGATGTCGGCCTGCAAGGCTTTGAGCAACATGGTCACCTCCTGTGGCCGGGCACCGCGAATGCCGCAATGCAGCACCCGGCCAGCAATGACAGAAAAATAGAATCACACCGCGCCATCGCCCTTGCCAAGCCCGGCAAAAGCCGCTAAATTCTGCCGCTCCAAGCAATACGCGCGGGTGTAGCTCAATGGTAGAGCAGAAGCTTCCCAAGCTTACGACGAGGGTTCGATTCCCTTCACCCGCTCCAGCGCCTCCTGCCCGCTGTTTCCACAACGCACACGAGCCAACCCTATCCCTGCGACGATGAACTGGAATTCTGGCCGGCTGTGGCTACGCCTCTTCGTTTACAGCACTGGCACGGCAATCGCCCTGTTCGTCTTGCTGCAAAGCCTGATCCTCTGGCAATTCGACGCCAGTGCGGTGCGACTTGCGCTCAGCCAGAGCGTCGCCGACACCGGCCGTGTCGTGCGCATCGACGGCGACATCAAACCCCAGGTGTTCCCCCGCCCCGGCATCATCGCCAACGGCATCAGTGTCACCGAGCGTGACGGCAAGACCCCGGCCGCGCAGGCGGCGCAGATGGAGCTCGATCTGGCGTGGTTGCCGCTCTTGACCGGTCGCCGCGAAGTCAGTTCGCTGATCATGTCCGGCGTGTCGCTGAAGCTCGCCCGCCTCGCCGACGGCACGCTGTCGATCGCCGACCTGTTCCGTCCGCGCGACCAGGACAACTACAGCATCAAGCTCGACCGCGTCGCGGTACGCAACGGCACGCTCGATCTGCAGGACGACGTCACCGCCAGCCACGCCCGACTCGAGGCGATCGAGTTCGACGCCGACGACCTGCGCAGCGACGCACAGATTTCCGCCGGCGCCCGGCTGATTAGCGGCCAGCGCAATATCAGCCTGGCAGTGTCCGCCCCGCTCTCGATCCAGGACGACCAGGTCAGCATCGAAGCGCTCGACGCGGTGGCGATCTCGCAGATCGCCGGCCTCGGCGAGACCCGGCTGGCGCTCAAGGGCAAGTTCAAGCTCAACTTCGCCACCTTGCAGGCGAGCGGCGAAAACCTGTCGGCCCAGCTGAGCAGCCAGCAGCCACTGGGCAATCTGACCCTGACGCTGCCGTCGCTGTCGGCCAGCTTCGACACGGTCGAGATGCCGCGCGCCCACCTCGCCGGCCAGCTCGCTTACGGCAAGAGCCAGTATCAGTTCGACGGCGACCTCGACACGCTGCAGTTCGGCGAAAACAGCCTGACCGCGCGCAAGCTCAACGGCAACCTCACCTGGCGGGTCGGCGAACACGCGATGACGCTGGCGATGAACGCGCCGTTCGCGCTCACCGGCCTCAATCAACTCAAGCTGCAGCCGCTGGCGCTGACCGCGCGCGTCACCACCCCGCTGCTGCCGCGCGGCCAGCTGGCCGCCAAGCTCGAGGGGGCGCTGACCGGCACGCTCGACGACGACCAGCTCAATCTGCGCGTCGCCGGCAAGCTCGACGGCTCGGACATCGCGCTGACCGTCAGCCAGTTCGGCTTCGTGCGGCCGCGCCACGAGGCGACCGTCTCGGTCGGCAAGCTCGACCTCAACCGCTACCTGCCGGAGGCGACCGGCGACCCGGTGGCGATCCTCAACAACCCGAAGCCGATCCCGCTCGACTGGCTCGACTTCATGGACCTGACCGGCAACGTGGCGATCGGCGAACTGTCGATGGGCCGCTTCAAGATGAACGACGTGTCGGCCAATGTGCGCGCCACGCCGCGCGAACTGGAGCTGACCAATCTGCTCGCCGACATCTACGAGGGCGAGTTGACCGGGCGCGCCCGGCTGGTTCGCGACCGCACGCCCCAGCTCGAACTCGAACAGACGCTGAAGGGCATGCGCATCCGCCCGCTGCTGAAGGACCTGTTCGATTTCAACCGGCTGGAAGGCCGCGGCAGCGGCACCGTCAGCCTGCGCGCCGATGGCGCGAGCTTCCTCGCGCTGCGCAATACGCTGTCCGGCAATGTGATGATGAACCTGTCCGAGGGCGCACTGACCGGCATCGACCTGGTCGCAGCGCTGAAGAACCTGCCGGCCGAGCTGAAGGAGTCGAACGCCTCGATGGCCGCCAACGCCAACCAGAAGACCACCTTCAGCACGCTGTCCGGCAGCATGACGCTGAGCAACGGCGTGGCGCGCAACCAGGACCTGAAACTGGCGTCGCAGCTGGTCAATCTGTCCGGCGGCGGCAAGCTCGACCTGGTGCAGAATATCGTCGACTACACGCTGGACGTGCGCGCCAACCCAAAGGAATTCACCCGCCTGCAGGACGTCAACGTGCCGCTGAAGATCACCGGCCCGATCAATGCGCCGGTGTACGCGCTCGACTTCAACGCGATGGTCAAGGGCAAGAAGACCGAGGACGAACGCCAGCAGGCGCTGAAGCAGGAACTGAAGAAGCAGATCGGCACGATCCTGCCGTAACGCCGGCCCTGCCGAGCAACGCAAGCCCGCGCCTGCCGCGGGCTTTTTGATGGCGGGAGTCAGCTTGGCCGAAAGGTTGGCCGAAAGGTTGGCCGAAAGGTTGGCCGAAAGGTTGGCCGAAAGGTTGGCCGAAAGGTTGGCCGAAAGGTTGGCCGAAAGGTTGGCCGAAAGGTTGGCCGAAAGGTTGGCCG
>NZ_JBVMAE010000030.1:0-41968 GCF_055597485.1 Crenobacter sp. CS_VA4
GGCCTGTGACCGGTTATCCCCCTGAACAAACCGTGTCATTGCTCAGTCCTCGGCATGGCATTACGGAAATCATAGCCTTGGGGACATTTTCACACAGCCTCGCCGAGAAGCCGCCACTTGGAGGGCTTTCATGTCGTCGGCAAGTGAGTGATGGTAGCGTCCATGGACCTACCCTAGAGGGCGCAACTGGACAGATACCACCGGCACAGCTGGCCAGAGTCGCCGGGATCTGCACGTAAGGCTGAAACAGCCTCTAGCAGCCAGCCAGCAGGGGGACAGATTAATAAGTCTGTGCCGCAGTTGTGACATGCTACAGCAGACAAGGTATTGATTGAGGTTGTTTTAGATTTGACCAGCCATCAGGCAAGCGATGCAAGTCATTGATAATTAACAAACTACAAGACCACGGCCAGGAATCATAATCCGCAGGTCCGGGGTTCGAGTCCCTGATTCGCCACCAAGGATTAAAAGGGGTTAGCTACGGCTAACCCCTTTTCCATTTCCGCTTCAGATTTCCATACAGGCACTGAGCAGGCAATTTCGGAAACCACTTGCTGCCTAGTCCCCATCTCTAAAGAGTGCTTCTGTACCGCAACCTCTACCCATACAGATAGCCCGTTTCCCGAAGTGGTCTGTCCCGGGTTCGGTGGACGCTGACTTAAGGTAGAAATCCCCCTCAAGTCAGCCCATCGAAGCGATCGGGGAAATCGACCTCGTTGAACAGCCTGCTCAGATTGGCATTGAACTTCGGTATGGCGTCCCTCTTCTAGGTTCCGATCAGTCCAGCAGGCCAATCGCCGTGGGCGCGTCTTCGGGGCTGATGGCCAGCTCCTCGAATTCGACGACATTGTCGATCTCGGTACCCATGGAGATGTTGGTCACGCGCTCGAGGATGATCTCGATCACAACCGGCACCTGGTACTGCGCCATCCACTTCTCCGCCTGCTCGATGGCCGGGTCGATCTCCTCCTGCTTGCGAACGCGGATGGCCTTGCAGCCTAAGCCTTCGACCACGGCGACGTGGTCCACACCGTAGCCTTCCAGTTCGGGTGCATTGACGTTGTCGAAGGCGAGCTGCACGCAATAGTCCATCGCGAAGCCCCGCTGGGACTGGCGGATGAGTCCCAGGTAGGAGTTGTTCACGACGATGTGCAGATAAGGCAGCTTGAACTGCGCACCCACGGCCAATTCCTCAATCATGAACTGAAAGTCGTAGTCGCCCGACAGTGCAACGATCTTGCGGGTCGGATCAGCGGCGCGCACGCCGAGCGCGGCGGGTATCGTCCAGCCGAGCGGACCGGCCTGCCCACAGTTGATCCAGTGGCGCGGCTTGTAGACGTGCAGGAACTGGGCGGCGGCGATCTGCGACAGGCCGATGGTGCTGACGTAGCAGGTGTCCTTGCCGAACGCGTTGTTCATGCACTGATATACGCGTTGAGGCTTCATCGGCACGTTGTCGTAGTTGGTCTTGCGCAGCATCGTGCGCTTGCGCTCGCGGCATTGCGCGACCCAGTCGGCTCGGTCCTTGAGCTTGCCCGCTGCCTTCCACTCGCGGGCCACCTCGACGAACAGCTGCAGCGCCGCCTTGGCGTCCGAGACGATGCCGTAGTCGGGATCGAAGACGCGGCCGATCTGGGTAGGCTCGATATCGACGTGAACGAACTTCCGATCCTTGGTGTAGACGTCGACCGAGCCGGTATGGCGGTTCGCCCAGCGATTGCCGATGCCCAGCACGAAGTCGGAGGCGAGCATCGTGGCGTTACCGTAGCGGTGCGAGGTCTGCAGCCCCACCATGCCGACCATCAAGGGATGATCGTCTGGTATCGTGCCCCAGCCCATCAGGGTGGGGATGACCGGCACGCCGGTGATCTCGGCGAATTCGACCAAGAGGTCGGGCGCGTCGGCGTTGATGATGCCGCCACCGGCGACGATCAGCGGACGCTCGGCCTCGTTCAGCATGCTAAGCGCCTTCTCGATCTGGGCGCGCGTGGCCTGCGGCTTGTACAGCGGCAGCGGCGAGTAGGTGTCGATATCAAACTCGATTTCCGCCATCTGCACGTCGAACGGCAAGTCGATCAGCACCGGGCCGGGCCGACCGGAGCGCATCAGATGGAAGGCTTGTTGGAACACGCGTGGTACCAGCGCCGGTTCGCGCACGGTGACCGCCCACTTGGCCACCGGCTTGGCGATGGCTTCGATGTCGACCGCCTGGAAATCCTCCTTGTACAGGCGCGCGCGCGGCGCCTGGCCGGTGATACAGAGGATAGGGATCGAGTCGGCCGACGCCGAATACAGGCCGGTGATCATGTCGGTGCCCGCTGGACCGGAGGTGCCGATGCAGACACCGATATTTCCGGCTTTGGCTCGGGTATAGCCCTCCGCCATGTGCGAGGCGCCTTCAACGTGGCGGGCCAGCACGTGGTCGATGCTGCCGACTTTTTTCATCGCGGCGTACAGGGGGTTGATAGCGGCGCCCGGGATGCCAAACGCCAGAACGACTCCTTCGCGCTCCATCACCCGAACTGCCGCTTCCGCGGCGCTCATCTTGGCCATTGCAATGTCTCCTGGATTAACCCCCTGTGGTATGAATTCGCCCGTCAGTCAAATGCTGGTCTCGCGGTCTTCTTCTTCATTTCGCACACACCGCCCCCGGCTGGGCCAGCGGGCATGCGGAACATCGCGGCGGTAACCGATCAGGTCGCGGGGCTTCGGGATGGTTTGTCCGACATCGATTGCGCCTCGGAAAATGCAGGAAGAGAATGAGGCGGCCGGTCGGGACCCACCTTCACGTGCGCCTCACGCTTCGCATCATCACGGTATAGATCAGCGCGCCGGAGGCCGCGCCGATGATCCAGCCAAAGTTGTTCGCGGGCAGGATCTTCAAGAGTTGCGTGCTGATTTCCCAGCCGACCGAGATGAAGCCGGAGATCAGCAGCGAGACCAGCCCGTACTTGTTCCAGCCGCCGTCGTAGTGGAAGCGCCCGGTCGGCGACATGGTGTACAGCTCGGCCGTGTTCACCACCTGCTTCTTGACCAGGTAAAAGTCGGCCATCATCACGCCGTACAGCGGCGCCAGCACGGCGCCGAAGATGCTGACGAAGATGGTGATCGCCTTCGGGCTGTCGACAAAGATCCACGGGCACACGACGACTGCGAGGATGGAGGCGATCAGGCCGCCCCTCTTGAAGTTGACATGCTTCGGAAACAGGTTAGCGATGTCATACGCCGGCGAGACGAAGTTGGCGACGATGTTGATGCCCATCGTGGCGATGACGAAGGTCAGGCTGCCGATCACCACGGCGACCTTGTTTTGGATCCGCGCGACGATCTCCACCGGGTCCATGATCATCGAGCCGAACACCTTGGCGCTGCCCGCGGTCACGATCACCGTGACGATCGCGAACACGATGAAGTTGACCGGCAGGCCGAGGAAGTTGCCAATCTTCATCTGGCGCTCGGTCTTCGCGAAGCGCGCGAAATCGCCGAAGTTGAGCAGCAGCGCGGCGAAGTAGCTCACCACCAGCAACATCGCGTTACCCATGCCGAGCAGCTGATCGCCACCGGACAGGACCTTGCCGCCCAGGGTGAGGTTGAGGCTGCTAAGACCGGCCTGCGACAGGATCCAGCCCATCAGCACGAACATCACCACGTAGACCGCCGGGCCGCAGAAGTCGATGAACTTGCGGATGGTTTCCATCCCTTGCTGGAAGATGATCAGCTGGAAGAACCACATGAACAAGAAACAGACCCAGCCCAGCCCATCGAGCCGCACGAAACTGAACTCGCGCAGCGCTACGGCGGACGGCACGAACAGCAGCAGCAAGGTGGCGACCGCCTTCGACGCGAAATAGGTCTGCACGCCGTACCAAACGATGCCGACGATGCCGCGGATCATCGCCGCCAGGTTCGCGCCCATCACACCCATGCTGACCCGCGCCATGACCGGAAACGGGATGCCGTGCACCAGGCTCGGTTTGCCGACCCAGTTGATCAGCACGTAGACACACAGGATGCCCACGGTCATCGCGATCAATACCTGCCAGCCGGAGATGCCGAGCAGGAACAGGCTGGCGGCGAAGGTGTAGCCGCCGACGCTGTGCACGTCCGACATCCACATCGCGAAGATGCTGTAGCCGGTCCAGGTGCGCTTCTTGTGTGGCACCGGTGCCAGGTCATGGTTGTACAGGCGCTCGTCGGCGTCGGCGATGAACTCGTCAGGATCGGGGGCCGGCGCTTCACCATCGATGAGAGGCGAAAGAGACATGGATTCCTCCTGGCGGGTTAACTGTCGCTGCCATCCGATGGCGGCAGGATTGCTCTACGCACTCGCGATATACCAGCCATGTGCCAGGTGCCCTCGACGCGGCGGGCGATGCTGCCGCGGCGCTTCATTGCGGCATACAAGGACTTGGGCACCCGGTACGGTGAACGCAGGATCGATTCCTTCGCGTTCCATATCCCAGACTGCGACTCAGCGGCAGGCCGAGGCATGGCTGATCTTTCCAACGTTTAGAGTCGCTAACAAAACCCGGTGCAACGATCCTGCTCGCCGCCCTGCCGCAGACAGCACAAGTAGTACGGCAAGACAGGGCAACAACGCCGGGCGGGCTTTGTTAGCGGCTCTTAAGTAGTGTTAGTTATAGTCGCTAAGATCAAGCAATACAGATGTCGGCATGTGCATCTCGTCGCAATTGGGATGCTTGCCTCGTCGAAACAGCGATAGCGTCGTTCACTCGAGGGCGTGTACGTGTCCAGTCCCGGACAATTGGTTACGCGTTTGATGAATAACTCAGGTCGGTTTTCCGCTGGCCTTTCATCGCTTGAATTGGGGTTCGGTGCTGCAGCGGCAGATGCTGGTTGTAGAGCCAAACGCGACCATGAAGACCTTGCCTCTTGAGTCGGGATATCGAGTTGCTATTAGTGCCAATGCTTGGGGAGCTGAATCCAGTGGGATTAAGTTCGACTATTTACACAGCACTGATTATCCAGGAGAAATTGAAGATTTCGGCTCATGTAAAATGACCGCCACGAGAATTTCATAAGAAACGTGCCGACCAAGCGGCAACCTTTCCCTCCCACAACCCAACCATCACCCAGCACATCCGGCCTCAGCCTTGCACCGAAGGCGCTCGGCCGGCCCTTGCAACACGAGGTTGGGACATAGCCGTTAAAAGGCCCCATACCGGGGCCTTAAGCAAGTGCGCCGCGTCAGCGAGCGCTCAGTCGATCCGCGAGATCCTGCGTCAGCGCGACCATGGTCATCGTCGGGTTCCACGAACCGCTCGCCGGCCACAGCGACGCGCCGGTCACGTAGACGTTGCTCGCGCCGTTGAGCTTGTAGTCGAGGCCGACCACCGCGTCGTCGCCGGCGCCGATCCACATCGTCGAGCCCTCGTGCACTAGGCCCGGCACACGGATCGCATCTTGCGACGGCCGTTCGGCCTTCCACGTGCCGCCGCCGTCGGCATCGGATGCCAGTACTCGACGCGCGAGGCGCCCTTGGGCGAGAGCACGCGCTCGAGCGCCTCGAAGGTACCGTCCTCCATCGTCTTCCACACCTTAGCGTCGTTCTCGCTCTCGATCACCTGCAGCGTCACGTTGGTGGTCGGGTCGGCGCCGTCGTTGCGGCGGAACCAGTTGTCCTTGTTCTTGTTGTCGATCTCGCCGAGCACCGCGCACACGAAGACGATGTCGTTCTCGGATTCGAGCAGCTGTTCGATCGTGGCGGTGGCCACCACGTCGGGCATGTGCTGTGCGGCGGCCGGGCGTTCTTGATCGGATGGCGGTCGGACAGCGCGGTCAGCTGGATGTGGTACTGGCCCTGCGTCTCCTTGTTCTGGCCTGCGAGGTAGATCGCCCCCAGTTCCAATTCGCCGATCTCCGGCGCGAAGTCGTAGTCGGCGCGCGGCACGCGCGCGATGATCGAACTGATGAAGTGGGCGGTGAAGCGCTCGCCGGCGAGCTTGGCCTGCGGGAAGGAGTTGAGCACCAGCGTGGTCGCCGGCAGGGTGCCCATCGCCAGGATCAGCTGCGCCTTGCCGAGCGCGACCACACCGCGGCTGGTCTCGAGCGCGGTCGCGGTGCCGTCCTGCTCGACAATGCGTTCGACGATGCATTCGGTCGCCACCGTCAGCGGTGCGCCACGGCCGGCGGCGGCGAGTTTCTGCTGGCGGTCGGCCAGCTCGAGCAGCGGCCCCGGCGTCGAGTACTTCAGGAAGTCGACGTACTCGAGGTGGGGGGCGTTGACCGCGAGCGGGGCGGCCATCACCCGCGTGGCCGACGGGATCTCGCCGAGGCCCTGCTCGAGTCGCTTGGTCAGCTGCGCCTGCATCACGCCGAAGATCGGCCGGGAACCGCACGGCGGTGCCTTGTCGCCCTTGTCGAGGTCGGCGGCCGAGATCACGTTCAGCAGCGTTTCGGCCGACTCGAAGTAGCGGCGCGCGGCGGCTATCGTCTCTTTCGGCCAACCTGCCATCTCCTCCGGCGTCGGGCGCGGGCACCACGAGCTCCACATGATCGAGCGGCCGCCGAAGAACGGCACCATGCCGTGCTGCCACTTGATGTAGCGCGCGTTGTGCGTCTTGGCCGACGCGTCCACGGGAAGGTCTCGGACAGGCCACCTAGCGTCTGCTGGTAGGGTAGTGGCAGGTTCTGGAAGTGTTCGGGCAGGAAGAACGGACCGCGCTCGAGGATCAGGATGCGCGCGTGCGGGTTGTGCTTCAGCGTGCGCTCGACGAAGCCGAGCGTGCAAAAGCCGCTGCCGATCACGATGTAGTCGAACTGCTGGTCCTCGCGAATCTGCTTCCAGTTGGTGTGCGACGCGAAGAACACGTGGTTCATCACGTCCTGCGGGGTCGGCGTCTGCGGCCCCGGGGTCGGGAAGCCGTAGTTGAAGTTCGGTGCTGACGATGCTGTTTTCATTCTGTCTCCTCCGGTGATGGGTCATGACCTTGTGAAAAGCCGAGCCGCCTTCCACCAATATGTGGTATGCATATTGATTCTCACATTCAATAAGGACTTCTACGGAGGCGGCCAAGGCGAAGGCGTCAAGTCACGGGGTTCGGCTAGCAGGAGTAAGACGCGCCGGATGGCTTGAGCGGCAGCACGGATAGGAAGCATCGCCGCCGTAACGACTGGCCGGAGTGCGTCTATGAAGTGCATGGCGAAACGTCCGGAGGGATCCGTCCCGGTGACCGATGTGCTCGCCAGCGCACGGGACTGCTCTGCTGATTGCCAGTTAGGCCGCTAGGCGTGCAACGTGTATTTCGTGTCCGGCCTGCTAGAATCCGAATCGATTTTGCCGCCGCGAACTTGCCACGGGCCGACAAGGCGATGAACCTGCGCCCCTAAGGGCGGGGGTGGAACTGTCGCAGGAGTAGCGAGTGATGAAGCCGACAGCAGCTGTAAGGCAGAGCAGGAAACCACCGATTGTAGAACCGCTAGCACGAATGCCTACTCATAAAGATATTTCCATGGCAAGAACGCTAATTGCCGTGGTGGTACTCGCCGCCACGCTCGGCCTGTCCGGTTGCGCCGGCATGCGTGACCCCACTCCCGAGCAACAGGCAGCGGCCGACTACGGCCGCAAGCCCACGCCGAAAGAGGCTACCGCCCTGATCCGGGCCCACTTGGCCAAAACGCTTACCCCTCCCTCTTCTTACCTGCTCAAGGCACCGACCTCGGTGACGCCGAGCTGGAGCCGTCACAACCTCAACGTGATCACCTACGGCTATCTGGCCTATTACAGTGTCAACGTCAAGAACAGCTCCGGTGCCTACATCGGCATGCAGCATCGCGCCGTATTTATCCGCGATGGTCGAATCATGAAGGCGCTGACGGTGCGCAGCGACGGCGCGCTTGAACCGGAATGATCAGCCACCGCTGACTTAGCGGTGCTTGGGGGTTTTCTCAGGTGCGGGGATCATCAGGGTCTGTAGGGCTACGAGTAGATAGCGCCGCGCGCCATGAATCGCACCGTTGATATGGTCAATGGCTTTGGCCATTTCGCTCATTGCCTTATCCCGCGAACAAACTAACAGGTCGACACCCTGACCTTCGTCCGGAGTACGCCATGAAAATCCCACTCAGCAACGCCGTCGACCTGCTGCACAGCGCCGCCCACGGCACCTTGGCCACCCATTCGGTGCAGCTGCCGGGTTATCCCTTCGCCACCCTGCTGCCCTTCGTGCCCGACGAAGGGCACCGCCCGGTGTTCCTCGTCAGCGCCCTGGCCGAACACACCCGCAATCTCGTTGCCGATCCGCGCGCCAGCCTGATGCTGTCCGAGCCCGGTGTGACCGATGTGCTCGCCAGCGTGCGGCTGACACTCGTCGGGGACGTGTTGCCGTTCGTACCGAGCGATGCGCTGCTTGGGCGCTATCTGCGCTACCACCCCGACGCGGCGAACTATCTGGCACTCGGCGACTTCGCCTTTTACCGGCTGGAACCCAAACGTCTGCGGCTGATCGCCGGTTTCGGCCGCATGGGCTGGCTAGAAGGCGAAGAGCTGAGACAGGCCCCGGTGCTCGTGCCGGAGCAGGAAGCACAGGAACTCTCCGCGCTCGCCCCGCTACTGTTCGACGGGCGCTGGCTGGGGCTTGACGCCTATGGCGCCGACCTGGAATGCCGCGGCCGGCGGCGGCGACTGACGTTCCCGGCCCCCGCCGTCAGCGCCGATGCACGTCGGCAGGCCGTCGCTGAGGCTCTTGCTTCCAGCGTTTGGCGCCAGGCGGACTAAGAGCCGAAGGCGTGAAGCGTTGATCGTCATCAAGCATGATCGATTGAGCGATGACGGGCAGTAAGCGGCCAGAATCCATCCATGAGACTAAGCTGCAAGTGGGCTACGCTCACCGGCCCGATCGGCGCTCGAAACCCACCAATTGCTTGCGGAGACTCTATGTCGGATGAATTCGAAGTTCATGGCCCACACGACCACGCGGTTGAACACGTCGCCGAGGGGCACGGCGACCATCACGAGACCGACCCGATGGCCGGTCGTATCGCCGTGATGACGGCGATCATGGCGACGATCGGTGCGATTTGTTCCTACCAAAGCGGCACCGACGAGAATCTCGCGCTCTTCTATAAGAACGAAGCCGCCATCAAAAAGACCGAAGCCGCGAATCAATGGGCGTACTACCAAGCAAAAGGCGAGAAGCAAAATCTCGCCGAACTGGGCGCCGTCTTGTCGGGGACCAATACGAGCGCACGCGCCACCTTCCTTGCCGAGGTCGAGAAGTACAAGCAGCAAAAGGGGCCCATCCGCGCACGGGCTGAAGCGATCGAAAAAGAGGTCGAACGGAACAATGCGGACAGTGAGGCGCTATTGCACCGGCATCACCGCTGGGCTCAGGCCACGACCTTGATACAAATCGCGATTGCGCTGGCAGCCATCACACTGTTGACGCGCAGGCGGTGGCTGCAAAGGCTGTCGATGGGGGTGGCGGCGGTCGGCATCCTGGTGGGCGTGGCGGCCTTTTTCGCCTTCTGATCACATGACTGAAGCATCGCCAGCCGCCTCTCTCGTCGTTCACTGCGTGCCACTTCAGCGCCGCAGGATCCAGAACAGAAGGGACACCACCAAGGAGATGACGATGCACGTCACGATGGGGAAGTGGAAGCTGAATCCTTCCCGGACAATATGAATGTCCCCCGGCAGGCGGCCAAATGGAATCTTTGACAGCCAAGGCCAGGCAACACCGACAACCACCAAGAGCAGTCCCGCGATGACAAGGAGGCGTTGCATAGGCACAAGATTGATCGATTCGAAACCGGCACGTTCTATTACGCTCGATACCACTGGCGATGACGGATCTCACCGACCAATGCGTCGTTCAGCGCTACCGCCGCAATCAATAGGCAAGCCGTCCATCCCATCAGTTCAAGGTTAGCCGTGTCCGGCAGTCTTGCCCACCGCCTCCCACAGCAAGCTTTACTTAGGGGCGTTACGTGATCAGCGCCTCGACTCTGGTGTGCCAAGTCTGGCTTGTCGTTTCTTTAGCCTGTGTCGAATCGACGCGACTACAGCCGACGCGCTCTTCAAACGAGCAAAAAAATGGCGGCCACAGGGCCGCCACTAAGCTTGGACACACAGAAGGAGAGAGACTGCACATACCCTCGGCTCCGGGAATGCTGCCATCCACCGAAACCGCCTGAGAAATCAGGATACGACGGTATGAGCCCATTCTATCGCTCCCTCGAAAACGCACCAGTCTAGAAGTGTTTACAGATGTTGCGGCGCGTCACACTTCGTCACACTCCACCCGCCGAAGCCGGCTTTCTCCTGAGTAAAGCCCCCGCCTTCCCGCCGAACCACCAGCTGCGCATAGGGTTTCCACACTCGTCCCCCACCCCGCTACGCGGCGCCAGGGTCATCAGTGCCGTGTAGGAGGTTGACGGGACCGCTTCGGACAACCTGCCCCCTCCCAGCCCTATCCGACTGCCACTCTCCAGCTCATAAGCGGCTGGCAAGTACAGGCTTGCGCAACGAGCGCCCACTGCCGCACCGACAACGTTGGCCGAAGCGTCAGTGCCAAGGCTTCGATTCTTTGTCCACCGCACAGGCGACTACCGCTTTCCAAAAAAGTTCAATGAGAACCATTTACATGTTACGTAGTTTTACTTAGCATACGCGAACAATAATTATTCCTATGCAATGGATGGAGCAACGTATCATGCACGACCTCACACGAATGGCACTGATCTACCCTCACCTGATCGCCTGCTGCGTCGCGATCGGCGCCGCCTTCTTGACCGACTGGCGATTGATCCGTAGCCGTGGCCAGGTGCTCGAACACGACATCGCCTTGATCCGCGAAGTGGCGCGGCTGGTCGTCATCGCGTTAACCGTGCTCTGGCTCACCGGCCTCGGCGTCGTCCTGCTCGACTTCGGCCACTTGCCCGGCCTGACCGAGCTGCTCGCCAAGCCCAAGATGGCCACCAAACTGCTGGCGGTCATCGGGCTGACCGCCAACGGCGTGCTGCTGCATCACATCGCGCTGCCGCGCTTGACCGCTACCGCCCCCGGCGCCCAGCCCGCTGTGGTGTGCGGCATCGGCGGCTTCTCGGCGGCGTCGTGGGCGTTCGCCGCCTTTCTCGGCATCGCCCGGCCGCTGGCGTCGCGGCTGAGCCTGACCGACTTCCTGGACCTGTACGGCATGGTGGTCTGCCTGGGCGTGGGCGGGGGGCTGCTGTTTGCCTACTGGAGCGGGCGGACGGCCGCGACACCACAGGCGGCGTGAACGGCCGGCAGGGCGCGGCTGGCCGAAGGGGGATGATGCGGTTCGGCCAAGCTCGGCATGCAGCTTGCGACACGCTTGCCTGCCCGGCCGAGCCGCTATCCCGCCATGCTACACTCCGCCTTTCATGAAGAAGGAATACAGCCATGCCGGACCAGTCGACCCTGTTGCTGTTCGCCTCCGCCTGCCTGGTCCTGGCCGCCACCCCCGGTCCGGACATGCTGCTGATCGCCTCGCGTAGCGTCAGCCAGGGCCGCGGCGCCGGTTTTGCCTCACTCGCCGGCATCCAGCTGGGCACCTATTGCCACGCGCTCGCCGCGGCGCTCGGCCTGTCGCAACTGTTCCTGCTTGTCCCCATCGCCTACGACGTGGTGCGCCTCGCCGGTGCCGCCTACCTGCTGTTGCTCGCCTGGAAAACCATCCGCGCCGACAACACCGCGGTCAACCCCAACGGCACGCTCGCACGATTGCCACTCGCCCTGGTATTCCGCCAGGGGCTGCTGACCAATCTGCTCAATCCGAAGATGGCGCTGTTCGTGCTGGCGCTATTCCCGCAATTCGTCAAACCGGGTGCCGGCTCGCTGGTGGTACAAATGCTGCTGCTCGCCACCGTGCTGAACGGCGTCGGCCTGCTGGTGAACGGCCTGGTGATCCTGACCGTGAGCCGGCTCCGTCGGCTGGTGACGCCGGGCCAGCGCTTTCGCAAGCTGCCACAGTATCTGCTCGGCTCGGTGTTCGCCGCGCTGGCGTGCCGGCTGGCGCTGGCCAGCCGCTCCTGAACGGCGCCCCCTCTCCCATCGGCCAAGCTCGCTGATCGTCGACGACATTGTCACCGGCCCTGACCGCGCCTCGAGCAGCGCAAGGCTGTGCCTAACGTCATCAGGCATCCGCCAGGCCCCGGCCAGGCAAAAAGCATCGGGCCGGGTTTAACCCCGGCCCGACACCTTCCGCGCTTCGGCCAAGCTGGCCGCCGCCTTACAAGCGAAAGAACGCCACCTCGCGGCGCAGCCCGGCCGCCAGCTGTTCGAGGTGGCCGGCATGGCGTACCGCCTCGTCGACCGCGTGACTGCTCTCCTCGGCCATCTGCGCGATGGTCTCGACCCGGCTGGCGACCGCGTTGCTCGCCTGCGACTGCTGCACCAGCGCGGCCGAGATGTCGGTGACCAGGCTCGCCACCCGGCGGCTGCTCTGGTTGATGTCGCCCATCACGCTGCCGGCCTGGTCGGAGCGTTCGACACCACTGCCGACCCGGTTAACGCTCAGTTGCAGTTGCTCGGACACCTGATTGCTGCGGCTCTGGATCTGGCCGATCATGCCGGCGATCTCCTGGGTCGAGTTGCCAGTGCGTTCGGCCAACTTGCGCACCTCATCGGCGACCACCGCGAAGCCGCGGCCCGAGTCGCCGGCGCGCGCCGCCTCGATCGACGCGTTCAGCGCCAGCAGATTGGTCTGGTCGGAGATGTCGCGGATCACGCTGACCACGCCGGAGATCTTCTGCGCGCTTGCCTCGAGATTGCGCATTTCGACGTTGACCGACTGCACCGCCTGCTCGACGCCGCGGATGTCGTCGACCGTGTCGCGGATCACCTGGTAACCGTGCTCGGTGCTGCCGCCGCTGTTGACCGCCAGCGCATGCGCCTCCTGGGCGCTCGCCGACACGTGCTGGATGCTGACCGTCAGCTGTTCGACCGCCGCGGCGATCGTCGAGGCGGCCTGGCTCTGTTCGCGTACCCCTTCGGCGATCTGCCCCGATTGCTCGACGATGGCGTGCGACAGCGTGTCGACCTGGTCGGCGCCTTGCTGGATCGAGGCGATGATGTCGACCAAGCGCTGCTGCATCGCCGCCAGCGCACCGAGCAGCGTGGCGATCTCGTCGCGCCCGGCCACCTCGACGCGCTGCGTCAGGTCGCCGGAGGCCATCTGATCGGTCGCCTGCACCGCCAGCGCCAGCCGGCGCGAAATGCTGCGCGCGATGCCGGCCGACACCAGCACACCGAGCAGCGTCGCCAGCACCGCAGCGACGATCAGGCCGAGCTTGGTGCGCTCGCGCAGCTCCAAATTGACCGCCTTGAACGCCAGGTTGCGCGCGCGAGCCATTTCCGAACTATGCCTGAGCAGAGCGATGATCGGCCGGATCCTGCTGCGTGTCTCGAGTTCATTCGCCCAGTGGCTGAACGCGTCGAGCGACAGCGTGCCGGCGGCGACCTCCTCGCGGCGTTTCAGCAGCGGCTCGGCGTAGTCACGCTGCCAGGCAGCGATCAGCGTGGCCGCCTGTTCGAGCTTGGCGGCGATTTCCGGGGAAGCCGCCGACTCGCGGCGCGCCAGCGCCAGGTCGCCGGCCAGCGCTTGATGCGCTGTATCGTAGAGACCGAGCGAATCGGTGCTGCCGGAAAAACCGTATTTCCACAGGCCGGCGGCCATTTCGCCGACGCGGCCTTCCAGCCCCTCCAGCGCGGTCATCTGGCGCAGGCTTTGCGCGCGCGCTTCGGTGGAACGGTCCAGGCCGTCCAGGTTGCTGGCGACGAAGCCGGCCAGCAGGATCAGCAAGAGGTTGAGCAGGCCGAAGCCGAGGTAAAGCTTGCGGGTAATGGTGAGATTGCCAAGCATGGGGTCTCCTGAACGGGTCTGACGCTCTGTGGGGACGGGCCGATGGCCCGTCCGAAACGCGCGTGTTCAGGAAAGCTGGTCGTGGAATAGTGTGGGTTCGGAATGCGCCTGCTCCGGAACCGGCCCGCCTGCCGCGCTGTTGTCGTGTGCCTCCTCCGGTCGAGCGGCACGGCACGCCATGCGCACGTCATCGACCATGTATTTATAGGCCAACTGCATTAAAAATCCGCGTCGTGTCCCAAACCTCATCAATCGGCACCGTCACCGGGCAGATTGGCGCGACGACCGTTGCGGACGCTCCTAACGGACGACGGGCGCCGCAAGCGGCGCCCGTGCGCTGATCCGACCGTCTGGAACGGGTCTGGCCGAAGCGGCTCAATCCTTCGCCGACACCTTGCCCGGCGCCGGTTTAGCAACGAACGGCGGCAACCGGCGTGCGATCAAGTAGCTAAGCAGCGCCACCAGCACGCAGCCGATAAAGGCGTGATGGATGCCGTCGACCAGGCCGAGCCGCGCCTGCTCGAGCAAGGTGCCGGCGTCGAAGCCGAGGTGCTGACCGAGGCGCAGCAGGCTGTCCTGATCCTGCTGGCGCACCAAGAGCTGCGGCGTGCCGAACAGCCCCCTCACCTCGGCGTTGCCGATCCTGGCGCGGCCCAAGGCCGCTTCCACCGTCTTGGCGTACTGCACGTTGACGATCAACCCGGCGACGCTGGCGCCGACCATGCTGCCCAGCGTGCGGGTGGTCTGGATCAGCGCCGAGGCGATGCCGGTGTCGCGCTTTTCGACCGCCGCCTGGATCTGCAGCGTCAGGTTGGGCAGCTGGAAACCCAGGCTCAGCCCGCACAGCCCGAACATCAGCGCCATCAGCCAGTGGCTGGTCTCATGACTCAACGTCGCCAGCAGCACCGCGCCGGCGCTCAGTCCGAGCAGCCCCCACGAGATCAGCCTTTCCGGATGCGGCAGCCTGGGCAGCAGCCGGCCGTTGATGATGCTGCCGACGGTGATGCTGACCAAGAGCGGCGTCACCAAGAGGCCGGCCTGTTTCGGCGACAGGTGGAAACCGCCCTGCAGCAGCAGCGGCGCGTAGAACACCAGCACGAACATCACCAGCCCGGTCAGCGCGCCGAGCGAACACAGCTGACGCACCGTCCGATTCGAGAACAGGTGCGCCGGGATGATCGGTGCGGCCGAACGCTGCTGGTGGCGGATGAACAGCCCGCCCAGCGCCAGCGACAGCGCCACCAGGGCCCAGAACAGCACGCTGGTGAAGCCGAGCTTCTCGCCCTGCTCGGTGGTGAACAGTAAGGTGCACACCGCCACCGTCAACAGCAGCGCCCCCAGCCAGTCGATGCGCCGGTCGCCCTGATGGTGCACCACCCGCGGCAGGTACTTCAAGACGATCGGGAACGCCAGCACGCCAATCGGCAGGTTGACGTAGAACACGCTGCGCCAGCCCAGGTGCTCGGTCAACCAGCCGCCCAGCACCGGGCCGACCGTGGTGGCGATGCCGAACGCCGCCGACAGCATCGCCTGCCAGCGCACCCGCTGCATCGGATCGGGGAACAGATCGCTGACCGCGGCGAACGCCGCGCCGGCCAGCATGCCGCCGCCGAGGCCCTGCAGCGCGCGCGCCAGCACCAGCTGCGGCATGCTCTGCGCCATGCCGCACAGCGCCGAGGCCAGCGTGAACAGGACGATCGACGCCAGCACGAACGGCTTGCGGCCGTACAGGTCGCCGAGGCGGCCGGCGATCGGGATCGTCACCGCATTGGTCATCAGGTAAGCCGACGCGACCCAGGGGTAGAGCGCGAAGCCCTGCAGCTCGGCGACCACGCGCGGCAAGGCGGTGCCGACCACGGTCTGGTCGAGCGCGATCAGCATCAGCACCAGGCAGATGCCGATCATCGCGGCCAGCGATTCGAAACGGGAACGGGGGGGGGAGCCATGGGGATATCCGTACAGAGGGTTTGACGCAATTACAATGAGCGCGGGGGAACGACGGCTTCGGCCAACGCCTGCAGCGCCGCCAGGATCGCCGGGCGTTCGGCAGCGGGTAGCCGGGCCAGCACGGCGGCGGCGTGCTCGTCGAGCAGGGTCTCGATGCGTGCCGCCTCGACACGGCCGGCGTCGGTCAGCGTCAGTTCGACGCCGCGGCCGTCGCGGCGGCTGGGCGCCTTGTTGACCCAGCCCTGTGCCACCAGCCGCTCGACCGCGCGGCTGATCCAGCTCTTTTCCAGCATCACGATCCGGCCGAGCTCGGCCTGCGACATCGGCTCGTGCCGCGCCAACGGCAGCAGCAGCCGATGACTGCCGACGATATTGGCCTGCGTCAGCTGCTGGCGCTGCTCGGTGACGAAGCCGAGCATCACCCGCCGCAGCAGCGCGGCCCCGTTTTGACTAGCCATCCAAATAGTACCGCCAGAAACAATCTGCTCACTCTAGTGACAATAGTTGCGTATAGCAACCATTTCCGTGCCACTGTTCCCCATCATCCCGCCCGGCGTGGCGAAAGCGCCGCAGCCTGCGGATAACCACCGATCAAGCATGGCCGGCTGGGCACAAAAAAGCCGGAAGCATCCCGCTTCCGGCAGATCGTTTCGGCCACGCTCAGGCTTCAGAAACTGTACTTGCTCTCCAATACCTCGACTGGCGCGCCGACCTCGAGGATGCCCTCGCTGCGCGGCACCAGGTTGACGCCGAAGCAGATCCCTTCCGGTAGCTGGCGGGTACGGATCAGCGTCTTCAGCGGCTCGCCGTCCGGGTCGCGCTCGCCCAGCTCCGGATCGACCGTGGTCAGCACGCAGCGGGTGCACGGCTTGGCGACGTCGAACACGATGTCGCCGATCTTCAGCACCTGCCAGTCGTCCTCTTCCCACGGCAAGGCGCCATCGATGACCAGATTGGGGCGGAAGTGCCGCTCGGTTACCGGCCGCTTCAGCGTCTCGTTCAGCGCCTCGAGCGAGGCGCTGTTAACCAGCAGATACGGATAGCCGTCGGCGAACGACAGCGGCGCGGCGATGGTCTTCTGCGGCCGGGTCGACTTCGCGCCCAGCCACAGCAGCCGACACGGTTTGCCGAGCCAGTCGGACAGGTAGGCATCGACATCGGGTTCGCCGTGCAGCGCGGTAAAGCTGTCGCGCCACACCGTGGTGGCCACCGGCTCGGTATAGACCGGGGTCAGCGCGGCGATCGGCGCGCGGCCCGGCGCATGCAGCAGCAGAGCCCCCGGCAGCGGGGTGACGCGCAGCGTCACCAGCTTGGCCTCGTCGCGCGCGGTGATGAACTGCCCGTCCGGCAGCGTGATCAGCCACTCGCGGTCGTGCAGCAGGCCCTGCAGGCCGGCGTAGGCACGGCTGTAGGCGATGCCGCGGCCGGATTTGAGCGGGTGCACGTAAAGCTGGGTCAACTGCATATTGTTCTCTCCCTCGTGAAGCCTGCGAGCGTACTCCGTTTGAATACTGCCCTCAATCGGCCGCTTGCTCGATCGCACGCTCGAGGAAACGCCACAGCTTCTCGTCGTCACTGTACGCGACGTTGAAGCGCAGCCACGGCGAGGCGGCGCCGTGCGGGCGGAACAGCCGCCCCGGCGCGAGCAGGATGTCCTCGGCCTGCGCCGCTTCGGCCAGGGCCTGCGGGTCGATCTCGACGGGCGGCCGGGCGAGCAGGAACAGTCCGCCGCTCGGCTGCGCGAACAGCGTCCAGCCGAGCGCCTGCAAGTGCCGCGCCACCCGCGCCTGCGCGCCGGCCAGGCGCTGGCGCAGCTTGTCGACCTGGCGGCGGTAGCGGCCGTCCGACACCAGCGCCAGGGCGAGGCGCTCGTTCAGCTCCGGCGTGGTCAGCCCGGACAGCATCTTGTAGCGCACCAGCCGCTCGACTGGCTCGGCCGGCGCGGCGATGAAGCCGACCCGCAGCCCCGGCGACAGCGTCTTCGAGAAGCTGCCGATGTAGAGCACCCGGGCCAGCCCGTCGAGCGCCGCCAAGGTCGGGGTGCGCTCGGCGCACAGGTCGGCCGACACATTGTCCTCGACGACCCAGAAGTCGTGCTGTTCGGCCAACTTCAGCACCCGGTGCGCCACCGGCAGCGTGTAGCTGGCGCCGGTCGGATTGTGCAACCACGGGTTGGTGAAGTAGGCGCGCGGCCGGTGCTCGGCGAGCAGCGCCTCGAGCGCGGCAACGTCCGGGCCGTGCGCCGTCCACGGCACGCCGACCAGCTTGAAGCCGCGGAAGATCAGGCAGGAGATCAGGTTGCAGTAGCCCGGGTCGTCGACCAGCAAGGTGTCGCCGGGCCGCGCCAAGGCGCAGGCGACCATGTCGAGCGCCTTGCTGGCACCCTGGGTCAGCACCAGCTGTTCGGGACCTGCCGGGATGCCGCGTTCGGCCAACTGGCGGGACAGTTCCTGGCGCAAGGGGCCGAAGCCCTTCGGCTCGCCGTAGTGGTCGCCGACGATACCGCTCCTCGCCAGCGCGCGCAGCGCGCGCTGCTGCGCCTCGTCGTCGTACCAGCCGGCCGGCAGCCAGCCGCAGCCGGCGCGCACGCCGAGCTGGCGCGACTCATACACGCTGCGCAACAGCCAGGAGTCATCGATCGGCAGCTCGTCGAGCACCGCCGGACGCGGCGGCGCCACCACCGGACACACCTCGACGTAGTAGCCGGCGCCGCGGCGCGCCGACAAATAGCCGCGCGTCACCAGCCGGTCGTAGGCGTCGGCCACGGTGAAGGGGCTGAAGCCGACGTCGGCGGCGGTGCGGCGGATCGACGGCACCCGGCTGCCCGGCGCGTAGCGCCCCGTCTCGATCGCACCGATCAAGTGGCCGACCAGCCACTCCACCCGAGTCTGGCCGGGCGCCAGGTTCACTTCCTTGTCGTGCATCGTGCTCTCCAGGGAACCACCACAACCGTCGCGAGCGGGGGACTCGATGTCCATCAGACCCGGATCACCGAGCGTATCGCGACGTGCGCGTCTATAACGACACGCCCAATGCTCGATGCGTGCGCGGACCGCCCAAACGGCACACCCGTGCCGCGCAGCAGGTTTATCGAGGCTCCCGCCGCTGTACTGATGGAATCGCCAGTACAGATTGTCGGGATTTCCGCCTAACTGTACCTGTGATTGTACTGGTTTTCTGTCTAGATTCTTAAACAGAGCCATCGCCGGGACAGGCCGGCCACCCTGAGGAGAACACCGCAATGAATCGCCCCAATCTGGACGCCTACTGGATGCCGTTTACCGCCAACCGCCACTTCAAGTCCGCGCCGCGGATGCTGGTGAAGGCGGACGGCATGTACTACACCGACGACGCCGGTCGGCAGATCCTCGACGGTTGCGCCGGCCTGTGGTGCGTCAACGCCGGCCACAACCGCAAGCCGATCGTCGAGGCGGTACAGCGCCAGGTCGGCGAACTCGACTACGCGCCGCCGTTCCAGATCGGCCACCCGAAGGCGTTCGAGGCGGCCGAGAAGCTGGCCGCGATGGCACCGCAGGGCCTCGGCAAGGTGTTCTTCGTCAACTCCGGCTCGGAAGCGGCCGATACCGCGCTGAAGATGGCGCTGGCCTACCACCGGGTGCGCGGCGACGCCGCGCGCGTCAAGCTGATCGGCCGCGAGCGCGGCTACCACGGTGTCAACTTCGGCGGCATCTCGGTCGGCGGTATGGCCGGCAACCGCAAGCACTTCCCGGTGTCGCTGCCTGCGGTCGACCACCTGTCGCACACCCACGACCTGGCGCGCAACGCGTTCAGCCGCGGCGAGCCGGAACACGGCGCGGAGCTGGCCGACGAGCTGGAGCAGCGCATCGTCACGCTGCACGACCCGTCGACGATCGCCGCGGTGATCGTCGAGCCGATGGCCGGTTCGACCGGCGTACTGATCCCGCCGAAGGGCTACCTGAAGCGGCTGCGCGAGATCTGCGACAAGTACGGCATTCTGTTGATCTTCGACGAGGTGATCACCGGTTTCGGCCGACTCGGCGCCGACTGGGCCGCCAACAAGTTCGACGTGAGGCCGGACATCCTCACCTGCGCCAAGGGCCTGACCAACGGCGTGGTGCCGATGGGCGCGGTGCTGGTGAAATCGGAAATCCACGACGCGTTCATGGCCGCCGCGCCGGAACGCACGGTCGAATTCCCGCACGGCTACACCTACTCGGCACACCCGCTCGCCTGCGCCGCGGCGATCGCCACGCTCGACCTCTACCAGGACGAGCAGCTGTTCCAGGCCGCCGCGAACAAATCGGCCGCGTTCGAAAACGCCGCGCACGCCTTGCGCAGCACCCGCAACGTCAAGGACATCCGCAACCTGGGTCTCGTCGCCGGCATCGAGCTGGACAGCCGCCCGGGCGCACCGGGGCAGCGCGGCTTCGACGTGTTCCTGAAGTGCTGGGAAAAGGGCGCGCTGGTGCGCTTCACCGGCGACATCATTGCCGTCTCGCCGCCCTTGATCATCAACGACGCCGAGATCCAGCAGCTGTTCGGCATCATCGACGACGCGATCAACGCGACCGCCTGAGCACGACCCGCGCACAGATTTACAGATTTAAAGAAACCACGGAATCCATCATGCAGACACTTCAGCACTTCATCGCCGGCACGCTGGTCGACGGCCAGAGCGGCCGCTTCGGCGACGTGTTCAACCCGGCCACCGGCGCGGCCGCCCGCAAGGTACCGCTCGCCTCGAGTAACGAGGTCGACGCTGCGGTCGCCGCCGCCCGCGCCGCCTTCCCGGCCTGGGCCGCCACCACCCCGCTGCGCCGCGCCCGGGTGATGTTCAAGTTCAAGGAGCTGCTCGAGCAGAACCAGCAGGCGCTGGCCGAACTGATCTCCAGCGAGCACGGTAAGGTGGTGTCGGACGCGCTCGGCGAGATCACCCGCGGCATGGAGGTGATCGAGTTCGCCTGCGGCATCCCGCAGCTGCTGAAGGGCGAGTTCTCCGAACAGGTCGGCAGCGGCGTCGACAGCTACAGCCTGCGCCAGCCGCTCGGCGTGGTCGCCGGCATCACCCCGTTCAACTTCCCGACCATGGTGCCGCTGTGGATGATTCCGGTCGCGCTCGCCACCGGCAACACCTTCATCCTGAAGCCGTCCGAACGCGACCCGTCGGCCGGGCTGTTTCTGGCCGATCTGCTGAAGCAGGCCGGCCTGCCGGACGGCGTGTTCAACGTGCTGCACGGCGACAAGGACGCGGTGAACGGCCTGCTGACCCATCCGGACGTCGCGGCGATCAGCTTCGTCGGCTCGACCCCGATCGCCAAGCACATCTACGAGACCGGCGCGGCGCACGGCAAGCGCGTGCAGGCGCTCGGCGGCGCGAAGAACCACTTGGTAGTCGCGCCGGACGCCGACCTCGACCAGGCGGTCGAGGCGCTGATGGGCGCCGCCTACGGATCGGCCGGCGAGCGCTGCATGGCGATCTCGGTGGCGGTGGCGGTCGGCGACGTCGCCGATGCGCTGGTCGCCAAGTTGGCCGAACGCGCACGCGCACTGAAGGTCGGCGCCGGCGACGACCCGGCCGCCGAAATGGGCCCGCTGGTCACCCGCCAGCATCTGGATAAAGTCTCGGGCTACGTCGACTCGGGCGTGCGCGAAGGCGCGAAGCTGGTACTGGACGGCCGCGGCCTGACGGTCGCCGGCCATGAGGACGGCTTCTTCATCGGCCCCTGCCTGTTCGACCACGTCGGCACCGAGATGACCATCTACCAGGAAGAGATCTTCGGCCCGGTGCTGTCGGTGGTGCGCGTGCCGGACTTCGACGCCGCGGTCGAGCTGATCAACAAGCATCAGTTCGCCAACGGCGTCAGCCTGTTCACCGCCTCCGGCCGCGCCGCGCGCGAGTTCGTCAGCCGCATCCAGGTCGGCATGGTCGGCATCAACGTGCCGATCCCGGTGCCGATGGCATTCCACAGCTTCGGCGGCTGGAAATCGTCGCTGTTCGGCGACCATGCTATCCATGGCCCGGAAGGGGTGCGCTTCTACACCCGGCTGAAGACGGTCACCAGCCGCTGGCCGGAGACGCTGACCGCCGAGTTCGCGATGCCGACGATGAAATGAGTTACAGGTAGGACGGCGATCCACTCCCTCACAGCCCGGCCTCGTGCCGGGCTTTTTTACGCCCGCTGTTCGGCCAACCTTGGGCTTGGCCGAACGCCGGACAGCAAAAACCCCGCCGTCGGGCGGGGTCGTCTAAGGGTCGGGATCAGCCGCGCCGGTTGCGCCACCAGCCGACCAACAGCGTCAGCAGCATCAAGGCGCCGGACAACAGCAGCGCCGGCCAGTCGCCGTAGTGCATATACGGGGTCAGGCCGGTGCGGCCGGTGATGGTGCCGACCAGCACCTGCTGGGTGTCCGGCGCCGCCACCGCGCCGATCTCGCCGTTCGGGCGCACGATCGCGGTCATGCCGGTGTTGGTGGCGCGCACCATATAGCGGCCCATCTCCAGCGCCCGCGCCTGCGACAGCTGCAGGTGCTGGCTCATCGCGTTGCTCTGGCCGAACCAGGCGAGGTTGCTGACGTTGGCGAGCACGGTCGCCCGCGCCGCCGGGCCGATCAGCTCCTCGCCGAAGCTGTCCTCGTAGCAGACGTTGAACGCCACCTGCTGGCCGGCCAGCGCCAGCGGCGCCTGATCGGCGCCGCCGCCACTGAAGCCGGACAGCGGCATGTTCATGAACTGGTAGATCCAGCCGGTCAAGAGCGGCAGCGGCACGAACTCGCCGAACGGCACCAGGTGGTCCTTGGCGTAGTACGGCTGGCCAGGCTCGCTCAGCGCCACCACCGCGTTCAGATAGCCGCGCCCGTCCGGGGTGCGCCGCGGGATGCCGGTCGCCAGCGCCATGCGCTTGCTCGCCGCCGCGCCGTTGAGCATGGTCAGGTAGCCGGACGGCAGATCGCCGAGGAACACCGGCAGCGCCGTCTCCGGCAGGATCATCAGGTCGGCCTCGGTGGTCGCCACCTGCTGGTAGTAGCGCGCCATCGTGATCTCGAAGGTGGCCGGATCCCACTTCAGCGACTGCGGGATATTGCCCTGCGCCAGCGCCACCTTGAACGGCTGGCCGACCGGGCGGGTCCACTCCAGGGTCTTCAGCCACAGCCCGCCGTTCCACAGCGCAAGGCCGAGCAAGGCGGCGACGAGCTGGCTGCGCCACTTCACCAGCGGCAACAGCGCGATCAGGCCGGCGCTGAACGCCACGGCGAATGTCACGCCGAAGATGCCGGTCACCGGCGCCAGGCCGGCCAGCGGACTCTCGGTGATCTGCGAATAGCCGGCGGCGCCCCACGGGAAGCCGGTCAGCATCCAGCCGCGCAGCCATTCGGTCACCGTCCAGGCGGCCGGGAACGCCACCGCCCAGCGCAGCCACGGCCGCGCGTCGACGCGCACCGCGAACCAGGTCGCCAGACCCGGGTACAGCGCCAGATACGCCGGCAGCAACAGCACCAGCGGCGCGGCGATCCACGCCGGCAGGCCGGCGATGTCGTGCAGGCTGTTGTAGATCCAGTGGAAGTTGCTGGTATACGTCGCCAGCCCCCACAGATAGCCGAACGCGAACGCATGGCGAGGCCGGCGTTGCGCCAGCAGCGCCAGCGCCGCCAGTGACAAGGGCATCAACCAGAACAAGCGGTACGGCGCGAACGCGAACACCGTCAGCGTGCCGGCAAGGATCGCCAGCAACAGGTAGCAAAGGGTACGCAGCATCCGTCAGTCCGTGGTTTCCGGCTCGCGGCGCGGCTCGACGATCAGCGTGTGCAGCCGGCGACTGTCGGCGCGCACCACGGTGAAGGTCAAGGGGCCGATGTCGACCTTTTCGCCACGCTTGGGCATCAGGCCGAACGCGCCGATCACCAGACCGCCGACGGTGTCGACCTCGGCGTCGGAAAAGTCGGTGTCGAAGAATTCGTTGAAGTCGCCGACCTCGGTGAGCGCCTTCACGCGGTAGCGGCCGTTGCGCATCGCGACGATATTGTCTTCGCTGTCGTCGAAGTCGTACTCGTCCTCGATGTCGCCGACGATCTGCTCGATCACGTCCTCGATCGTCACCAGGCCGCAGACGCCGCCGTATTCGTCGACCACGATCGCCATATGGTTGCGCGCGGCGCGGAAGTCCTTCAACAGCGTGTTGAGCGGTTTCGACTCGGGGATGAACACCGGCTTGCGCAGGCTGGCGCGCAGGTCGAAGGTGGTCGGACTGGTGAAGTAGCGCAGCAGGTCCTTGGCCAGCAGCACGCCGAGCACGTCGTCCTTGTCGTGACCGACCACCGGGAAGCGCGAGTGGGCCATCTCCACCACGAACGGCAGGAAGCGCTCGATCGGGTCATCGACCCGGATCACGTCCATCTGGCTGCGCGGCACCATCACGTCGCGCACCGACATCTCGCTGAAGTTGAGCACCCCCTCGATCATCGCCAGCGCATCGGCGTCCATCAGGTTGCGTTCGAAGGCGGAGCGCAGCTGGGCGACCAGATCTTCGCGGTCTTCCGGCTCGTGGGACAGGCGGTTGAGCAGGCGCTCGAACCAGTTCAATCGGGGCTTACTGGGGTCGTCCATGGTGGAATTACGATTTTTCCTCAAGATAGGGGTCGGGATAGCCTAAGCAGGCGAGAATACGCGTTTCAAGCGCTTCCATCGCCTCGGCCTCGGCGTCGTCTTCGTGGTCGTAGCCCTGCAGGTGCAGCATGCCGTGCACCGTCAGGTGGGCGTAGTGGGCGGCCAGCGCCTTGCCCTGCTCCGCCGCCTCGCGCTCGACCACCGGCGCGCACAACACCAGGTCGCCGAACAGCGGCATCCCCGGCACCGGCTCGCCCTCGTTCAGCGCGAAGCTCAGCACATTGGTCGCGTAGTCCTTGCCGCGGTAGTCGCGGTTGAGCGCCTGGCCCTCGTCGGCGTCGACGATGACGAGCGAGATCTCCGCCTGGCGCACGTCAGCCTGCAGCGCGGCGCGCGCCCAGCGGTTCAGTTCGGCAACGCTCGGCAAGCCGGCCGCCGCGCTGCGGATATCTAGCGCCAGGTTGAGCCGTTCGGCCAACCTCCGGCGCAGCGGGTTACGCTTGGCGATCTTCATCGGTTTCGTTCTGGTAATTATCGTAGGCGTCGACGATCTTCTGCACCAGCGGGTGGCGCACTACGTCGTCGCTCTGGAAACGGTGGAAATGGATGCCGCGCACGTGACCGAGGATGCGCTCGACTTCGGCAAGACCGCTCTTCTGGTGGCGCGCGAGGTCGACCTGGCTCTGGTCGCCGGTGATCACCGCCTTGGAGCCGAAGCCGATCCGGGTCAGGAACATCTTCATCTGCTCGGGCGTGGTGTTCTGGGCCTCGTCGAGGATGATGAAGGCGCTGTTCAGCGTGCGGCCGCGCATATACGCGAGCGGCGCGATCTCGATCAGGTTCTTCTCGAAGTAGCGCGTCACCTTGTCGAAACCCATCAGGTCGTACAGCGCGTCGTAGAGCGGGCGCAGATAGGGGTCGACCTTCTGCGCCAGGTCGCCGGGCAGGAAGCCGAGCTTCTCGCCCGCCTCCACCGCCGGGCGCACCAGCACGATGCGCTTGACCGCGTCACGCTCGATCGCGTCGATCGCGCAGGCGACCGCCAGGTAGGTCTTGCCGGTGCCTGCCGGGCCGAGGCCGAAGGTCACATCGTGCTCGAGGATCGCCTTGATATAGCCCGCCTGGCGCGGCGTACGGCCGCGCAGCTCGCCGCGACGCATCTGCAGCACCGGCGCGTTCTCCTCGTCGGCGGCGACGTCCGGCTGGTGGCGGCGTACCTCGACCAGACCGAGCTGGATGTCGTCGACCTCCAGCTCCTGCTTTTCGGCCAACAGGTAGAAGCGGGTCAAGGCCGTCACCGCCTCGCGTGCCAGCTCACCCTTGACGCGGAACGCTTCACCGCGGCGATGGATCGTCACGTCGAGCGCGGTTTCGATCTGCTTGAGGTTTTCGTCGAGCGGGCCGCACAACCGGGCCAGCCGCTCGTTGTCGATCGGGTTGAAACTGAGATTTTCGGTGTGCAAGTAGGGCAACTCCGCGGGTCAGGCCGGCAGGCTCTCGCGCACGGCAGCAAGGTCGTCAGCGGTCATGGTGGGAATGAATTCGATGATCTCGTAACTTGCCAGACCCGCCCGTGCGAACGGGTCGTCGGCCAGCCTCGCCTCCAGCGCGGCACGCTCGCCGCGCGCCAGAATCACCCCACCGTCGCGCGGCACCTTGCGGCCGGAGGC
Source organism: Crenobacter sp. CS_VA4 (assembly GCF_055597485.1). Classification (NCBI taxonomy): domain Bacteria; kingdom Pseudomonadati; phylum Pseudomonadota; class Betaproteobacteria; order Neisseriales; family Neisseriaceae; genus Crenobacter; species Crenobacter sp. CS_VA4. The sequence continues at coordinate 26,046 of NZ_JBVMAE010000030.1, forward strand.
GAGAAACACCCCGACAGCATAGCCGGCGTTCAACCAGTCGACGTGCGACGCTAAGACGGCGTCGACCTGCTCGAGCGGGGCGGTATAAGTCAGCAATACAATGAACATGGCATGATGCGCGTGGCGAGGTCGGACCGGATAGGATACCCCCGGAGCCGGCCGGGCGGAACCCTCACACCGTTTCGGCGATCACCGCCTCGCCACCGAGCGAGTGCGGATTGGCCTCGGTGATCACCACCTCGATCATCTGCTTGATCAGCCGCGGATGACCGACGAAGTTCACCACCCGGTTGTTCATCGTGCGGGCGGCCAGCATAGCCGGGTCCTTCTTCGAGATCCCCACGACCAGCACCTGCTGCACCGTGCCGACCATGCTCTGGTTGATCGCGTAGCCCTTCGCCTCGATCACCTCGTTCAGCGCCGCCAGACGGCGCACCTTTTCGCTGTGCGGGGTGTCGTCCGGCAGGTTGGCCGCCGGCGTGCCCGGCCGCGGGCTATAGATGAACACGTAGCTGAAGTCGAACTCCAGGTCCTTCACCAGTTTCAGCGTCGCCTCGAAGTCGGCCCCGGTCTCACCTGGGAAGCCGACGATGAAGTCGCTCGACAGGCACAGGTCGGGGCGGATCGCGCGCAGCTTGCGGATGATCGACTTGTACTCCAGCCCGGTATAGCCGCGCTTCATCGCCATCAGCACCCGGTCCGAGCCGGACTGCACCGGCAGGTGCAGATGCGAGACCAGCTTCGGCAGCTTGGCGTAGCAGTCGATGATGCGCTGCGAAAATTCGCGCGGGTGGCTGGTGGTGAAGCGAATCCGTTCGATGCCGGGCACCTCGTGTACGTACTCGAGCAGCAAGGCGAAATCGGCGATCTCGCCGTCGGCCATCAGGCCGCGGTAGGCGTTGACGTTCTGGCCGAGCAGGGTGATCTCCTTCACGCCCTGCACCGCGAGACCCGCGATCTCGGTCAGCACGTCATCGAACGGCCGCGACACCTCCTCTCCGCGGGTATACGGCACCACGCAGAACGAGCAGTACTTCGAACAGCCTTCCATGATCGACACGAACGCCGCGCCGCCTTCCACCTTGGCCGGCGGGATATGGTCGAACTTCTCGATTTCCGGGAACGAGATGTCCACCTGCGACGCGCCGGTGGCCTGCTTGGCCGAAATCAGCTCCGGCAGGCGGTGCAGCGTCTGCGGGCCGAACACCACGTCGACGTACGGCGCGCGTTTGACGATCGCCTCGCCTTCCTGCGACGCGACACAGCCCCCCACGCCGATCACCAGGTTCGGGTTCTGTTCCTTCAGGTGGCGGATCCGCCCCAGGTCGGAAAACACCTTCTCCTGAGCCTTTTCGCGCACGCTACAGGTGTTGAACAGAATGACGTCGGCTTCTTCCGGCTTGTCGGTTTTCTCGAGCGGCTCGCTACTGCCCAGCACATCGACCATCTTGTCCGAGTCGTACTCGTTCATCTGACAGCCGAAGGTTTTGATGTAGACCTTCTTCATTATTGCGGCACTTCCCGTTATGCAGCGCAGGCGCTGACCGCTCCCGAGTCAGCCCCCCAATCCGGTTGGATACTGCCCTGAAGGCCCTTGCTCCACACCACCACGCCGGCCCTCGCGCGCCCTGGTCTTCGCGACATAGGCACGCCCGGTCCCACATCAGCGGGCCGCTCAGAGCAGAGCTCTTCATAGGCAAATGAATAAGTTGCGCGAGTTTAGCACAAGCATACCGGTGCGTTGAGCACCCCGGCAGCGCTCCTCGACGCCCGTTATCGCGCACAAGCCACTGATTCGACAAGGAGTTCTTCTGACGAAGATACGACGGTAACGGCGTCCGCCACTAGAGATAAGCCGCCCCGCCCGGCTGCAGACGCAAAAAAGCCAGCCCAAGGGCTGGCTCTTCCTGAACAAGCGCTGCGATTAGGCAGCGGCTTCTTCGTCTACTTCAACCGGCGCGCCTTCAGCACGGTCAACCAGCTCAACCAGAGCCAGCGGGGCGTTGTCGCCCTTGCGGAAACCGTACTTCAGGATACGCACGTAACCACCGTTGCGGGCTGCGAAACGCGGGCCCAGCTCGTCGAACAGCTTGACGACGATGTCACGGTCGCGGGTGCGGTCAAACGCCAGACGGCGGTTGGCCAGCGACGGCTTTTTGCCGAGCGTGATCAGCGGCTCGGCCACACGACGCAGTTCCTTGGCTTTCGGCAGCGTGGTCACGATCACTTCATGACGCAGCAGCGAGTTCGCCATGTTGCGCAGCATCGCCAGGCGGTGGCTGGTCGTGCGGTTCAGTTTACGATTACTGTAACGATGACGCATTCTTAATGTCCTTTAGTCTCAAACCTTACGGCTTTTCCAGCCCTGCCGGCGGCCAGTTCTCCAGCTTCATGCCGAGAGTCAGACCTTTGGAAGCGAGAACTTCTTTAATTTCATTGAGCGACTTGCGACCCAGATTCGGGGTCTTCAAGAGCTCAGTCTCGGTGCGCTGAATCAGATCACCGATGTAATAGATGTTCTCAGCTTTCAGGCAGTTGGCCGAACGAACCGTCAGTTCGAGATCGTCGACCGGGCGCAGCAGGATCGGATCGATCGGCGGAGCCTTCTCGACCACTTCCTCTACCGTTGTGCCTTGCAGATCGGCGAAGATCGACAGCTGGTCGACCAGAATGCGCGCCGCAGAGCGGACCGCTTCTTCCGGTTCGATCACGCCGTTGGTCTCGATGTCGAGCACCAGGCGGTCGAGGTCGGTACGCTGTTCAACACGTGCCGACTCCACAGCAAAGCTCACGCGACGCACCGGCGAGAACGACGCATCCATCTGGATGGTACCGATGGTACGGTTCTCGTCGTGATTGACGCGAGCTGCTACCGGCTGGTAGCCACGGCCCTTCTCGACCTTGACTTCCATCTCGATCTTGCCGCCGGCGGCCAGGTGACCGATCACATGATCCGGATTGATCACCTCGACGTCGTGCGGCAACTCGATATCGCCAGCCAAGACAGCGCCCTCACCCTCTTTCTTGAGGGAGAGCACCACGCTGTCACGACCATGCAGCTTAAGCACCACGCCTTTCAGGTTCAGGAGGATGTCGACGACATCTTCCTGAACACCGTCCAGAGCGGAATACTCATGCAAAACGCCAGCGATAGTCACTTCGGTCGGAGCAAAGCCGGGCATCGACGACAGCAGAATGCGACGAAGCGCATTGCCCAGCGTGTGGGCGTAGCCGCGTTCGAACGGCTCCATCGACACGCGTGCATGCGTGGCCGAAATCGGCTGAACATCGATGAGGCGCGGTTTCAGAAATTCCGAAGCGCTGTTTTGCATAGTCATTCCTTATAGGCTAGCGATTACTTGGAGTAGAATTCCACAACAAGCTGTTCGTTGATATCGCTAGACAGTTCGGAACGTTCCGGCATGTTCTTGAACACGCCTTCCATTTTCTTGGCATCCACCGAAACCCAAGCCGGGTAACCGGCTTGGCCAGCCAGCGCCAGCGCTTCCTGGATACGAACCTGCTTCTGGGACTTCTCGCGAACCACCACCGCGTCGCCAGCTTTAACCTGGTACGACGGGATGTTGACCACGATGCCGTTTACCGTAATGGCTTTGTGGCTCACCAGCTGACGTGCTTCAGCGCGGGTGGAACCGAAACCCATGCGGTAAACCACGTTGTCCAGACGGGACTCGAGGATTTGCAGCAGGTTTTCACCAGTCGAACCCTTGCGGCGAACGGCTTCAGCGAAATACTTGCGGAACTGACGTTCCAGAACGCCGTAGATACGGCGGATCTTTTGCTTCTCACGCAGCTGAACACCGTAGTCCGACAGACGGGTGTTCTTGGCACCGTGCTGACCCGGAGCTTTGTCCAGTTTGCACTTGGAGTCCAACGAGCGACGGGCGCTCTTCAGGAACAGGTCGGTACCTTCGCGACGCGCGAGTTTACATTTTGGGCCGATGTAACGTGCCATGTTCTCACACTCTCCGAATTAGATACGACGTTTTTTGGGCGGACGGCAGCCGTTGTGCGGCACCGGCGTCACGTCGGAGATGCTGGTGATCTTGAAGCCCAGCGCGTTGAGAGCACGTACGGAGGATTCGCGACCCGGGCCTGGGCCCTTGATGCGAACTTCCAGGTTCTTCACACCGTATTCTTGGGCAACTTTACCAGCATGCTCTGCTGCTACCTGAGCAGCAAAGGGTGTACTTTTACGCGAGCCTTTGAAACCAGCACCGCCGGAGGTAGCCCAAGAAAGTGCATTCCCTTGACGATCGGTGATGGTGATGATGGTGTTGTTGAACGAAGCGTGCACGTGCACGATGCCTTCGCTAACAGACTTGCGCACCTTCTTGCGTACACGGACAGCTGTGTTTGCTTTAGCCATTCTCTGTGTTCCTTAAATTACTTCTTGCCGGCGATAGCCTTGCGCGGACCCTTACGCGTACGAGCATTCGTACGGGTGCGCTGACCACGGCACGGCAGACCACGGCGATGACGCATGCCACGGTACGAACCCATGTCCATCAGACGTTTGATGCTCATGGTGATTTCGCGACGCAGGTCACCTTCAACGGTGAACTTGGCCACTTCTTCACGCAGAGTCTCCATCTCGGCTTCGGTCAGATCCTTCACCTTGGAGGAGGTGTTTACACCGGCGGCAGCGCAGATGGCTTTCGCACGGGTGGAACCGATACCATAGATGGCCTGCAGGCCGATTACGGCGTGCGCATGATTGGGGATGTTTACCCCTGCAATACGGGCCATACTCTTTCCTTAAGACCTTGAAAAGTTTGCGATTGTAACACGCAAAGAGAGGCCTAACAAATGTTAGCCTTGCTTTTGCTTGTGACGCGGATCCGTGCAGATCACGCGAACTACGCGATTGCGACGAATGATTTTGCAGTTACGGCAAATTTTCTTTACCGAAGGCTGTACTCGCATGTCAATTCCTTATCAAAACGCGTGCGCGAATTTACTTCGCACGGAACACGATTCGGGCACGGGACAGGTCATACGGCGTCATTTCTACCGTCACCTTGTCTCCCGGCAGGATGCGGATGTAGTGCATCCGCATCTTCCCGGAAATATGCCCGAGAACAACGTGTCCATTTTCCAGCTTGACCCTGAAGGTTGCGTTAGGCAGCGTCTCCAGGACCTCGCCTTGCATCTGGATCGTATCTTCCTTAGCCATAAACCCAGTGAACTCGGTCAATCAGCGGGTGAGCGCATTGCCTTTGAAGTTAGCCTTCTTCAGCAAGCTCTCGTACTGGTGTGACAGCACGTAGGACTGGACCTGCGCCATGAAGTCCATGGTCACCACTACCATAATCAGTAGCGAGGTACCCCCGAAGTAGAACGGAACGTTCCATTTCAGGATCAGGAACTCTGGCAGCAAGCAGACCAGCGTGATGTAAATCGCTCCAATCAGCGTCAGCCGCAGGATGATCTTCTCGATATACCGGGAAGTCTGTTCACCCGGGCGAATACCCGGAACGAACGCCCCACTCTTCTTCAGGTTATCCGCCGTCTCTTTCGGGTTGAAGACCAACGCCGTATAGAAGTAGCAGAAGAAGATGATGGCCGCCGCGTAAAGCAGCACGTATATCGGCTGACCCGGGTGCAGCTTGTCTGCCACCGACTTCAGCCAACCAAACCCTTGCGTATTGCCAAACCAGCCCAGCAAAGTAGCCGGGAACAGGATAATGCTCGAAGCAAAGATAGGCGGAATAACGCCGGCCATATTGAGCTTGAGCGGCAAATGCGTGCTCTGGCCCTGCATGACTCGGTTACCCACCTGACGCTTGGCGTAGTTGACCAACACCTTGCGCTGACCGCGTTCGACGAACACGACCAGGTAGGTGACGGCAATCACGCCGATGAACAGGACGACCGCAAACAGAATCGGCAGCGAGCCCTGACTCGTCAGAGTCAGCGTCTTGCCGATGGCTGCCGGCACACCGGCCGCGATACCCGAGCAGATGATCAGCGAGATACCGTTACCAATGCCGCGCTCGGTGATCTGTTCACCCAGCCACATCAAGAACATCGTACCCGTTACCAGGGTAACAACCGTGGTGAGATAGAACTCCCACTGCGCCGTCACCACCAGATTCGGCTGCTTGAACAGCATCACAGCGATACCGAAACTTTGGAAAGTCGCGAGTAGCACCGTTGCGTAGCGAGTGTACTGAGTGATCTTGCGCCGCCCCGCGTCGCCTTCCTTCTTCAGCTGCTTGAGACTAGGTACAACCTCGGCCGCAAGCTGCAGAATGATGGAAGCCGAGATATACGGCATGATGCCGATGGCAAATACCGTAAATCTCGACAGGGCGCCCCCGGAGAACATGTTGAACATGTCCAGGAGGCCCGTTTGCGACGAGTGGAACAACTTCGCTAGTTCGGCAGGATTGATGCCCGGAACAGGGATATGGGCCCCGATCCGGTACACGATCAACGCACCGATCAAGAACCAAATGCGCTTTTTCAGATCGCCAAATTTATTGGCGCTTGCCACTAGAGAAGTATTCGCCACCGACGTGCGCCTTATTCAACAATACTGCCGCCAGCTGCTTCGATCGCAGCACGGGCACCGGCGGTAGCCAGTACACCACGCAACGTCACAGCGCGCTCAACCTTACCGGACAGAATCACTTTCGCCGAAAGCGACTGGGCTGCGATCAGGCCAGCTTGTTTCAGCGCCAGCAAGTCGATATCGTCAACCGGCAGCAGGTTCAGCTCGGACAGACGCACTTCAGCAGTCTTGCCAGCCGTCAGCGACTTGAAGCCGCGTTTCGGCAGACGACGCTGCAGCGGCATCTGACCGCCCTCGAAGCCGACCTTGTGGAAACCACCGGCACGGCTCTTCTGGCCCTTGTGACCACGACCGGCAGTTTTGCCCAGGCCGCTACCGATGCCGCGACCAACGCGACGCTTGGCGTGCTTGGCACCTGCGCCCGGTTTAATCGTGTTCAGCAACATGATTTAGCCCTCAATTTTCAGAAGGTAGCTGATCTTGTTGATCATGCCACGGTTCTCAGGCGTGTCGATCACTTCGACGGTCTGGCGAATTTTCTTCAGGCCCAGGCCGCGAGCGCACGCCTTGTGCGACTCAAGGCGGCCGATCAGGCTCTTCACCAGCGTCACTTTCACGGTTTTAGCGTTACTCATGCTCCACCCCCAGGATGTCCTCGACGGTCAGACCACGCTTGGCAGCGATCTGCGACGGAGTGCAGATCTTGCCCAGACCGTCCAGCGTAGCGCGAACCACGTTGTACGGGTTGGTCGAACCGTGCACCTTAGCGGACACGTTACGAACGCCCATGGCGTCGAAAATCACACGCATCGGGCCACCGGCCTTCACACCGGTACCTTCTTTGGCCGGCTGCATGAACACGGTGGTAGCACCGTGCTTGCCCATCACGGCGTGATGCAGGGTGCCGTTCTTGAGCGGGATCTTCACCAGGGTGCGACGAGCTTGTTCCATCGCTTTTTGCACGGCGACCGGCACTTCTTTCGACTTGCCTTTGCCCATGCCGATACCGCCATCACCATCACCCACCACGGTGAGCGCGGAGAAGGCCATGATACGACCGCCCTTCACCACTTTGGTGACGCGGTTGACGCTGATCATCTTCTCGATCAGACCGTCGCCACGATCTTCCATTTCGTGCTTAGCCATTCTTCACTCCGAATTAGAATACGAGACCGTGCTCGCGAGCGGCATCAGCCAGCGCCTTGACGCGGCCGTGGTACTTGAAGCCGGCGCGGTCAAACGACACTTTCTCGATACCAGCTGCTTTAGCCTTCTCGGCGATACGTTTGCCCACAGCGACAGCCGCTTTCACGTTGCCACCGTTGCCTGCATCCGCACGCACTTCAGCTTCAAGAGTCGAAGCGCTGGCCAGCACACGACTGCCAGTCTCATCGATGATCTGAGCGTAGATGTGGCCATTCGTGCGATGCACGCTGAGCCGCACCATCTTGAGCTCCGCAATCCGAGCACGGGTTTTGCGTGCACGGCGGAGTCGAGCTTGTTTCTTGTCCATTTCAGCGCCTCAATTACTTCTTCTTGGTCTCTTTGAGAACCACGACCTCATCCGCATAGCGAACACCCTTACCTTTGTAGGGTTCCGGCGAGCGGTAGGCGCGGATCTCGGCAGCCACCTGGCCAACGAGCTGCTTGTTAGCGCCCTTGATCAGGATTTCGGTCTGCGTCGGGGTCGCAACGGTGATACCTTCCGGCATCTTGTGCGCCACCGGGTGCGAGAAACCAAGCGACAGGTTCAGGGTATCGCCTTGAGCTTGGGCACGGTAACCCACGCCAACCAGCTGCAGCTTCTTCTCGAAGCCTTTGGAGACACCCGTCACCATGTTGTTGAGGAGAGCACGCAGCGTACCGGACATGGAACGTGCGAACTTACTATCATTTTTGGCAGCGAAGGTCAGCTCATTATTATCGAGCTTGACTTCGACATCCCCGCACAGCGGCGTGCTGAGGGTGCCAAGGCTGCCTTTCACGGTCACGTCAGCTGCATTGAATTTCACTTCAACGCCAGCCGGGATCGCGACAGGATTCTTAGCTACGCGAGACATTCAAACTCTCCATTAAGCCACGATGCAGAGCAGCTCGCCGCCGATACCGGCTGCGCGTGCCTTGCGATCGGTCATGACGCCCTTGGAGGTGGACACGATGGTCACGCCCAGGCCGTTCATCACCTTCGGAATCTCGGCGGTGCCTTTGTAGACACGCAGGCCCGGGCGCGAAACGCGTTCGATGCGTTCGATTACCGGACGGCCAGCGTAGTACTTCAGCTGGATGTCGAGAACCGGCTTCTTTTCTTCGCCGGCAACGGCGAAGTCTTCGATATAACCTTCGTCTTTCAGCACCTGGGCAATCGCCAGTTTCAGCTTCGAGGACGGCATCGAAACCGACACTTTGGCTGCACGCTGTGCGTTACGGACGCGGGTCAACATATCGGAAATAGGATCATGCATGCTCATTCGGTATCTCCTATTACCAGCTGGCCTTCACAACACCCGGGATCTCGCCTTTCATGGCGATTTCACGCAGCTTGTTGCGACCCAGACCGAATTTGCGGAATACGCCACGCGGACGACCGGTGATGGCGCAGCGACGACGCTGGCGTACCGGGCTAGCGTTACGCGGCAGGGCCTGGAGCTTCAGGCGAGCCTCGAAACGCTCTTCTTCGGCGAGCGACAGATTATTGGCGATCTCGAGAAGCTGCTCACGCTTGCCGGCGAACTTGGCCACCAGCTTGGCGCGCTTCTTCTCACGATTGATCAGTGCAAGTGTTGCCATGTGCTTAACCCTTGAACGGGAACTTGAACAGAGCCAGCAGTGCGCGGGCTTCTTCGTCAGTCTTCGCCGTGGTGGTGATCGTGATGTTCATACCACGCAGAGCATCGATCTTGTCGTACTCGATCTCCGGGAAGATGATTTGCTCACGCACACCCATGTTGTAGTTGCCGCGACCATCGAACGATTTGCCGGACACACCGCGGAAGTCACGGACGCGCGGCAGCGCGATCGTCACCAGGCGATCCAGGAATTCGTACATGCGCTCGCGACGCAGGGTCACCTTGCAGCCCACCGGGTAATCATCACGAATCTTGAAGCCGGCAATCGACTTCTTAGCCGCGGTAACGACCGGTTTCTGACCTGCGATCTTCTGAAGATCGGCCACGGCATGTTCCATGACCTTCTTGTCTGCCACCGCTTCGCCGACACCCATGTTCAGGGTGATCTTCTCGATGCGCGGCACTTCCATGATCGACTTGTAACCAAACTGTTTCATCAGTTCGGCGACAACATCGCTCTTATAGAAATCGTAAAGACGTGCCATGTTTGCTCCTTACGCGCCGACGATTTCGCCGTTCGATTTGAACACGCGAACCTTGCGACCATCTTCCAGTTGCTTGATCGCTACGCGATCAGCCTTCTGGGTAGCCGGGTTGAAAATCGCCACGTTAGACACGTGAATCGGCATGGTCTTTTCGACTACACCGCCAGCAACACCGCGAACCGGATTCGGCTTCTGGTGCTTCTTGGCGATGTTCACGCCTTCCACGATCACTTTCTCGTCCAGCACGCGCAGCACAGCGCCGCGCTTACCTTTGTCTTTACCAGTGGTGACGATGACTTCATCACCCTTGCGAATTTTACGCATGCGACCTCTCCTTACAGCACTTCCGGCGCGAGCGACACGATCTTCATGAAACGCTCGGTACGCAATTCGCGAGTCACCGGCCCGAAGATACGGGTGCCAATCGGCTCAAGCTTGTTGTTGAGCAACACAGCCGCATTGTTGTCAAACTTGATCAGCGAGCCGTCCGGGCGACGAACGCCCTTGGCAGTGCGCACAACCACGGCGCTGTACACGTCACCCTTCTTGACGCGACCGCGCGGAGCGGCGTCCTTGATGCTCACCTTGATGATGTCGCCTACGCTGGCGTAGCGACGCTTGGAACCGCCGAGAACCTTGATGCACATTACTCTGCGCGCACCAGTGTTGTCTGCGACCTCCAGCATGGTCTGCATTTGAATCATTGTGTGATTACCTTTCTTTCCAACTTATTCCGTCACTTTCGCTGCGACAGCGGGTTGCGAGGGTGCAACCATATCTAGGCGAAACGCCGCTTGCGCGGCGTATCTAACGGCCAGTCTTGGAACCCGTACGGGCGGATTCGCCTTTTTCTAAAGGCGAGAAAGTGGCCATTATACAGAGGGGTCACCCCCTCTGCAAGCATTACACTTGACGAGCTTTCTCGACCAGTGCAGTCACGACCCACGATTTGGTCTTCGAGAGCGGACGCGATTCGCTGATTACAACGACGTCGCCTTCGCGGTACTCGTTTTGCTCATCGTGAGCGTGGAACTTCTTGGAACGACGGATCACTTTACCGTAGATCGGGTGCTTAACCTTGCGCTCGACCAGGACGGTTACGGTTTTGTCCATCTTGTCGCTGACAACCTTGCCGGTCAGCGTACGTACCACTTTGGTTTCGCTCATGTTAAGCAGCCTTCTCTTTCAGAACGGTGCGAACGCGAGCGACGTCGCGACGCACTTTCTTCAGTTCACTGTTCTTCGCGAGCTGCTGCGTAGCATGCTGCATGCGCAGCGCGAACTGAGCCTTCAGAAGGCTCAAAAGTTCGGCCTTCAGCTCGTCCACGTTCTTTGCTCTCAGTTCGGACGCTTTCATTACTGACCTACCTGTCTAGTCACAAACATAGTCGGGATCGGCAATTTAGCTGCGGCCAAACGGAAAGCTTCACGTGCCAGCTCTTCGTTTACGCCATCCATTTCATACAGCATCTTGCCAGGCTGAATTTCCGCCACGAAGAATTCCGGGCTACCTTTACCGTTACCCATCCGGACTTCGGCCGGCTTGGAGGTGATCGGCTTGTCCGGGAATACACGGATCCAGATGCGACCACCACGCTTGATGTGACGGGTCATCGCACGACGGGCAGCTTCGATCTGACGCGCAGTCAGGCGACCACGACCGACCGCTTTCAGACCGAACTCACCGAAGCTAACCTTGTTGCCACGGGTAGCGATACCGGTGTTGCGGCCCTTCTGCTGTTTGCGGTACTTGAGTCTAGTTGGCTGCAGCATTTCGACCACCTGCCTTTCTGGATTTCTTCTCAGGGGCTACCGGTGCGGCCGGAGCCTGACCCGGCTTCAGCTCACCCTTGTAAACCCAAACCTTGATACCGATGACACCGTAGGTGGTGTGCGCTTCGGAAGTAGCGTAGTCCACGTCGGCGCGCAGGGTATGCAACGGCACACGGCCTTCGCGATACCATTCGGTACGCGCGATTTCGATACCGTTCAGCCGACCCGAGGACATGATCTTGATGCCCTGGGCGCCCATGCGCATCGCGTTCTGCATCGAGCGCTTCATCGCACGGCGGAACATCACACGCTTTTCCAGCTGGGCGGCGATGCCGTCAGCGATGATCTGCGCGTCGATTTCCGGCTTGCGGACTTCTTCGATGTTCACATGCACCGGCACGCCAAGGCGAGCCTGCAGCTCTTTCTTGAGCAGCTCGATGTCTTCGCCTTTTTTACCAATCACCACACCCGGACGGGCGCTGTGAATGGTGATGCGGGCGGACTTGGCCGGACGCTCGATGATCACACGGCCAACGGACGCGTGAGCCAGGCGCTTTTTCAGGAACTCGCGGACTTCGATGTCCTGCTTCAGCATGCCCGGGAAGTTCTGGGAGCTAGCGAACCACTTGGACGCCCAGTTCTTAGTTACGGCAAGACGGAATCCCGTCGGATGAATCTTCTGACCCATTGCTATTCCCTCAATTGCCCACGGTCAACGTGATGTGGCAAGTCTGCTTTTCAATGCGATTGCCACGGCCTTTTGCACGCGCCGTGAAACGCTTCAGACTCGGCCCCTTGTCGACGTAGATGGTCGTCACTTTGAGGGTGTCGATATCCGCGCCTTCGTTGTGCTCCGCGTTGGCAATTGCCGACAGCAGCACTTTCTTGATCAGCTCAGCGCCTTTTTTCGGGCTGAAGGTCAAGATGTTCAGGGCTTGCTCAACCGACTGGCCGCGAATCAGATCCGCCACCAGACGGCACTTTTGTGCCGAAAGGCGCGTATTGTTAAGTTGTGCAGAGACTCTCATTGCATCACCTTATTTCTTCTTCGCCTTCTTGTCGGCCGCGTGGCCTTTGAAGGTACGGGTCAGCGAGAATTCACCCAGTTTGTGACCCACCATGTTCTCGGAAACATAAACCGGAACGTGGGTACGACCGTTGTGAACAGCGATGGTCAGGCCAATGAAGTCCGGCAAGACGGTCGAACGACGCGACCAGGTCTTAATCGGACGTTTGTCACTGGTTGCACGCGCCGCGTCGATCTTCTTCAGAAGGTGCAGATCAACAAACGGGCCTTTTTTCTGCGAACGTGCCATATGTCAATTACCCTTTAGTGGAATAGCGACGGCGCACGATCATATTGTTCGTACGCTTGTTGCGACGGGTACGGTAGCCCTTGGCCGGCGTGCCCCACGGGCTAACCGGAACCTGGCCTTCACCAGTACGACCTTCACCACCACCGTGCGGGTGATCCACCGGGTTCATCGCCACACCGCGAACGGTCGGACGAATACCACGCCAGCGGTTGGCACCAGCTTTACCAATCTTGCGCAGGTTGTGCTCTTCGTTGCCCACTTCACCGATGGTGGCGCGGCAATCAACGTGCACTTTGCGGATCTCGCCGGAGCGCAGACGCAGCTGAGCGTAGGAACCATCACGAGCCAGCAGCATTACCGAAGCGCCGGCCGAACGAGCGATTTGCGCGCCCTTGCCTGGCTGCATCTCGATGCAGTGGATGGTGGTACCGACCGGGATGTTGCGGATCGGCAGAGTGTTACCGGCCTTGATCGGCGCTTCGGCGCCCGACAGCAGCACGGCACCAGCCTTCACACCGCGCGGGGCGATGATGTAGCGGCGCTCGCCGTCGGCGTAGCACAGCAGCGCGATGTGCGCGGTACGGTTCGGGTCGTATTCCAGACGCTCGACCTTGGCCGGGATCCCGTCCTTGTTGCGACGGAAATCGATCACACGGTAGTGCTTCTTGTGCGCACCGCCCATGTGACGGGTGGTGATACGACCGTTGTTGTTGCGGCCGGCGGTGGAGATCTTCTTCTCCAGCAGCGGCGCGTACGGGGCACCCTTGTGCAGGTCAGGCGTTACCACCTTGACCATGGCACGGCGGCCCGCTGAAGTCGGCTTTACTTTTACGATAGGCATGCTCTATCTCCTCACTCCGCAGCGGCGGCGTTCAGGTCAAGTTCTTGACCCGGAACCAGGCTCACATAAGCCTTCTTCCAGTCCTTGCGACGACCAAAACGTTGGCCGAAGCGCTTGACCTTGCCCTTGACGTTCACAGTGGTCACGTCCTGTACTTTTACGCTGAACAGGAGTTCCACGGCTGCCTTGATTTCCGGTTTGGTGGCATCGGTCACCACGCGGAAGACAACTTGCTGGTGCTTTTCAGCAACGAACGTGCTCTTCTCGGAGACTACCGGAGCAAGGATTACTTGCATCAGACGTTCTTGATTCATGCCCACTGCTCCTCGAGATGCTTCACGGCTTCGCGGGTGATGACCACTTTCTTGAAGCGCAAGAGGCTGTACGGGTCAGCCTGTTGGGCTTCGATCACCAGCACGTTCGGCAGGTTACGGGACGAGAGGTAGAGATTTTCGTCCATCTCTTTGGTCACGAACAGAGCCTGCTCCACGCCCAGGGCCTTCGCCTTCGCGGCGAATTCCTTGGTTTTCGGGGATGCAACGGACAGCTCGTCAACAACGATCAGACGTTCATCGCGGACCAGCTGCGACAGGATCGCGGCCATACCAGCGCGGAACATCTTACGGTTAACTTTCTGGGCGAAGTTCTCGTCCGGGCTGTTCGGGAACGCACGGCCACCACCACGCCATACCGGCGACGAAGTCATACCGGAACGAGCACGACCGGTGCCCTTCTGGCGCCACGGCTTCTTGGTGGAGTGCTTAACGTCGCGACGGTTCAGCTGGGCGCGGTTACCGCTACGGGCATTTGCCAGGAAAGCGGTAACGACCTGGTGAACCAGAGCCTCGTTGTACTCACGACCGAACAGGGTTTCGGACGTTTGCAGACCTTCTACGGCCTGACCTTGTGCATTGATAACTTTCAATTCCATCACGCACCCGCCTTCACACTAGGACGAACGACCACGTCGCCGTTCTTGGCGCCCGGGACCGCGCCCTTGACCAGAATCAGCTGACGCTCGGCATCGATGCGTACGACCTCAAGGCACTGAACCGTGCTCTTGACGTTACCGTACTGACCCGCCATGCGCTTACCCGGGAAAACTCGACCCGGATCCTGCGCCTGACCGATGGAACCCGGCGTGTTGTGCGACAGCGAGTTACCGTGCGATGCGCGGTTGGAAGAGAAGTTGTGGCGCTTGATCACACCCGAGAAACCCTTACCCTTGGAGGTACCGGTCACATCGACCAGTTGACCTACGGTGAAGATTTCCACGGTGATGGCGTCACCAGCCTTGTAGTTGGCCAGGGTTTCGGCCGACAGGGCGAATTCGTGCAGGCCACGACCGGCTTCAGTGCCAGCCTTGCCAAAATGACCGGCCTCAGCCTTGGTCACACGATTAGCCTTGCGGGAACCGAAGGTCACCTGAACGGCAGTGTAGCCGTCTACGTCGGCATTCTTAATTTGCGTCACGCGGTTAGCGGACATGTCCAGCACAGTTACCGGGACGGAAGCGCCGTCTTCAGCAAAAATGCGGGTCATGCCGACTTTGCGACCGACAAGACCTAAAGTCATGTTTATTTCCTTTTGCAGGTGCTGATTACGATTGACCAGCAATCTAAAACAAAAGCGGACTTGCCAAAATGGCAAGTCCGCAAATGTATCACAGAAAATTCAAGTGCCGCAAGCACTTAGCGCGAACGACGCTTGAACCGTGTGATTATTGCAGCTTGATTTCCACGTCCACGCCAGCCGGCAGGTCGAGCTTCATCAGCGCATCGACGGTCTTGTCGGTCGGGTCAACGATGTCCATCAGACGCAGGTGAGTACGGATTTCCAGCTGGTCGCGGGAAGTCTTGTTCACGTGCGGCGAACGCAGGACGTCGAAACGCTCGATCTTGGTCGGCAGCGGCACCGGACCCTTGACCACGGCGCCGGTGCGCTTGGCGGTTTCAACGATTTCCTGGGCGGAACGGTCGATCAGGTTGTAATCGAACGCCTTCAGGCGGATGCGGATTTTCTGGCTTTGCATATCGTTCTCCGATTCCGATTAGGCGAGGATCTTGGAAACCACGCCGGCGCCGACGGTACGGCCACCTTCGCGGATTGCGAAACGCAGACCTT
>NZ_JBVMAE010000031.1:0-40672 GCF_055597485.1 Crenobacter sp. CS_VA4
ACCGGTTATCCCCCTGAACAAACCGTGTCATTGCTCAGTCCTCGGCATGGCATTACGGAAATCATAGCCTTGGGGACGTTTTCACACAGCCTCCGGCCAAAGCGGACGCAGGCTATACGTCTGGCTAGCGCCTGCTTTAAGCCAAAAACAGACGCCCATACCACCCGTTAGGTCTGAGGCGTGTGGTTAACGAGGCGTCTAGGGAAGTGGGGCCGATTCAGTGGGTACTTCCACCTCTTACGCCGTGGTCCGATCAAAGACAGCTTGGCTTCTTCTGCTGCAATAGCTTTTTCTCGGCCACCGCTGCCATCGAGGCATCAGACAAACCGGTGATGCCACAGTCGGGGGCGCTCCACTGTAGAACCAACAATGCCCCCTGAGAGTAGGTCTCTTTCCAAGAAGCAAAGCTGGGCTTAGCTCGGCTCTGCTTCATTGGCATGACGTGGTCAATCAGAAGTGGCTTCATTACGTTCTCCACTGATAGTCATTTCAACATTTCATTTCAAAATGATGACGCACTTCCCTAAGCTGCTGTAGTCACAGCAGACGCAATTTGACTTTTCTAGGGGTTGGGTCCTAAGGCGGATTGCTGGTTTTTTCGTATCGCTAGTATGTGCATCCCCGCGTGAAGTTGTGCTCGCAAGCACAGGTTTTCCGTGGGGGTGATTTAGGGGCAATCAGAAAAAAACTACAACTGATTGACCATCTGCAACTGCAGTACTACTTAGCTTGTCTACGGAGATATCATGAAGAAGCTTGCAATTGCTGTTGCTCTCGCCTTGGTGGCTAATGGCGGCCATGCGATGGAAACAAAGGTCCTCCGCTTTGGCGTTGATCCCACTTATGCCCCATTTGAATCGAAGGCCCCTGATGGTAAGTTAGTCGGTTTCGATATTGATCTCGGCAATGCGATCTGTGAAACACTGAAAGCCAAATGTGTTTGGGTCGAAACTTCCTTCGACGGCATCATTCCTGCACTGAAAGCCAGGAAATTTGATGGGATTCTCTCCTCAATGAGTGTGACGGCGAAGCGGCAGGAACAGATTGCCTTTTCCGACAAAATCGACAATGTCCCTCCCCGCCTGGTAGTGAAGAAAGGCGCGCCTATCCAACCGACGGTCGAGTCGCTCAAAGGTAAGCATGTGGGTATGGAACAGGGGTCGACACAGGAAGCCTATGCCAAGGCGTACTGGGAGCCAAAAGGCGTGATTGTCACGACGTACCAGAATCAAGACCAGGTGTACCAAGACCTGGTGGCTGGCCGCCTGGATGCAGCCCTACAGTCGTCGGTTCAAGCCGACCTGGGTTTCTTGAAGACCGCGGCCGGCCGCGACTATGCCTTTGCCGGCTCCGCGCTGCACGATCCGAAAACCTTGGGCGTTGGTGCTGCTATTGGTCTGCGCAAGGAAGACAATGACTTACGCCTACAGATCAACAAGGCGCTTGCAGAGATGCTGAAGGATGGCACCTACCAGCGCATCGCCAAAAAGTATTTCTCCTTCGATATCTACAACTAAGCGATTTCAATAAGGCGTAGATAGAGCCCCTCCTCTCAAAGGCGGGGCCAATAGGCTTGGAAAATGAGCAGACCCTTGGTCTGCTGCAGGTGCCTTCTGGCAAAGGCTTAGAGAAGCGTCCTCATTTCCTTCCGCCTACGGGAGGCTCGCTCGCACAATCATGGAATTCAAATGACTAAATCTTTTTGGGTGCGCAATGTCCGCCCTTATGGCGGTGACTTTGAAGACATTAAGGTTGTCGATGGGCGAATTGCCGAGCGTCGCCCCGCCGGTACCGAACCGGCAACGAGTATTGACATGGATGGTCAAGGTCAGCTGCTGGTTCCAGCACTAGTGGAGAGCCACATCCATCTGGACAAGACCCTTTGGGGCCTGCCTTGGCGGCCGCATAGTGCCGGGCCGACGCTGAAAGACCGAATTGCTAATGAGCGTAGGGTACTCCGTGAGCTCGAATCCCCCATTGCTGAGCGTGCCGGCGCACTGCTTGAGCAGTGTATTGCTCGCGGTTCTCTCACGTTTCGTTGCCATGTGGATGTCGACCCCGAGCTGGGGCTGAAGCACATTGAGGCCATGCTGGCATTGCGCGAACGATACGCCGATCTTGTTGATATGGAGTTTGTGGCATTCCCACAGGCAGGGCTCATTCGTCACCCAGGCACAGAGGAGTTGATGTGTGAAGCCTTGAAGCTTGGCATTGAAGTCGTGGGTGGATTGGACCCCTGCGGCATCGACAATGACCCCATTGCCCATCTCACTACGGTGTTCGAGATGGCCGAGCGGTTTGGCTGTGGCGTCGATATTCACCTCCATGATGGCGGTGAGCTGGGGCTATGGCAGATTGATCGCATCATCGAGTTCACTGAGCGTTATCAGCTCCAGGGCAAGGTCATGATCAGCCATGCCTTCTGCTTGGGCATGAAGAGCTGGCCCGAGATACGCCCGCTTGCCGAACGGCTTGCGGCCAACCGGATCTCGCTAATGACCACCGCTCCTGCTGATATTGCCATCCCCCCATTTGCCGAGTTGATCGCGACAGGCGTCAACATTTGCCTTGGCTCTGACGGCATTCGTGATGCTTGGTCTCCAATGGGTAATGGCGACATGCTTGAACGCGCCATGTTGCTTGCCTTCCGCTGCGGCATGAGAAGGGACGAAAGCATTTGCACAGCGTTTGACGCCGCAACCCACTATGGCGCAAAGGCGCTTGGCCGCCTCGACTATGGGTTGGAAACGGGACACGCTGCCAACTTCCTATTGTTGCCAGCCGAGACCCTTAGCGAGGCAGTTGTCACTCGCCCGGTGGCCAGAACGGTGATCCGCCGCGGTGTTGTGGTCGCTCGACAGGGGCGTCTGCTTGAGAGTCGCTTGTGAGCCTGGAATTGCCCACCTGCTTGGCAATCCGATTTGACACTCTCATGCATGGATACCTTTATGACCATTCAGAATGACCTAAGCGCAGCCGTAGTGCACGTAGACTTGCTCATCGAACACGGTGTAGTCATCACCGTGGATGAGACTCGGCGAGTGATCCAAGATGGAGCCGTGGCCGTTCGTGGTGATCGCATCATCGCGGTGGGTAGGACGGATGAACTGCGTGTACGCTACACCGCAGACAAAATCATCAACGCCCGGAACAAGGCAGTGCTTCCGGGCCTGATTGACAGCCATGCCCACGCCGGCCATGCCATGTTGAAATCCCTTGGTGGTAGTGATGGTGATGCCTGGACGCTTGCTTGCCAGACCATCTACATGTCAGCCTCCGGCCCGGAGTTTTGGGAAGTGGACGCCAGGTTGTCCGCACTGGAGCGGCTCAAATGCGGCACTACCACGGGGGTGTCGCTACTGGGCGGCGGTGACTCGATCATGCGGGTCGACGATCCCGTCTATGCCCAGCGACATGCCCAAGCTATTGTCGAAACCGGTACCCGCTCTGTGGTGGCGGTAGGGCCGTCACGGCCGGGTGTTCCGCCCACCTATCTGGACTGGTCGACCGAACCTCCACGGCGACATGAAGTCGACTCTGTCACCGTGTTCGAGGTATGCGAAGAAATCGTCAGAACCTGTGAGGGGTTAGGTGGGGGGCGAGTACAAATCGCCATCTCGCTGCCGGTGTATGCACCACAGTATGAGCAAAGTCACCAGGCGCTCGCCCCAGTATTTCGCCAACAGGCACAGGACTACATGGCCCTGGCCCGGCGACACGGTTTGACCTTCACCCAAGATGGCCATCGCGGTGGAACACTGGCGCTGGCACATCGCGAGCTGGGCTTACTCGGCCCGACCTCCGCCATGTCGCACAGTATCGACCTGACAGAAGAAGACATAGCGCTGTGCAGGGAAACCCAGACCAAGATCATTCACAACCCCAGCGCCATCATGTCAATCCTCGGGCGTTGCCCAGTCCCTGAGCTGATCGAGGCCGGAGTGACGGTTGCCATTGGTTCAGACGGCGCGGCCCCGGATCGCAGTTATGACATGTTCCGCCACATGTTCCAGTGCATGCATTATCACCGTCGCCATTTCAGTGACCCGGACATCCTGCCGCATGGCAAGGTTCTGGAAATGGTCACCATCGATGCCGCTAAGGCGCTGTCGTTGGATCACGAGATCGGCTCGCTGGAAGTCGGTAAGAAAGCCGACATCATCCTGGTCGACCTGTTCAAACCGCACCTGATGCCGATGAACATGCCTGTCTACCGTGTTACCTGCTTTGCCAATGGAGGTGATGTCTGTACCACCATCGTCGACGGCAAGATCCTGATGGAAGACTACGTCGTGCGCATGGTTGACGAGCGCGCTGTCCTTGACGCCGCACAAGAAGAGTCGGAACGCATGCTGGCCCGCAGTGGTTTGCGCAGCCTCACTGTGGAGTCGGCCAACCTTTGGCGTGCGGCCCGGTACTAGGTTTACCAGACGGAGGGTGATTGAGAATGGACTGCCCCGACAACGGTAGACATTTCCTGCTTTGAGGATGGATGAACTTCCGCTATGTCGAGTTCAGTCTTACACGATGGGGGAAAGCTGCCGTTCCGCGCGAAGATCCCAACCAACGTCCGGTGACCGCTCTGTAGCGGAAGGTGACTGCTCGGATCTCCGAAGGCAGTAATGGCCGATGCACCGCCATTCTTTTGACAAGGGTCGAATGACCGAGATGGGGCAATGACAGTCATACGCTACGTTCTGAATCAAGCAAGCAGCTGTTCGTCATCATCGATAGCCTCTAACCTTCACAAGAGACTTAGCCGTAGATGCTTGCGGCCTACTGATTACGAATCAGTAGGCCTGTCGATGGGGATTCGAACCCCCGCCATGAGGCGGCGGGGATCGAACCCGCGTCCGTGAGTTCGAATCTCACCATTTCCTCATCGATTCTCCCCCTAGTCCCCTCGGACGATGTAGCCCATCCCCCCGCCCGCGAAGATGTCCGCAACCCTACTGACAGGTTGCGACGATGGCAGCGGACACCCACCACAGCGAACAAGACTGGCACGCCGCCTGCGACGTGCTGGTGATCGGCTTCGGCGCGGCCGGGGCGGCTGCGGCGCTTGAGGCTGCCGAGCAGGGCGCTTCGGTGCTAGTCGCCGAGCGCTTCGGCGGCGGCGGGGCCAGTGCCCTGTCCGGTGGCGTGGTGTACCTGGGCGGTGGCACCGCGCAGCAGCACGAGGCCGGCTTTGCCGACACGCCGGCGGCGATGGCCGATTACCTGCGCCACGAGGTCGGCGACGCGGTGTCGGCCGAAACGCTTCATCGCTTCTGCGCCGACAGCGTCGGGCTGGGCCGCTGGCTCGAAGCGCTCGGCGTCGAGTTCGATGCCTCGGTGCCTCCGCACAAGACGTCTTATCCCAGCGACCAGCATTACCTCTATTACTCCGGCAACGAGACGGTGGCCGCCTACCGCGGCGAGGCGCCGCCGGCGCCGCGCGGTCACCGGGTGAAGGGGCAGGGCATGTCCGGCCGCGTGCTGTTCGCGACCTTGGCCGCCGCGGTTCGCCGCGCCGGCGTTGGCCTGCTGCTGCAGGCGCGCGCCGAGCGGCTCTTGACCGACGAGGCCGGCCGGGTGATCGGTGCCGAGCTGCGCCGCTTGCGCCCGGGCAGCCTCGCCTGCGCCTTGCACCGCTGGCTGGCGCCGCTGGTCTTCACGCTGCACAACGCGCACCCAGCGTTGGGCGGGGCGGCGCGCCGCCTGCTCGGCTGGCTGGAGGGCCGTTTCGGCCAACCTTTCCGGGTCCACGCGCGCCGCGCGGTGGTACTGACCACCGGCGGCTACATCTTCGACCGCGAGCGGGTGGCGCGCGAGGCGCCGGCGTATCGCAGCACCTTCGCGCTCGGCAGCCCCGGTTGCACCGGTAGCGCCTTAAGGTTGGCCGAACCGCTCGGCGCGGCCGCTGAGCACCTCGACCGGATGTCGGCGTGGCGCTTCATCAACCCGCCCTATGCCTGGGTGCACGGCATGCTGGTCAACCGCGTGGGGCGGCGCTTCTGCAACGAGGAACAGTACGGCGCAGCGATCGGCCACGAGCTGGTGGAAAAGCAGGACGGCCGCGCCTGGCTGATCCTCGATGCCGCGCAGTTAAGGACGGCGCTGCACGAGGTGCGCCACGGCGGGCTGTGGCCGTTCCAGAGCGTGCCGGCCTGGCTGCTGATGCGGCTGGCGCGGCGCAAGGGGACGACGCTCGCCGCGCTGGCTCGCCGCATCGGCGTCGACCCGGCATCGCTCGCCGACAGCGTCGAGCGCTACAACGCCGCCGCCGCGGCAGGCAGTGACGCCGAGTTCGGCAAGTCGGCCGCGCTGCTGCAGGCGCTAGACACCGGCCCCTTCTACGCGCTCGACGTCTCGGCGGCGAGCCGCTTGTTTCCCTGCCCGACGATCACCCTCGGCGGCCTAGCGGTCGACGAGGGCAGCGGCGCGGTGCTCGACACCGCGCGCCGGCCCATCGCCGGACTCTATGCCGCCGGCCGCGCCGCGGTCGGCATCGCCTCCTGCCGTTACGTCAGCGGGCTGTCGCTCGCCGACTGTCTCTGGTCGGGACGGCGCGCCGGCCGCCATGCGGCCGAACAGCATATCGGCCGGAATCGTTCGGCCAACCCCCAGCCAATCAGAACCGAGGAGATGACAGATGACACAGCAAGCTGACAAGGGCCGGGTGGCCGGCAAGGTGGCGCTGATCACCGGCGGCGCCAGCGGCGTGGGCCGCGAGGACGCGCTGCTCTTGGCGCGCCAGGGCGCGCGGGTGGTGATCACCGACGTCAACGCCGACGCCGGCCAGGCGCTGGCGAGCGAGATCGGCGACGCGGCGCTGTTCGTGCGTCACGACATCGCCAGCGAAGCCGACTGGCAGCGCGCGATGGAGCTGACGCTGTCGCGCTTCGGCCGGCTCGACGTGCTGGTCAACAACGCGGCGATCCTGCAGCTCGGTTCGATCGAGGACACCACGCTGGAGCAATGGCGTCGCCTGCTCGACATCAATGCGGCGGGTTACTTCCTCGGCTGCCAGTCGGCGGTGAAGGCGATGAAGGACACCGGCGGCGGCTCGATCGTCAATATGTCCTCGCTCGCCGGCATCGGCGGCATGTCGATGTTCTGCGCGTATTCGGCCAGCAAGGGCGCGGTCAGTGCGCTCACCCGCAGCGTCGCCGCCTACTGCAAGCGCCAGAAGTACAACATCCGCTGTAACTCGATCCACCCGGACGGTATCAAGACGCCGATGGTGGCGGCGCTGGCCGCACAGGCCGACCCGAGCCAGATGAGCGATAGCGGTGCCGACCCGCTGGCGCGCATGTGCGAGCCGGTGGACGTCGCCAATGTGGTGCTGTTCCTCGCCTCGGACGAGTCGCGCTGGGTGAACGGGCTGGAGCTGCGCGTCGACAACGGCTTCCTGATGACCGCGGACTGACGCCATGGACTACGCCCGCGAATCCACTCCGGGCTTCTTCCGGCTGCGCGTCGCCGAGGTGCGCGCCGAAACGCCCGATGCCAAGTCCTTCGTGTTCGAGGTGCCCACCACGTTGGCCGAACGGTTCCGCGCCCGGCCCGGGCAATTTTTGACCTTCCGGCTGCCGGTGGCGGGCGAGGCGCTGATCCGCTGTTACTCGCTGGCGAGCAGCCCGGCACTCGCCGAGGCGCCGAAGGTGACGGTGAAACGGGTGCGCGACGGCCGGGCGTCGAACTGGCTGTGCGACCACATTGTCGCCGGCGACTGGCTGGAGGTGGCGGCGCCTGCCGGCCTGTTCGTGCCGGCCAGCCTCGACGCCGACCTGTTGCTGTTCGCCGGCGGCAGCGGCATCACCCCGGTGATCGCCATCGCCAAGTCGGCGCTGGCCACCGGGCGCGGATCGGTGACGCTGCTGTACGCCAACCGCGACGAGCGCTCGGTGATCTTCGCCGCCGAGCTGGCCGAACTGGCACGCACCCATCCGCAACGATTCCGGGTGATCCACTGGCTCGATGTCGTTCAAGGCATCACGTCGGCCGAACAGCTGGCTAGCCTCGCCGCGCCGTGGCGCGATGCCGACGCCTTCATCTGCGGGCCGGCGCCGTTCATGGCCGCCGCCGAGGCGGCGCTGGCGAGCATCGGCATGCCGGCCGCGCGGGTGCATCTGGAGCGCTTCGTCGCCGGTGACGCGCCGGCTCCGGTGGTTGGAGCCGAGACTGCGCACGTCGAGGTGGCACTCGACGACGAGGTCTACGCCTTCGACTGGCAGCCGGGCGAAGTGCTGCTCGACGCGATGGGCCGCGCCGGCATGAAGCCGCCGTCGTCCTGCCGCGCCGGCGCCTGCGGCGCGTGTATGTGCAAGGTCGAGGCGGGCGAAGTCAGCATGGCCGGCAATCAGGTGCTCGACGCCGCCGAGTTGGCCGAAGGCTGGATCCTGGCCTGCCAGGCGCGGCCGGTGTCGGCCACCTTGCGCGTCGCCTTTCCTTAGAGCCGCTAACAAAACCCTCCTGGCGTTGTTGCCCTGCCTTGCCGTACGACTTGTACTGTCTGCGGCAGGGCGCCTAGCCAGGACCGCTTCGCTGGGTTTTGTTAGCGACTCTTCATGTGAAGACAGAGTCGGGCCGCCCTCGCGGCCCATCCCATCCCCATGCCGGTTTTGCCCGGCGCCTGTCCAAGGATCACCGTTCCATGGCTGCGACCTATTCGACCATTCCGCAACTGATCGCCGACCGCGCCGTGCGCGATGCGGAGCGTACGGCGATCGATCACGACGGCGTGGCCCTGAGCTACGCCGAACTCGACGCGCTCCGCCGCCGCGCCGCCGCCGCCTTGCTCACCTTCGGCATCGAGAAAGGCGACCGGGTGGCGATCTGGGCGCCCAATTGCCCCGAGTGGATCGTCGCCGCGCTGGCGATCCACAGCGTCGGCGCGGTGCTGGTGCCGATCAACACCCGGATGAAGGGCATGGAGGCCGGCTATATCCTGGCCAAGAGCGGCGCGCGGCTGCTGTTCTGCACCGGCGATTTCCTGGACGCGCGTTACCCGGCGCTGCTGGCCGGCCACCGTCCAGCTACTTTGGAACAGCTGGTGGTGATCGGCGATGCCGAGCCGGGCGAGCTCGACTGGGGCGGCTTCGTCGCGCAGGGCGACGCGGTGGACGACGCAGTGGTGAACGAGTGCGCCGCCGCGGTCGGGCAGGATGACCTGTCCGACCTGATGTTCACCTCGGGCACCACCGGCCACCCCAAGGGGGTGATGACCCGCCACGGCCAGAACCTGCGCGGCGTCGCCGCCTGGGCCGGCTGCATGCGCCTGAGCCCGGCCGACCGTTACCTGATCGTCAACCCGTTCTTCCACACCTTCGGCTACAAGGCCGGCTGGCTCGCGGCGCTGACGGCCGGCGCCACCGTGCTGATGGAGCCGGTGTTCGACACGCGCCGGGTGCTGAAGCGGATCGAGCAGGAGCGCGTCAGCGTGCTGCCCGGCCCGCCGACCTTGTTCCACAGCCTGTTGGCCGAAGCGGACCTGGCGAGCTTCGACCTGTCCAGCCTGCGTGCCAGCGTCACCGGCGCGGCGACGATCCCGCCGGTGCTGATCGAACGGATGCGCAAGGAGCTGGGCTTCGAGATCGTGCTGACCGGTTATGGACTGACCGAATCCTGCGGCTTCGCCGCGATGAGCGAGGCCACCGACGACCCGCTCACCACCGCCACCAGCTGCGGCCACGCGCTGCCGGGGGTGGAGCTCTGCTGCGTCGATGCGGCAGGTCGACCGGTGGCGGCGGGGCAGGAGGGCGAGCTGTTGCTGCGCGGCTACAACGTGATGGCCGGCTATTTCGACGACGCGGCCGCGACCGCCGCCACCATCGATAACGACGGCTGGCTGCACACCGGCGACGTCGGCGTGCTGGACGAGCGCGGCTATCTGCGCATCACCGACCGCATCAAGGACCTGTTCATCGTCGGTGGCTTCAACTGCTATCCGGCCGAGATCGAACGGCTGCTCGCCAACCATCCGGGCGTCGCGCAGTCGGCGGTGATCGGCATGCCCGACGAGCGCCTCGGCGAAGTCGGCTGGGCCTATGTGGTGGCGCGCCAGGGTATCGAGCTGACCGAGGCCGGGCTGATCGCCTGGTGCCGCGAGCAGATGGCCAACTACAAGGTGCCGCGCCGGGTGCTGTTGGTCGACGCGCTGCCCACCAATGCATCCGGCAAGGTCGTGAAGTACCAGTTGCGCGAGCGGGCGGGGGAGGAGCTGCGGGTGGCGGGATAGGGTATCGCACCGTAGCCCGGAGGAGGCCCTACGGGCCGAGTCCGGGGAGTGTCGTCAGTCATGTCCCGGACGCGGGCTTGCGCCCTTCTCCGGGCTACGGAAGTGCCGACCAATGCGTCGGGCAAGATGGTGAGGTATCAGTTGCGGGAGCGGGCGGGGGAGGTGTTGCGGGAGGTGGGGTAGGGCGTCGTCGTCCGGCAGGGGAGCGGTTGCTCGACCTCGCGCGGTCGCCAGCACGCCCTGCTCGGCGAAGACGTCATAACGTAAATCGGCATTGATTAATCGCAATGCTTTGCCATATTGCAGGATATGGACATGGTATGTGTACGAACCTGATCTCTCCGGCGGGCCGAAGAACCTCAAAAAGTATCTGATCCCTGTTCGTCGGGTGAGTTGTTAACGACTTAATCGAGCAGTGTATTGCGGCTGATCTACCTTTGCGGCCGGCTGCTTGAACTTTGAACTCAAAGGGAAGCCATGGATACCATTGTATATTTTCTCTTCGGGATGGTGGTTTATGGCGCAGGCCCCTGCGCTATTGCCTATATGGTTTTCCGGTTTTTGAGGGAAAAGCGGCCGGGATACAGACCCATCATTCAGCACCACGATCGGCACCACGATGACGGCCATATTCACTCGGGGAGATGGGCAAGGCCATAGTCTGTACTACCTCTTAATAATGCAATCGGAGCGTAGCCGATTGCGTTACCGCTTCACCCGGTATATGACCAGTTATCTGGTTCAACGTGCCGGGTGAAAAAACACAGCGCCTTCCGTGCTCAATATGAGCCGGAAGGCGCTGTGTTTTTGGCATCGTGGAAACGAGCAGCCGCTACTAGGTCGTTAAGCCGATGGGCCGTACGGCCGGCCCCTGCCGCCACGCAGCACCGTAGCCCGGAGGAGGCCCAGGGGGCCGAGTCCGGGGAGCCCAGCCAGCCATTCCCCGGACGCGGGCTGCGCCCTTCTCCGGGCTACGGGACCTGAGCGACTGACTGATAGGCGAACGCGTACTATCTTGTCTTACACAGGGTTTCAGCCGTGGCTCGACACGGTGAGAGCGCTCGCGCCATGCGGGAGGAAGATGGGATAGAGGAAGCAGAACATGGTCTACCCATACTCGCCGATCGGCCGCATCGCCGCAGTTCTGTTGGCATTTGTCGCCCTGGTGCAAACCGTTGGCGGTGCTTCCAAGCCGACCGTTCAGGGGGAACGTGCGGAGTTGTCCTATGGGTACTACGAGACAAACGGGAAATCAGTCTATCTAAAAGAACTGGCGATTGACGGTAGCAAGCTGTCCGGCAAGGAATACCTGGCGCCGGGATCTCACAAGGTCACGGTAAAAGTGCTGTGGTCCAATGAATGGGAGGACGAAACGGCGCTCGATGCCGAGCTTGCTGCAGAGCGCCAGTATGTCGTCTTGGCCTATGAACTTGCCCCAGGTCAGCCCCCTTCAAGCGCGGTGCTGAAGCCTTATTCCGAGCCCAGCCTCGGCAAGATTGCGGGAGCAGGGGCTGCACAAGGTGCGCTTATAGGAGCCCTTCCGCTCATCATACTGACGGCTCCGATATGGGGGCCAATATGGTGGGCGGTCCACACACGCACTCCGTCTCCAATGGGAAGACCATTTGAGCACTGTTGCTTCGTCTGGATTCAGGATGTGCACTCAGGGGCTGTTGTGGCGGGCATGAGTCCACTGGGGTAACGTGAATGAGCCTAAAAATAAATCTGTCCCCTTTTCCTACTTTTCCTATCCCCCATGTCCGTATCCCCCATGTCCGGGCGCAGGCTGTGCCCTTTTCCGCATGAGAAAGGGGGGATTTATTTTTTAGGAGGCCGAACTGTTCGTGGCGACTACTCTCAACAGTTTAGGGTTTAAAAATAAATCTGTCCCCTTTTCGGTTTCCCCTTTTCTGGTTGTGGCAGGTATGAGTCCACTGGGGGGCGCGTGAATAATCCTTAATAAATCAGGCCCCATTTTTCCAATATGGGTTAAGCGTCTTAGTTTGCCTTTGATGGCCAAAGGGCAAGTTTGGTCTCGTCTCTAACGATCTCATCACTAATTAATAGAGGATGGTGGGGCTCACCTCTCTTTGTGTAACAAAGACATCGTGCTGATCCGAGCAATGCCAATACTGTACCTGAAGCATTAACGGTGCGCCCCTTATTGCCCCAAGCCACTATTGACTCCTTAGCGAGTGAGCGAAGCATTCGAAGCGCTGCGTCATTGATGGGGTCATGTTCGCGGTGGTGAGCCAGCAAGTCTTTAGCAGACTTAGTTCGCCATGCAATGACGTTCCCAAATAGAAGGCCGCCGTAGCCCCACCACTTTGACCACTTCTTGCACTGCTCCAGCGTGTTTCGGCGTCGTTGCTCGGTCTCGCCAGTGCCGGGGTTAAGCATTACCCACAGCACGAGCTTTCCCTGCGGATCCCAAATTTCCGAATAGGCGTAGCGCTTCGTTTTGTCCACCGAGTACATGAACTCTTGCGCCGAGTTGTCGGGTGCCAAGGTTGATACCACTTCCAGGTCGTGTGACGAAGCGTACTCATGAAATGTGATCGATGTTGTCATGCGAAGAACTGTGTATACCTAATATGATGTATGCGCCTTAAATGACACATTTAATAGAGAAGGGGGATGGATTTATTTTTTAGGAAGCCGAACTGTTGATGACGACTACGCCAAACAGTTTAGGGTGGTAAAAATAAATCTTTCCCCTTTTCGCATTTTTATGAAAATTCCATTGGAAAATCACGTTCAAGCTCCTGAAGGTTCATGAGAAGTAGTCTTAGTTCGCGGTTAAGATATTCTCTCCAGGTGAAAATAACTGTTTCTGAGAAAATTGTAGCCAAAATAAAAATAACATAAAAACACAAAGTGAGTTGATCTTTATAAACCCAAGAGAGTGGGCTCACCTTTACAACCCATCCGATGCATAAAAGAACAAAACTAACTATCATCATGAAAATTAAACGCTTAATATGGGGGCGCTCTATATAATAACCACTAATCAATGTGACTCCTGATTTGAAAATATTTACTGCTTGCTTTCTTGCTAATGTTCCTGTGGTATCTTCCTGTAAAAGTGAAATCATTGCACTCTTCAAAATAGAGCCAATTTCTTTGCGACGATAAGTCCATGAATATAAATCCAAACACAAATATATGAAGTAAATTGTTCCAAATATGTGTATGGATTTTGCAGTTAGTAGCAGCGAAACTAAAAGAATGCCAACTCCAAAAATTATGGCCGACTGGATGAAAAAACTCGTTGGAACGTAGCACCTTGGATCTAACCATTCGATAAGAGTTTTAAGTTCAAGTTTTCCAGAAAAAATCCAAAGCACCGCAAGAACACCTATGATTGTCAAGGTGATAAAATATGCATAATCATTTATTGATAGCAAGCCTTTTCGATAAATGGCCTTTAATAGTTCATCCAATATGTACTTTAAAGTCAATACTCCGCATATTATTTGTGTTGTCGCTCGTTCTGCATCGAGAAGGCTTTCACTCTGATCTTTTATATTATTTTTATTTGCCATGTATCTCGTGCTCACTTTCACACCCTCCATTGCTGCTAAGATGTTTAGCAATGTATAACCCTATCTCCGCTTGTCTGCCCTGACACTGGCTAAAAGACACAGATCGTGATGCGTTTCATGTCTTGCTATGTATTTGTAGGCTCAATCTACGGATGATTCTGAGGAAACTGCTGTCTTATTGTCTTGATTTAGGTATGGTCGGCTCGATGATGGATGATCAATGGAGCCATAAATCCAAGCCTGTACACCTCAAATGTCCAAATATTGAATTTTTCAGGGGCGGCAACATAAATTTATGCTAGATCATTTATGGGTTGTTGCAATTGGCATTGACAGTTGGCAGACCGATTTTTTCCACAAGGAGGTGCTTCGCATTCCTCCATCCACATCTTCCCCTTAGTCCCATCAGACGATGTCCCCCCTGTTCCGCGCGGCTACAGTCCGCCCCAAGCACTGGCGGTCTGCGCCAAGCGCACGGAACAGGAGGAGCACATGATCGACATTCGCGGCCTGGCCTATATCGTGGCCGAGGCGCAAGACCCGCAAGCGTGGCGCCCGTTCGGCGAACAGGTGCTCGGCACGATGGTGAACGACGCGCCGGACGGCGGCGTGTACCTGAAGCTTGACGAGCGTCACTTCCGCATCGCGGTACAGGCCGGTTCGGCCAACCGTTACTACGCCTCGGGCTGGGAGGTGGCCGACCAGGCGGCGTTCGACGCCGCGATTGCCGCGCTGAACAAGGCCGGGGTCGAGACGATCCGCGCCGATGCGGCGCTGAAGGCGGCGCGCCAGGTGCTGGATCTGGTGTCGTTCGTCGACCCGTCCGGCAACCGCCACGAGCTGGCGCTGGGCTTCAAGAGCGATTTCGCGCGCTTCGCGTCGCCGCAGGGGGTGCCGCACTTCGTCACCGGCCACCTGGGCATGGGGCACACCGTGCTGCCGGCGCCGAACTTCGACGCCACCGCCGCGTTCTTCCGCGACGTGCTGGGCTTCGGCCAGGCGGACACCTTTATCCACCGTTTCGCGCCGGACGCCCCGGCGCAGCGCATCCACTTCCTGCATTGCGGCAACGCCCGCCACCACAGCCTGGCGCTGTTCGAGGGCGAGGTGCCGTCCGGCTGCGTGCACGCGATGGTCGAGGTGCCGAGCATGGACGAGGTGGGCCGCGCGCAGGACCGCATGGAAAAAGCCGGCGTGAAGCTGATGGCCACGCTGGGCCGCCATGTGAACGACCACATGATGTCCTTCTACATGCTGACGCCGTCCGGCTTTGCACTGGAGTACGGCTGCGAGGGCCGGTTGGTGGACTGGGACGAGCACGTGGTGTTCGAGTCCACCGCGGTCAGCCAGTGGGGCCACGATTTCAGCGTCGGTTTCAGGGAGTGATGCGATGACCCGGCAACTCGATAAACGGACCAGCCTTGCCGAGGTGGTGGGGCAGTTGAAAAGCGGCATGACCATCGGCATCGGCGGCTGGGGCCCGCGCCGCAAACCGATGGCGCTGGTGCGCGCGATCCTGCGATCGGACTTGAAAGACCTGACCATCGTCGGCTACGGCGGCCCGGAGATGGGCATGCTGTGCGCGGCCGGCAAGGTAAAGAAGCTGGTCTACGGCTTCGTGTCGATGGACTTCATCCCGCTGGAGCCGTTCTTCCGCCGCGCCCGCGAGCGCGGCGAGGTGAACGTCAGCGAGCTGGACGAAGGCCTGCTGAACCTGGGCCTGCGCGCCGCCGGCATGCGCGTGCCCTTCCTGCCGACCCGGGTGGGCCTCGGCACCGACCTGTTGACCCACAACCCCGAACTGCGCCTGGTGCGCTCGCCGTACGCCGACGAGGAGACGCTGCTGGCGATGCCGGCGATTCCGCTCGACGTGGCGCTGCTGCACGTCGACTACGCCGACCGGCTCGGCAATACCCAGATCCACGGCCCGGACCCGTTCTTCGACGAGCAGATGGCCCGTGCGGCCGAGCGCACCTTCGTCAGTGCCGAATATGTGGTCGACAGCCTGGCCGATGGCTGCGGCGACACCGCCAAGCGCAATTACTTCGAGCGCTCGCTGGTGTCCGGCGTGGTGTACGCGCCGGGCGGGGCGCACCCGACCTCGTGCGCGCCGCAGTACGGCTGGGACGCGGCGCACCTGAAGGACTACGTCGCCGCCGCCGGCAAGGACGACGGTTGGCAGCGCTACGCCAACCAGTACCTGGGCCGCGACGAGGCCGACTACCTGCAGCGGGTCGGAGGCCTGTCGCACGTGACCCAATTGCCGCTGCCGGTGCTGTGAGGAGAATGAAATGAGCGAATTCACCCTGAGCGAACTGGCCATCGTCGCCTGCGCCGAGGTCTGGCGCGACGACGGCGAGGTGCTGGCCACCGGCATCGGCACCATCCCGCGCATCGCGGCGGGCCTGACGAAGCTGACGCACAACCCGGCGCTGCTGATGACCGACGGCGAGGCGTATCTGATCGAGGAGCCGCTGCCGCTCGGCCCGCGCGAGGGCAAGACGCAGTTTAGCGGCTGGATGCCTTACAGCCGCGTGTTTGACGTGGTGTGGCACGGCCGCCGCCATGCGCTGGTGACGCCGACCCAGGTCGACCGCTTCGGCCAGGGCAACATCTCGTGCATCGGCGATTTCAACAAGCCGAAGGTGCAGATGCTGGGCATGCGCGGCTTTCCGGGCAACAGCGTCAGCCACGCCAACTCGATGTTCATCCCCGGCCACAACGCCCGCGTGTTCGTGGCGGGCGAGGTCGACGTGGTGTGTAGCGCCGGCTACAACCCGGCACGTTGGCCGAACGGCAAGGTACCGGCCAGCCTGGACATCCGCCGCATCGTCACCGACCTATGCGTGATGGACTTCGGCGGGCCGGACCGCAGCATCCGCGTGGTGTCGCTGCACCCGGGCGTGACCCTGGACGAGGTGCGCGCGGCGACCGGCTTCCCGCTGGAGGTTTCGGCCAACCTCACCGAGACGCCGCACCCGACCGAGGAGCAGCTCGCGATCATCCGCCGCCTCGACCCGCACAATCTGCGCGCGGCGGCGATCAAGAACAACCCGCCGGGCATCCGGGCGCGCTGAGGACTGCACACATGGACAAGGCGACAACTGAACAGCTGGAGCCGCCGCTCGATGCGGCCGAGGTGGTGTTGTACGAGGCGGAGGGCGGCGTGGCGACGATCACGCTTAACCGCCCGGCCTATCACAACGCGCAGAACTCGAAGATGACCTATGCGCTCGACGCCGCGTTTCGCCGCGCCGCCGACGACGATGCGGTGAAGGTGATCGTGCTGGCCGGGGCCGGCAAGCACTTCTCGGCCGGCCACGACATCGGCACGCCGGGACGCGACATCGACCAGAGCTTCGACAGGGCTTCGCTGTGGTACGACCATGTGGGCAAGCCGGGCGGGGAGTTTCTGTACGCGCGCGAGCAGGAGGTGTACCTGGGCATGTGCCGGCGCTGGCGCGACATCCCCAAGCCGACCATCGCGATGGTGCACGGCGCCTGCGTGGCCGGCGGGCTGATGCTCGCCTGGGTGTGCGACCTGATCGTCGCCTCGGACGACGCGTTCTTCGCCGACCCGGTGGTGCGCATGGGCATTCCCGGCGTCGAATACTTCGCGCACCCGTACGAGCTCAACCCGCGCATCGCCAAGGAATTCCTGTTCCTCGGCGAGAGGATGTCGGCCGAACGCGCCTACCAGATGGGCATGGTCAACAAGGTGGTGGCGCGCGAGGCGCTGCGTGACGAGGTGCAGTCCATCGCCGGCCGCATCGCCGCGATGCCGCGGCTGGGCCTGGCGCTGACCAAGCAGGCGATCAACCACGTCGAAGACCTGCAGGGCAAGCGTGCCGGCATGGACGCGGCGTTCGCCTGGCACCACTTCGCCCACGCGCACAACGAGCTGGTGTCCGGCGACAAGTTGGCCGGCTTCGACGCGCGCAGCATGGCCGCGTCGCAGCGCAAGGAGGCGGAATGAACGCGCTCTTTGTCCCGGAGCCGCAGGCGAGCGGCTGGCTGCACACCGACATCGTGCGGCTGCTTGGCTGCCGCTACCCGATCATCCAGACCGCGATGGGCTGGGTGGCCGACGCGCGGCTGACCGCCGCCACTTGTAATGCCGGCGGCTTCGGCTTTCTGGCCGCCGCGACGATTCCGGCCGACCGGATCGAGGCCGAGATCGAGCGGCTCAAGTCGCTGACCGACAAGCCGTTCGGCGTCAATTTCCACATGTTCCAGCCCAACGCCGCGCAGGTGATCGAGCTCTGTATCGAACATAAAGTGCGCGCGGTCAGCTACGGGCGCGGCCCGGACAAGGCCACGGTGAAACGGCTGAAGGATGCCGGCGTGCTGTGCATCCCCACCGTCGGCGCGGTGAAGCACGCGGTGAAGGCGGTGCAGCTCGGCGCCGACGCGGTCACCGTGCAGGGCGGCGAGGGCGGTGGGCATACCGGCTCGGTGCCGACCACGATATTGCTGCCGCAGGTGCTCGATGCGGTCGACGTGCCGGTGCTGGCCGCCGGCGGCTATTACAGCGGCCGGGGGCTCGCCTCGGCGCTGGCGGCCGGCGCGGCCGGGGTGGCGATGGGCACGCGCTTCCTGATGACGCGCGAGTCGCCGGTGCCGGCTGACACGCTGGCGCGCTACCTCAAGGTCGACGACGTCAACGCGATTGCTGTGTCGCACGCGGTGGATGGCCTGCCGCAGCGGATGATCGCCAACGCCTACCTCGACAAGCTGGAACATAGCGCCGGCTGGCGCCGCCTGGCCATCGCGCTCGGTTCGGCCTGGCAGTGGAAGCGGCAGATCGGCATGAGCGCCGGCCAGATGCTGGCCATCCTCGGCAAGGCTCTGCGCGAGGACCGGACCAAGTTGGCCGAAACGCTGATGGCCGCCAATGCGCCGGTGTTGATCCAGCGCGCCATGGTCGACGGCCACCCCGACGAGGGCGTGCTGCCCAGTGGCCAGGCCGCCGCCGCCATCGCCGAACTGATTTCCTGCGAGCAATTGATTGCCTCGCTGGTGAGCGAGGCCGAAGCCTGCCTCGCCGCCGTCTACAACCGTCAGCCATCGCAACAGGGAGCCGTCGCATGACGCAGCCTTTCAGCATCGACATCAAGCAGGGCGTGGCGGAACTGGTGATCAGCCGGCCGCCGGTCAACGCGCTCGACAACGCCGGCTGGCTCCAGCTTGCCGCCGCGATAGCCGCGCTCGGGCAGAACGACGACGCGCGGGTGATTGTGATCCGCGCCGAGGGGCGCGGCTTTTGCGCCGGCGTCGACATCAAGGAGCTGGACGCGCATCCGGAGCTGATCGTGTCGGTCAACGCCGGCAACTACGCGACCTTCCGCGCCATCCATCGCAATCCCAAACCGGTGATCGCGGCGCTGCACGGCTTCGTGTTGGGTGGCGGCATCGGCATCGCCGGCGCGGCCGACGTGGTGCTCGCGTCCGAGTGCGCCACCTTCGGCGTCCCCGAGGTGGACCGCGGCGCGATGGGCGGCGGTGCCCATCTGCAGCGGCTGTTCCCGGTGCAGAAGGTGCGCGCGATGTACTTCAGCGGCGAGCCGATCACGGCCGCCGAGGCCTACCGGCTCGGCGCGATCGAAAAGGTCGTGCCGCGCGAACAACTGCGCGACACCGTGCTCGACTTCGCTCGCCGCGTCGCCGCCAAGAGCGCCGCGATGATCCAGCTGGCCAAGGAATCGCTCAACGGCATCGAGGACGGCAACCTGGAAGACAAGTACCGCTGGGAGCAGGGCTTCACCCTGCAGGCCTATCTGTCGGCCGACTCGGCCGAGACCCGCCGCGCCTTCGTCGAGAAGCGCGACGCGCAGTTCGCCGCGCGATGAAAAACGGTTTGCAGGATGGGTGAAGCGCCGCCGGCCGTCGAACGCGCATGGGCCTGCGTCCTTATCCACCCTGCGGCCACGAGCCAGACGACCCAGCCAGGAGCTTAGGGAGAACACATGAACCTGGACTACACCGACAAGCAGCGCGCCTTCCGCGCCGAGATCCGCGCGTGGCTGGCGGCGCATGTGCCGACACAGCCGCTGCCGAGCTTCGATACCGAGGAGGGCTTTGCCGCCCACCGCGACTGGGAGCGCACCCTGTTCGAGGGGCGCTGGAGCATGGTCACCTGGCCCAAGGAGCTGGGCGGGCGCGGCTGCGACCTGATCGAATGGCTGATCTTCGAAGAGGAATACTGGTGCGCCGCAGCACCGCTGCGCGTCAACCAGAACGGCGTATTTCTGCTCGGGCCGACCATCATGGACTACGGCACCGACGAACAGCGACAGCGCTTCCTGCCGCGCATTGCCGCCGGTGACGACGTGTGGGCGCAGGGCTGGTCGGAGCCGAACGCCGGCTCGGACATGGCGGCGATCCGCACCAAGGCGATCCGCGACGGCGACCACTACGTGATCAACGGCCAGAAGACCTGGTCGACCCGCGCAGTGTGGGCCGACTGGCTGTTCGGCCTGTTCCGCACCGACCCGGAGTCGACCCGCCATCATGGCCTGTCCTTCGTGCTGGTGCCGCTCGACACCCCAGGTATCACGGTGCGGCCGATCCGCCAGCTCAACGGTGAGACCGGTTTCGCCGAGGTGTTCTTCGACGACGTGCGCGTGCCGGTCGAGAACCGCCTGGGCGACGAGGGCGCCGGCTGGCAGGTGGCGATGGCCACCGCCGGCTTCGAGCGCGGCCTGATGCTGCGCTCGCCGGCGCGCTTCCAGGCTACCGCCGCGGCGCTGGTGCGGCTGTACCAGGCCAACCGCGAGCAGGCCGACCGCGACCCGGCGATCCGCAACACAGTGCTCGACGCCTGGATGCGCGCCGAGGCGTACGCGCTCGCGACCTACCGCACCGCCAGCCGGCTGATCCAGGGCGGCGAGATCGGCGCCGAGGCGAGCACCAACAAGATCTTCTGGTCGGAGCTGGATTTAAAAATGCACGA
The DNA here is from genome assembly GCF_055597485.1 of Crenobacter sp. CS_VA4. Lineage (NCBI taxonomy): Bacteria > Pseudomonadati > Pseudomonadota > Betaproteobacteria > Neisseriales > Neisseriaceae > Crenobacter > Crenobacter sp. CS_VA4. Next base: position 20,720 of record NZ_JBVMAE010000031.1, read on the forward strand.
CGCGGCTCAGTCTATCCTCGGCGCGCACGGCGAGCTCGTCGGCAGCGTGCCGCGCGAGGGCGCGATCGGCAGCTGGATCGACGGCTTCCTGTTCGCGCAGGCCGGGCCGATCTACGCCGGCACCAACGAGATCCAGCGCAACATCATCGCCGAGCGCCTGCTCGGCATGCCCCGAGCGTGACGGTTGGCATGGTGGCTTACGTAGCCCGGAAGAGCGCCCCTTAGAGTAGCCCGGAGGAGGCCCTTGGGGCCGAGTCCGGGGTGAACGTAGCGGGCCGGCCATATGGGCAACTGCGTTCCCGGACTCGCCCTAGCGGGCTCCTCCGGGCTACGGTGCTACGGGCCGGGGAGAGGGTGAGCGGTGGCAACGGATAAAGGATTAAAAACATGGATTTCACCTTTAGCGAAGACCAGCTGGCGCTGCGCGCCAATGTGCGCAGCGTGTTCATGAAAGAGGTCGCGCCGGAGCTCGTACGCGAGCTGTGGGAGACCGACAGCGGCCGCTCGCACGAGCTGTGGCAGCTGGTCGCCGAGCAGGGCCTGACCGCACTGTCGGTGCCCGAGGAATACGGCGGCCTGGGCCTGTCCGACGTCGACTGGCTGCTGATGGCGCAGGAGGTCGGCTACTACGGCTTGACCGAGCCCTTGATCGATACGAGCTGGGTCGGCGCGGCGCTGATCGCGGCCTTGCCCGCGTCGACCGATGCGTTCAAGGACGTGTGGCTCGCGCGCATCGCGCACGGCGAAGCGAAGCTCGCGATCGGGCACCCGGTTAATCCCTTGGTCGAGAATGCCCACGTCGCCGACCTGCTGTTGCTCGCCCACGGCGACGAGGTGCACGCGGTGCCGCGCGGCCAGGCGAAACTGACCGCGCACGCCAGCCTCGATGCGTCGCGGCGGCTGTTCGCCGTCGAGTGGACGCCGGGCGACGCGACCCGGCTCGCCGACGCCAACGTTGGCCGAACACTGTGGGCCGACGCGTTCGACCGCGCTTCGCTGGCGGTGGCGGCGCAGCTGTCCGGGCTGGTGTCGCGGGTGCTCGATCTCGCGATCGACTACACCGCCGAGCGCAAGCAGTTCGGCAAGCCGATCGGCAGCTTCCAGGCAGTCAAGCATCTGCTCGCCGACGTGGCGGTGGAGCTCGAGTTCGCCAAGCCCGCGCTGTTCCGCGCCGGGGTGTCGCTCGCCAACGGCCACCCGCTGACCAGTCTGCACGTGTCGCATGCGCGTCTCGCGCTGGCCGACACCGCCGCGCTCGCCGCGCGCCACTGCATGCAGGTGCACGGCGCGATGGGCTACACCTGGGAGCTCGACCTGCAGATATTCATGAAGCGCATCTGGGCGCTGGCCGCCTTCTGGGGCGACAAGGCGTTTCATCTGCAGCGCGTCGCCGACCATGTGTTGGCCGACGACACCGTGCTCGACCCCTTGCAAACCTTCGCCGCCTGAGAGTCATCATGAAAACAGCCTATATCGTCGACGCGCTGCGCACCCCCACCGGCAAGCGCCGCGGCAGCCTGGCCGACATCCACGGCGCCGACCTCGGCGCCCACGTGCTGCGAGAGCTGGTCGAGCGCAACGACATTCCGGCCGACGAGTACGACGACGTGATCTTCGGCTGCGTCGACACCATCGGCCCCTTGGCCGGCAATATCGCGCGCAGCAGCTGGCTGGCCGCCGGCCTGCCTCTCTCCGTGCCCGGCGTCACCGTCGACCGCCAGTGCGGCTCCTCGCAGCAGGCGGTGCACTTCGCCGCGCAGGCGGTGATGAGCGGCACGCAGCATGTCGTCGTCGCCGGCGGCGTGCAGACGATGAGCCGCATCCCGATCTCGTCGGCGATGCTGGCCGGACAACCCTTGGGTTTCGCCGATCCGTTCTCCGGCAGCGTCGGCTGGCGCGAGCGCTTTGGCGACCAGCCGGTGTCGCAGTTCCACGCGGCGAAATTGATCGCCGAGCGCTGGGGCTGCACCCGCGGCGATATGGAAGCCTACGCACTGGAGAGCCACCGCCGCGCCCGCCACGCGCAGGAGCACGGTTATTTCGAGCGCGAGATCGTGCCGATCGCCGGCCTGTCGGTCGACGAGACGCCGCGCGACACGTCCTTGGCCAAGATGGCCGAACTGGAGCCGCTGGAACCGGGCAGCCCGCTCACCGCCGCGGTGGCTAGCCAGACCTGCGACGCCGCCGCCGCGCTGCTCGTGGTGTCCGAAGCGGCACTGAAGCGCTACAACCTGACCCCGCGCGCGGCGATCCGCCATCTCAGTGTCGCCGCCGACGACCCGGTGTGGATGCTGACCGCGCCGATCCCGGCCACCGCCAAGGCGCTGAAGTTGGCCGGCCTGACGTTGGCCGATATCGATCTCGTCGAGATCAACGAGGCGTTCGCCTCGGTGGCGATGGCCTGGCTGAAGGAAACCGGCTACCCGCACGAGTTGACCAATGTGAACGGCGGCGCGATCGGGTTGGGTCATCCGCTCGGTGCGACCGGCGCGCGGTTGATGACGACCTTGTTGCATGAGTTGGAGCGGCGCGGTGGGCGGTATGGCTTGCAGACGATGTGCGAGGGGGGCGGGGTGGCGAATGTGACGATTATTGAAAGGCTGTAGTTTTTCATCGGTGCTGGTGCTGGTGCTGATGATTGTGGCTGGCCGGTTCCGCCCGGCAGACGGGCAGGGGGCTTTGCTTGCCCAAAGCCCCCTGCCCCCCAAAGGGCACCCCAGCGAGCGCCGAAACCCCGTCCAAAATCACCTTGGCAAGGCGCCGCCGAACTCTCAGCGCGCTACCGTCGCGCTGCTCGAACAGACGGCGGCTTAAAACCTTGCCAAGGCGCTTTTGGCCGGCGGCGCTCGAAGGGGGATTGGCGAGTGCCGCGGTTAGTGGCTTTGGGGTGAGGACGCTCCGGAGTTTGAAGCGCTCACAAAGCCCTGTGTCGCGGTCCTCGATGGGTGTGTCCCCGTTGCGCAGGACAAGCTGCACCGCTAAGTGAACGTAACAACATCGGAGAAGGCTTTGTTGGCGGCTCCATTCAAGGAGTCGCTACAAACAGCAGCCTATCCCCCTGGATGCCGCCGAAAAAATCCGGTTCGGCCAGGTTTTAAGCCGCCGCTTTGTCTGAGCGATTCGATGTTAGCGAATCGCGAGTTCGGCGGCGCCTGGCCGGGCCGGATTTTTTCGGGAACCCGAAGGGCGGCAATCCCGGGGTCGCCTTTTCTTTGGTTCGTTTCTTTTGGCGAAGCAAAAGAAATGAACCCGCCAGCCGGGTGGGACCGGCAATCTTGCCTCACGCTGAAACAGTGCCGTCCGGCACCGTCTTTTCTTCCCCATCCGCGAAGCTCCGTTCCTTTTGGCGAGATAAAAGAAACGCCCCCTCCAGACAGGCGGGACCGGCAATCTGGCCTCGCGCTGACACCGTGCCGTCGAGCACCGTCTTTATCTCCCCATCTAGGCAATTCGGACGATGCCCCCACCGCCCCATCAGCGGATGCTGTCCCCAACCCCCGGCCCGTCCGGGATGGCAAGACACTCAGCAAGGGGACGCACGATGGGCATCTGTGACAACCGTACCGTCATCATTACCGGCGCCGGCGGGGGACTCGGCCGCGCCTACGCGCTGGCGTTCGCCGCCGAGGGCGCGGCGGTGCTGGTCAACGACCTGCGCGCCGAGGCGGCCGAGGCCGTCGTCGCCGAGATCCGCGCCGGCGGCGGCGACGCGCTCGCCGACAGCCACGACATCACCAGCACCGACGGCGCGCGCGCCATCGTCGACGCGGCGCTCGTGGCATTCGGCGAGGTGCACGTGCTGGTCAACAACGCCGGCGTCTGCCGCGACCGGATGTTCGTCAGCCTGTCCGAAGACGACTGGGACGCGGTGATGCGCGTGCACCTGAAGGGCCATTTCTGCCTCGCCAACGTGCTCGCCAAGCGCTGGCGCGACCAGGCGAAAGACGGCATCGCGGTCAACGCTCGCATCATCAATACCAGCTCCGGCGCCGGCCTGCAGGGCTCGATCGGGCAGAGCAACTACAGCGCCGCCAAGGCCGGCATCGCCGCCTTGACCCTGGTGCAGGCGGCCGAGCTCGCGCGCTACGGCATCACCGCCAACGCGCTGGCTCCGTCGGCTCGCACCGGCATGACCGAGACGGTGTTCGCCGAGATGATGAAGGTGCCGGAAGACGGCGGCTTCGACTTCTGGGATTCGGCCAATGTCGCCCCGCTGGTGGTGTGGCTCGGCAGCGCCGCGTCGCGCCACGTGACCGGCCAGGTATTCGAGGCGGCCGGCGGCAAGATCTCGATCGCCGACGGCTGGCGCGCCGGCCCTGAAGTGGACAAGGGCGCGCGCTGGCAACCGGACGAGGTCGGCGTGGCGGTCGACGGCCTGCTCGCCCGCGCGGTGCCGGCGCAGAAGGTGTATGGGACGTAGCCCGGAGCAGGCCCGCCGGGCCGCGTCCGGGGGGCATGCGGCACATGCGCTTTTTGCGAGCCAACGACTAGAGCGGCGTCTGGCGCCGCCCCGGATGCGCTTCGCTTTTCCGGGCTACGAGTCGCGTATTGAGGAATTCATACATGGATCTATCGCTTAACCAGGACCGGCAGATGATCCGCGACGCGGCGGAAGACTTCCTGTCCGCGTACAGCGATTCGGCCAAGGTGCGCGCCGCGCACGAGGCCGGCGGCGTCGATGCAGCAGTCTGGCAGCGCATCGCCGGCGAGCTCGGCTGGTGCGGCATCGCCATCGCCGAAGAACACGACGGCATGGGGCTCGGCCTGTTCGAGCTCGCGCTGTTGCAGGAGCAGGCCGGGCGCTTCCTGCTCGCCGCGCCGTTCTTCACCACCGCCTGCCTCGTCTCGCCACTGTTGACCGAAGCGGGCACTCCGGAGGCAAAGCAGCGCTGGCTGCCGGCGATCGCCAGTGGCGAAGCGAGTGCCACCGTCGCGCTGTCGGCGCGCGGGCTAGCCCCTTTCACCGCCGGCGATGGCGTCCGTGCCGAGCAGGACGGCGACGGCTATGTCCTGTCCGGCCGCTGTCGCCATGTGCCGCATGCCTTGAGTGCGGATCTCGTGATCGTCGCCGCACGGCTTTCGGCCAACGTTGACTCTCTCGCGCTGTTCGCACTGCCGGCCGGAGCCGAGGGCATGACGCTGACCCCGCTTGCCACGCTCGATCAGGGCAGGCCGCTCGCCGACCTGCAGCTAGCCGCGGTGCGGCTGCCGGCCGACGCGCGGCTCGATCGCGGCGACGCGGCCGCCCTCCAGCGCGCGCTGTCTCGCGCCGCCATCGCGCTCGCCGCCGAACAGCTCGGCCTCGCGCAGCAGTGCCTGGACCTGACCGTTGCGTATGTGCAGGAGCGCGTCCAGTTCGGCCGGGTCATCGCCGGCTTCCAGGCGGTGAAGCACCGCTGCGCCGAGATGATGGTCAGGGTCGAGGCGGCGCGCTCGGCGGTGTACGGCGCGGCGGCCGAGATCGATGAAGGCGTCTTGGACGACGAGCTGCTGCTCGCCGCCGCCAGTGCCAAATCGTTCGCTGACGCGGCGGCGCGCTTTGCCGCGCAGGAGGCGATCCAACTGCACGGCGGCGTCGGCTTCACCTGGGAATACGACCCGCATCTCTACTTCAAGCGCGCGCAAGCCTACAGCCACTGGCTCGGCAACGCCGACGCCTGGCGCGAACGCGTCGCCGCGCAACTGTTGGAGGACGCCGCATGAGCGAGTCCGTACAAGATCATTCGGCGCTGCGCGCCGAGCTGGCCGACTGGCTGGCGCCGCGCCTCGCCGAGCCGTTCGGCCAACTGCGTCATCGCGGCGGCCCCGGCGACGAGGACGCGTTAGGCAAAGAGCGCAAGGCCTGGGAGCAGGAACTCGCCCGCGGTGGCTGGACCTGCGTCGGTTGGCCGAAGGAGCACGGCGGGCGAGGGTTCTCCATCGCCGAGCAGGTCGCGTTCCACGAGGAATACGCGCGCCTCGGCGGGCCGGGGCGGATGGGCCATATCGGCGAGGGGCTGATCGGTCCGACGCTGATCGCCTTCGGCACGCCCGAACAGCAGCAACGTTTCCTGCCCGGCATCGTCGCCGGCACCGAGTTCTGGTGCCAGGGCTATTCGGAACCGAACGCCGGCTCGGACCTCGCCAACGTGCAGACCCGCGCGGTGCAGGACCCGGAAACCGGCCACTGGCGCGTGCACGGCCAGAAGGTATGGACCTCGCTCGCGCACGAGTCGGACTGGATCTTCGTGCTGGCGCGCTGCGAGCCCGGCTCGCGCGGCCACCAGGGGCTGATCTTCCTGTTGATGCCGCTCGATCAGCCCGGCGTCGAGATACGCCCGATCCGCCAACTCACCGGCACGTCCGAATTCAACGAGGTGTTCTTCGACGGCGCCGTGGCACGTGCGGAACACGTGGTCGGAGCGCCGGGCGAGGGCTGGAAGATCGCGATGGCCTTGCTCGGCTTCGAGCGCGGCGTGTCGACTCTGGGCCAGCAGATGCACTTCGCGCACGAGCTAGAGCTGCTGATTGCCACCGCCAAGCAGAACGGCGCGGCCCGCATTCCCGCGATCCGCACCCGCCTCGCCGACGCGGCGCTGGGGCTCAAGGTGCTGCGTGCCAACGCGCTCAGGATGATGGCCGGCGCCGACGACGGGCAGCTGCGCCGCGAGGCGCTCAGCTACAAGTACGCCTGGTCGAACTGGCACCGCGAACTGGGCCAGCTCGCCGCTGACGTGCTCGGGCCGGACGGCGACGTGATAGCCGGCGAATTGAACCGCCTGCAGCAGGTTTATTTGTTTAGCCGCTCCGACACGATCTACGCCGGCACCAACGAAATCCAGCTCAACCTGATCGCCGAGCGTGCGCTGGGCCTGCCGAAAGAGACGCGCCGGTCTCCAACGTAGCCCGGAGGAGGCGCATGGGCGCCGAGTCCGGGGGCGGCCCGCCGGCCGCGTGATAGGCATGAATCGGCCCCGGAGCTCCCCGGACTCGGCCCTGCGGGCGCTCCTCCGGGCTACCGGGTTAGAGGCAGGACTTTAAGCAAAAGGAACATCGCATGACACAGATTCCACAGTACGTTCCGGGCCACGGCCTGTTGAAGGGCAAGTCGGTGCTGATCACCGCTGCGGCCGGCGCCGGCATCGGCTACGCCGCCGCGCAGCGCGCCGCCGAGGAGGGCTGCCGCGCGCTGATGATTTCCGACGTGCACGAGAAAAGGTTGGCCGAAGCGGTCGAGCGGCTGCGCGCCGATACCAGCCTCGACGCGGTGTTCGGCCAACTGGCCGACGTCACCGACGAGGCACAGGTGCAGGCGCTGATCGCGAGCGCCGAGGAGCGGCTTGCCGGCACCGACGTGCTGATCAACAACGCCGGCCTCGGCGGCTCGCGCCTGGTCGTAGAGATGACCGACGACGAGTGGCACAGGGTGCTCGACGTGACGCTGACCGGCACCTTCCGGATGACCCGCGCGATGCTGCGCACGATGCAGGCGCGCGGCCGTGGCGGTGCGATCGTCAACAACGCCTCGGTGCTCGGCTGGCGCGCGCAGAAGGAGCAGGCACACTACGCGGCGGCCAAGGCCGGGGTGATGGCGCTGACCCGCTGCTCGGCGCTCGAGGCGGCCGAGTTCGGCGTGCGCATCAACGCGGTGGCGCCGTCGATCGCGTTCCATGACTTCCTGAAGAAGTCCGCGCCGGCCGAGCTGCTGCAGCAACTGGCGTCGCGCGAGGCGTTCGGCCGCGCCGCCGAGGTATGGGAGATCGCCAACGTGATGATGTTCCTCGCCAGCGACTACGCGTCGTACCTGACCGGCGAGGTGATTTCCGCCTCCAGCCAACAGGCGTGAGGCGGCGATGAATGACATCTTTCATACCGTGATCGATTCCCCGGCCGCGATGCAGGCCGCGGTCGGCCGCGAGCTCGGCGTCACCGACTGGCTGGCGATCGAGCAGCCGCGCATCGACCTGTTCGCCGAGGCGACCGGCGACGCGCAGTGGATCCACGTCGACCCGGTCCGTGCGAAAGACGGCCCGTTCGGCGCCTGCATCGCGCACGGCTATCTGACGCTGTCTCTGGTCAACGCTTTCCTGCCGCAGATCTGGGACGTGCAGAACCTGGCGATGGGCGTCAACTACGGCTGCGACCGGGTGCGCTTCCCGGCGCCGGTGAAGGTCGGCCAGCGGGTGCGCGGTCGGGCGGAACTCATCAAGGTCGAGCCGGCAGGCGCGGCTCTACAGGCGACGGTGCGCGTCACCGTCGAGATCGAGGGCAGCGAGCGCCCGGCCTGCGTCGTCGACACCATCAGCCGTTACACATTTAGGGATTGAAACTATGTCGAGAATGAACGAAGCGGTGATCGTCTCGGTCGCCCGTACCGCGATCGGCAAGGCGTTTCGCGGCGCCTTCAACGACACCGAGGCGCCGGTGCTCGGCGGCCATGTGGTGCGCGCGGTGTTGGAGCGCGCCGGGGTCGAAGGACAAGCGATCGACGACGTGCTGATCGGCGCCGCGGCGCAGCAGGGCACCCAGTCGTACAACCTGGGGCGGCTCTGTGCGTACACGGCGGGCCTCGGCGAGACGGTGCCGGGCATGGCGCTCGACCGGATGTGCGCTTCGGGGCTGATGACCATCGCCAGCGCCGCCAAGACCATCATGGCCGGTGAGCAGGACATCGTGATCGCCGGCGGCCTCGAATCGATCTCGCTGACGCAGAACGCGCACAAGAACACCTTCCGCGCTCAGTCGCAGGCGGCGATCGCCGCCGTGCCGGCCGCCTACATCCCGATGATCGAGACCGCCGAGCTGGTGTCGCGCCGCTATGGCATCGGCCGCGCGGCACAGGACGACTACTCGCTACAGAGCCAGCAGCGCACCGCCGCCGCGCAGGCCGCCGGGCGCTTCGACGAGGAGATCGTGCCGCTGACTTCGACCAAGTTGCTCTACGACAAGGCGGGCGAGGTGGTGGGGTCCGAGGCGGTGACACTCACGCGTGACGAGTGCAACCGCGCCGACACGTCGGCCGAAAGCCTGGCAGCGCTCAAGCCGGTGTGGAAGGGCGGGGCGTGGGTTGCCCAGGGCGAGTTCATCACCGCCGGCAACGCCTCGCAGCTGTCCGACGGTGCGGCGGCGGTGTTGGTGATGAGCCGCCACGAGGCGCTGGAGCGCGGTCTCGCGCCGCTCGGTGTGTATCGCGGTTTGGCGGTGGCCGGCTGCGCGGCCGACGAGATGGGCATCGGCCCGGTCTATGCGATCCCGAAACTGCTGAAGCGCCACGGCCTGACCGTCGGCGACATCGGTCTGTGGGAGATCAACGAGGCGTTCGCTTGCCAGGTACTGTATTGCCGTGACCAGCTCGGCATCCCGGCCGACCGGCTCAATGTGAACGGCGGCGCGATCGCGATCGGCCACCCGTTCGGTATGTCGGGCGCGCGCCTGACCGGCCACGCGCTGCTCGAGGGTCGCCGCCGCGGCGTGCGCTACGCGGTGGTGGCGATGTGCATCGGCGGCGGCATGGGCGCGGCGGCGCTGTTCGAGATCGCCTGAAGGTTTTATGCCGTAGCCCGGAGGAGCGCAGCGAGTCCGGGGGCGCGTGCAGCACGCGCTGTAGTGGAAGTGGTAACGGATAACACGAGCGGCGCAAGGCGCCGCCCCGGGCTCGCTACGCTCCCCCCGGGCTACCTTGAATCCATCCTAATGGAGCAATGAATGAGCCAACTCTCTACCGAAGCCATGCGCGCCACGCTGCAGGGCTATCTGGATGCCCTCAACCGCAACGACGCCGACGCGGTGCTGGCGCTCTACAACGACAACCCCACCGTCGAAGACCCGGTCGGCAGCCCGCCGCTGGTCGGCCGCGCCGCGGTCGAGGCGTTCTACCGCAAGGTGGCCGGCATGCCGCTACGGCTGGAGCCGGCGGCGCCGATCCGCGCCTCGCACGGCAACGCGGCGGCGATGGCGTTCGACGTGCTGGTCGGCGTGCCCGGCCAGGGTCAGCGCATCAGCGTGATCGACGTGATGACCTTCGATGCCGACGGCCGCATCGCCAGCATGAAGGCGTATTGGGGGCCGGACGACGCGACGCCGCTCTGAGATCACTAACAGAACCCTTCCGGCGTTGTCGCCCTGCCTAGCCGTACTACTTGTACTGTTTTCGGCAGGGCTCCTAGCCGGAACCGCTTCGCTGGGTTCTGTTGGCGGCGCCAGTATATTCATTTCTCGGCAGCTCCCTCTCGCGTCCTGCTCCTGCCGTGATCCGGCCGGGCAGGCGTTTTTTTGTCTTCTTGAAAAGCCAACGCTCCTCCATTCGGACGATGCGGCCGGCTCGGCCTGCTCCGAATACTGGCCAAAAAAACCGGCCGGGCGACCACGCCACGGACCGCGCCACCGCGAAGGAGAGACCCCATGATCAAGCTCGTCGTCTGTGTCGTAGTGCTGGCGGTACTGGCCGCCACCGTCTACGTGCTCCGTTTCGGTTCGGCCGAGGTACACGCCTGTGCCGACTCGGACGGTTCCCTCTCCTGCGTCGGCCGCAGCATGCCGCCGGACGGGCTGGCGTTCTTCCAGCGCCGGCCTGGCTGAACACCGCGACCGCCGTACCCGCGTTGGCAAGGGCCGAGATGTGGGGCCGGGGCACGGCCGTGCCCGGTTTTCGGCCGCATCGACGTAGCTCCTCCATTCGGACGATGCCGGCAAGTCCGTCTCGTCCGAACAATCGCTGCAAACAACACGGGCCGGTGGCTGCCGGCACCCACAACGAGAGGAGAACCCCCATGACCAAACTCGTCGGGCTCGCCATGTCGCTGATCACGCTGATCGCGGCGCTGGTGGCCTTTTCCCCTCGGCCGATGCCCAGCTTTCGGCCAAGCCGGCTCGACGCCAGCGAGCTGATCGTCAACGGCGTCGCGCAGGCTGGCGACCGGGTGGTCGCGGTCGGCGAACAGGGCCACATCCTGTATTCGGCCGACGGCGGCACCCGCTGGCAGGAAGCCGACATCGCCCGTGGCCGCGACTCGGCCTTGACCCAGGTGGCTTTCACCTCGCCGGACAACGGCGTGGCGGTCGGCCACGACGGCTGGATCGTGCGGAGCCAGGACGGCGGCCGCCACTGGCAGGAGGTGGCGTTCGACGCCAAGCGCAGCGACCCGCTGCTCGGCGTGTGGGGCGACGGCAAGGGGCCGCTGTTCGCCTACGGCAGCTTCGGCCAACTGTTGCGCTCGACCGACGGCGGCGCGCACTGGACGGCGCAAAAGATCGACGTCGACGAGCGTCATCTGTACGGCATGGACGGCGCCGCCGGCACGCGGGTGCTGGTCGGCGAGCAGGGCACCTTGCTGCGCTCGAGCGACGGCGGCGCCAGCTGGCAGAAGCAGCCGCCGTTCTACGAGGGCTCGCTGTTCGGCGTGCTCGCTTTGGGCCAAGGCGAGTGGCTGGCCTACGGCATGCGCGGCCATGTGTTCAAGAGCAGCGACGACGGCGCGAGCTGGCAGCCGGTGGCGGTGCCGATCCCGGCGACGCTGTTCGGCGGCGCACGTCTGGCCGACGGCCGCGTGGTGCTGGTCGGCCAGGGCGGCACGGTGCTCGAGTCGGCCGACCGCGGCCAGCAGTTCCGCGTGGTGCGTGCCGGCGGTAAGCAGAGCCTGACCGCGGTGCTCGCCGGCCGCGACGGCGCCGTGTTCACCGCCGGCGAGACCGGCGTGGCGCGCGACGCCGCGCTGTCCGCCGCTCCATCCCGCCCATCCGCCACGCCACGGAGCTGAATGATGAAGATTTCTGCCAAGTCACTGCTGGACCGTGCCGCCGACGCGCTGATCGCCTGGCGCCGGCCGCTGTTGATCCTGTTTGTCGCGCTGACCGCGCTGTTCGGCTACACCGCTACCCAGCTGAAGCTCGATCCGGGCTTCAACAAGATGATCCCGCTCAAGCACGAGTACATGCGCACCTTCGTGCAATACGCGCAGACCTTCTCCGGTGCCAACCGCATCGTCGTCAACCTGCGCTGGAAGGGGAGGGGCGACATCTACAACCCGCAGTTCCTCGACACGCTCCGAAAGGCCACCGACGAGGTGTTCTTCATCCCCGGCGTCGAACGCACCCGGGTGTTCTCGTTGTTCACGCCGAACGTGCGCTACATCGAGGTGACCGAGAAGGGCTACGTCGGTGACGTGGTGGTGCCGGCGCACTTCACCGGCAGCCAGGCCGACCTCGACACGGTGCGCCGCAACGTCGCCCGCTCCGGCGAGATCGGCAGCCTGGTGTCCAACGACCTGAAGGGCGCGCTGATCCGCGCCGAACTGCTGGAAGTGAACCCGGCCACCGGCGAGCGGCTCGACTACGTTGACGTCGCCCGTCGGCTAGAGGAGATCCGCCAGCATTTTGGCCACGACAATGTCGAGGTCAACATCACCGGCTTCGCCAAGCTGATCGGCGACGTCGAGGCCGGGCTCAACGGCGTGCTGGTGTTCTTCGTGGTGGCGTTCGCGATCACCGCGCTGCTGCTGTTCGTCTACAGCCGTTCGCTGAAGCTGACCGTGGTGGCGCTGCTGGTCGCGCTGCTGCCGGTGGTGTGGCTGCTCGGCCTGCTGCCGCTGTTCGGCCAGGGTATCGACCCGATGTCTATCCTGGTGCCGTTCCTGATCTTCTCGATCGGCGTGTCGCACGCGGTGCAGATGACCAACGCGTGGAAGCAGGAGAAGCTCGCCGGCGCCGGCTCCGAGCAGGCCGCGCGGCTGGCGTTTCGCAAGCTGTTCGTGCCGGGCTCGGTGGCGCTCTTGACCAACGCGCTCGGCTTCATGGTGATCATGCACATTGACATCGCGATCGTGCGCGAGCTGGGACTGACTGCGTGTCTGGGGGTGTCGCTGATGATCGTCACCAACAAGATGATGCTGCCGGTGGTGCTGTCCTATTTGAAGCTGGAACCGGCCGCCAGCCGCAGCCGCTACGACGCAAGCCGGCGTCACCCGCTGTGGTGGGCGATCTCGGGCTTTGCCGAGCGCAAGAAGGGTTTGCTCGCGTTCGCGGTGGCGATCGTGCTCCTGGCCGGCGGCACCCTGCTGTCGCGGCACCTTGCCACCGGCGACATCGGCAGCGGCGTGCCGGAGCTGCGCGACGACTCTCGCTACAACCGCGACAACCAGGCGATCGTCAGCCACTACAACGTCGGTGTCGACGTGCTCACGGTGGTCGCCGAGACCAAGGGTTTCGACGACGCCTGCCTGCACTACCCGGTGATGGCGGCGATCGACCGCTTCGAATTGTTCATGCGCGGCGTCGCCGGTGTGCACTCGGTGTTCAGCGTGCCGTCGGCCGCCAAGGTGTCGATCGCCGCCAGTAACGAGGGCCATCCGCGCTGGGCCGCGCTGCCGCGCAACCGCGAAGGGCTGACCCAGGGCGCCAACGGCTTCAACCCCGACCTCGGCCTCAACACCGACGGCTGCGGCGCGATCCAGATCCTGATCTATCCGAAAGACCACCAGGGCACCACCGTCGCGCACATCGTCGCCGAGGCGAAGCGCTTCATCGCCGCCGAACAGCTGCCGAACCTGCGCTTCCGGCTGGCAGGCGGCAACGTCGGGGTGATGGCGGCGACCAACGAGGCGGTCGAGAACGCCGAGGTGACGATGCTGCTGTCGATCTTCGGCGCGATCGCCTTGCTGTGTTTCATCACCTTCCGCTCCTGGCGCGCGGTGCTGTGCATCATCGTGCCGCTGACCATCGTGTCTATCCTGTGCAACGCACTGATGGCGACGCTCGGTATCGGCCTCAAGGTGTCGACGCTGCCGGTGATCGCGCTCGGCGTCGGCGTCGGCGTCGACTACGGCATCTACCTGTTCGAGCGCATCCAGCACCAGATGCAGCACGAGGGCCAGGGCCTGCGCGAGGCGTTCTACCAGGCGATGTGCCAGCGCGGCACTGCCGCGGCATTCACCGCGGTGACGATGGCGGCCGGCGTCGCCACCTGGGCGCTGTCTGCGCTGAAGTTCCAGGCCGACATGGGCATCCTCCTCGCGTTCATGTTCCTGGTGAACCTGCTCGGCGCGGTGTTCCTGCTGCCTGCGCTGGCCGCGTGGCTCGGCGTCGGCGACACCGCCCGGCAGGAAAAGGAACAGGTGGTGCTGTCCAAGGCGGGTAGCTGACGCCATACCGTATCGACACCGCCACGCCCCGGGATCGGTGCGTGGCGGTTTGGCCATTCGGATCACTCATCCGACGCCCGAAGCAAGGGGGATTTCATGAAACTGCGAGCGAAGGCCGGCGTGTTGCTGGCGACCCTGGGTGCGCTGCTGCCGGCGGTGGGCGCGTCGGCGCAGGATAACGACGCGGCGCTGATCGGCGAGGCGTTCTATTACGGCTTTCTGCTGTACCGGCTGTCCGAATACCGCTGGACGGCGCTAGAGACTCACGACGCGCGCACCAGCACGGTGCTCAACTGCTTCGCGCACTCGCGCCATATCGCCACGCCGGCCGACCGCTGGGCCAACGCGCCTATCGTCGACGCCTTGTATTCCACCGCCTGGCTCGACCTGGCGCACGGCCCGGTGCGCGTCGACACGCCGGACACGCACGGCCGCTACACCGTGCTGACGCTGATCGACTTCTATTCGAACACTTTCTTCTACGCCGGCGCGCGCAGCACCGGCAGTGCGGCGCAGCACTACTGGCTGGTCGGGCCGCTCTGGCAAGGGGTGGCGCCGGCCGGCACGACGCTGGTGCGCGCGCCGACCAACGATGTCTACGTCAACCTGCGCGTCGCGGTCGACGGCCCGGCCGATCAGGCGGCCGCCAACGCGGTGCAGGACGGCTTTACGCTGAGCCAAGCCTGCGACGGCGTCGCACCGCAGCGACGCCTGGCCCCTAAACCCGGCGATGCGGCCAACTTCGTCGACGTGGTCAACCAGATGCTGGCGCTCGACCCGCCGCCGGCGCGGGATCGGGCGCTGCTGGCCCGCTACCGGCAGGTGGGCATCTGCGGCCGCGACTGCAGTTGGGCTAGCCTCTCCGACGCACAGCGCGCGCAGTGGCGGGCACGCTATCCGGAGCTGGTCACCGGCTTCATGAAGGGCTATCTCGCCGCCGGCGCCGCCAGCGGCTGGATCGACTACAGCCCGCCGGGCGCGAAGCTCGGCACCACCGAAATGGATTACTCGCTGCGCGCCGGCTCGCTGGCGCTGGGCATGGGCATGCTTGGGCTGACCCGCAGCGAGGCCAATTACTGGACGACGTTTCGTGACGCGGCCGGCCAGCCGCTCGACGGGGCGAAGCGCTACCGGCTGCACCTGCCGCCGGGCGGCATCCCGGCCAAGGCGTTCTGGTCGGTCAGCCTGTACGCGGTCGATCGCGACGGCCAGTTCCTCGCCGCCAACCCGCTCAAGCGCTACCACCTCGGCAGCCGCTCGCCGACGCTCGCAAGCAACGCCGACGGCAGCATCGACATCTGGCTGCAGCCAACTGCCCCGGCCGCCCGGCAGGCCAACTGGCTGCCGACCCCGGCCGACGGGCGGCGCTTCTCGCTGTTCGCACGCGCCTATATCCCGACCGGCGCGGTGCTGGCCGGGACGTTCCGGATGCCGCAGGTCGAGGCGCTGGATTAGCGGGGCCTTGGGGTACGGGCAGCGGCATCGGGCCATGCGTCCAATGACACCCCGGCCCAGCGTCGGTTCAGGCGCTGGGCCGTTTGTCGTTTTCCGTCTAAGGTTCGATAAGGTCTTGTGCGGCTAGGGCTAAGGGAGAATTCGCGATGCAGGAACAGGCGATCATGGCATCGGGTTGGGACCTCGATCGGCTTCCCCTGGCTTCGATAGAAACGGCGTCCGTCAAGGCGCAAGAAGACTTGTTTTACTTGGTGACCGCCGCTTCGTTCATCGAAAGCGGTGCCGACCTCTACACCGGCAACCTGGCGGGCTATTTCGATGGCGACGACGAGGTGACCGATTGGCTGAGCCGCCGTTGGCAGGTCGAGGAAATGCGGCATGGCCGTGCCTTGCGAGCCTATGTCTGCCATGTCTGGCCGGAGTTCGACTGGAAGCGGGCCTACGCGTCGTTTCTCGCCGACTATTCGCGGCAATGCACCGTCGACGCATTCGAGCCCACCCGGGTCCTCGAGATGGCCGCCCGCTGCGTGATCGAAACCGGGACGGTCACCTTCTATCAGGCGTTGGCAGCGCAAGCCGTCGAGCCGGTATTGGCCGGCATCGCAGCCCGAATCAGGGCAGACGAAATCAACCACTACAAACATTTCTACCGCTATTTCCGCCTGTACTGCAGTTGCGAATCGCCCGGACGCCTGCGCGTCATGGCCGCCGTCGGCAGGCGCGTGCTCGAAGCGCGCAGGGGCGATGGGGAATGCGCGTTGTGGCATGCGTTTGTCGTTCGCCAGCCCGAAGCGAAAGACGACCAGGCCCAGTTCCGGGCGCTCAGCAGGCGGCTTGGCCAGCAGTTAAAACGTCATTACCCAGTCGAGATGGCCGTCAAGATGCTGCTCAAACCGCTCGATTTGCCGCCGCGGTTTGCCCATGCGCTACACGGGCCGCTGGCCCGGGCGGTCGGCTGGGCGTTGCATTAGCAAAAGCCCATTCGGTTGCAGCATGAAAAAAGCCGGGGCACTGCCCCGATTTTTATTGACTGAGTTGAAACTTGACTGAGGTTGTCTCTTGCCTCCAGCCGCCAAACACCAACCGATGGAACAGGTTCGGCCAACCTTTACGCTTCAGCGCTTTTCATCCCTGACGTTGGAACTCAGCGGTTGCCATAGCCAGCTCCGCCGGAACGAGTGGTCAGCTGCGTAGGGTGCGCACATAGCTCTCCACCTCCAACGGAGCAAATTCCCACGTGTACTTCAGGCGCGACGGATGGCGCGGATGGCCTTTAGCCGTTAGCTCGCCGAAGCGCAGCCAAGTGACCGGATATTTCTGCAGCCTGGCGAACAGCTCGACGCAGGCCTCTACGAAGAAGTCTCGGGTCAAGATGCCTTCGCCCCAGGCGGCCCAGACCACTGGTCCGGATTCCGCCGCGATCACCGCCTCGATGTGCTCGAGGTTCTCAACGAAGGCGGTTCTGTCTGCGTTCCGCGGCAAGTCTCTGAAGTTGGGGGCGCGAACGGGATACAGGTTGAGCATGACAAAACCGTCAAAGCCGTTACGCTGCGCCACCTGTTCTACCTTGGCGACGGTGGCGTCTGACTTCACCCTCGTGGCCGTGCTGGGGTTGAGGCCTATCGTAAGCAGCTTACGCTGCCCCGACTTTCCAAGAGTAAAGCGCCAGGCATCTGCGCAGGCATTCGAGTAGATGTCGTACACGGTGTGAACCCGGCTTGTGAAGGAGGGCCCGGGATCAAGGTGCGGCGGTTGAGCCGCCGTCGCAGATGGCCAGGCCCGGGCAGCAGCATGCCGCCACCTTCACATAGATCAGGCGTCGGTCCAGCGACGGTAGGTCGCGGCCTGGCCGTGATTCACGCCGTTGCGATCGACAAGATTCCAGACGGTGACATCCTCGATCCAGAAGCGTCTTCCGGACTTCGAGATACGCAGGCCGCGATAGCCGCTCGCGTAGCCCCGGGTTCGCACCGCTTCGAGGAGGCGCTCCCGCTCTTCCCGGTTCGGCTGTTCCGCGGACAGTCGGGAGCGCAGGGCCGTCATTTCCTCCCAGCTGTACTCGAAACAGCGCTGCGCCGCCCTATTGGCGTAAACGAAGCGCGGATCGCCGTCGGTGTTGTGGGTCACCACGCAAAATGGCGCATCCTCGTAGAGCCAGCGAGCGGCATCGGCCGGCAGAACGTCGGAATTCAGCAGGGGAACGCCAACCAAACGGAGGTGGCTATCCGCAATGAGGGCGCAGAAATCGGGGTCGAGGGCCAGTGACATATTTAGGGGGTGGGAGTGAAGGGGGCTTACCGCGAGCAGACGCGAGGGAAGCGCCGTTCGCCACGGAGAATGATTATGCGCCACGCGGCCGGATCGTGTCTTCTGCCCATAGCAGAGAGGCGTGTCCCTATGAAAAAACGCGCCCGATCAAGGGCGCGTCTTGCTACAGGTACAGCCTGCACCCACCCCGCCCGGCAGCCGCGGGTCGGGGCTCAGGCCGCCGCCGCGGACGGCCAGGCCGGCGGGTCGGGCAGCAGCACGCCGTCCTCGACGGTGGCGGCGTGCAGGCTGTCTTGCTTGACCTGCAGAACGATGAACAAGAGCGGCTCGTCGCCGGTGTTGCGAAAAGCCCGTGCCGCCGGCGGCGCCACCCGGATCACCGAGCCTTCTGCCACTTCCAGTAGTTCATCGTCGACCAGGAATTCGCCGGTTCCGCGCAGGAATAGATACACCTCTTCGTGCTCGCGATGGCGGTGCAGAAACGGGGTGCCGGTGCCCGGCGGCAGGGTGTTGAACGAGATCTCCGCGCCGGTCAGCGCCAACGCTTCCTGCAAGAACACCTTGCCCGGCACCTTGAGCCCGCCCAGCGCCGGCAGTGCAAAGCGGTACTGCGCCAGGCCGTCCAGCGCGCCGAGTGTGGCGTGGCTGTAGTGCGCGCCGTGGCGCACCGCCAGTGTTGTGTCGTCCATGCTCATCTCCTTGACTCTATCGATCCGTGGTCGCGCCACCGTCCTACGACGGTAGCGCCGACCAGTCTAGGCGTGGCGCCTATGCCATTGAAGTGGCAATATCGACATTTTAAAAGCCGATATCGCCAATCCGCCCATGCACGAGATTGCCATTCTGCTGCCGGAGTCGTTCTTTGCCGGCGGTGTCACCGGGATGCTGGACCTGTTCGACCTGGCCAACCGCTTGGCCGCCCGCAACGGTGAGGCGGTATTCCGCTGGCGGCTGCTCAGCGCCGACGGCGCGCCGGTGACGTCGTCCAGCGGCCTGCGCCTGGCGGCCGACGGCGATTTCTCGGAGGCCGCTCGTGCCGGCACCGTGCTGTTGCCGGGCATCGCCTATCGCAGCCTGGCCGACTTCGAGGCCCGGCTCGAGCGCGAGCGCGTGCTGTACGAGCGCCTGCATCGCTGGTACGGCGATGGCAAGCTGATCGCCGCCAACTGCACCGGCGTCGCACTGTTGGCCGAAAGCGGCCTGCTCGCCGGACGGGCTGCCACGATCAGCTGGTGGCTGCTGCCGTGGTTCCGGGCGCGTTACCCGCAGGTGGCGCTGGAACCGTACGCGATGCTGACCGAGGCGCCGCGGCTCATGTGCGGCGGCGCAACCACCGCCTATCTCGACCTGGTGCTGCGCCTGGTGGAACGCCATGGCGGCGCCGACCTAGCGCTGGCCTGCGCGCGGATCATGCTGGTCGACACCAATCGGATCACACAGGCGCCGTACGCCAGCCTGCAGGAGTTCGTCGGTCATAACGATGCGCTGGTGCTGCGCTGCCAGGGCTGGCTGCTCGACAACCTGACGCGGCCGTACCGGCTGGACGAGCTGGCGGCGGCGGTCGGCGCCAGCGAGCGCACCGTGATGCGGCGCTTTCGCCAGGTGCTGGGTGAGACGCCGCTGCACTACCTGCAGCAGCTGCGTCTGCAAACCGCCCGCCGGCTGCTGGAGAGCACCGCGCTGGGGCTCGATGAGATCGTGGCGCGGGTCGGCTATAGCGACGTCGGCGCGTTCCGCCGGCTGTTCAGCCGCGAGCTGCACTGCTCGCCGGCCGAGTACCGGCGCCGCTTCGCGCCGGGTGGGCAGGGGCGCTGAGCCGGGTTCCGAAAACAGAACGCGCTCCAACTTGGGAGCGCGTTTTTTCATCGTCAGGCTGATCAGCAAAGGTTTGGAGGCTCGTCTGGTTGCCAAGGCCAGCGGCAACGAGCCGGTGTCGAACGGTCAGAAGCGCGCCGCTGCGGAAGTTTCGCGGTAGCCGAACAGGCTTGCTAGACGGAAATCTGCGTGGCAACCAAGGCTTGTGAATGTCTGTTTAGGAACCAGGCTGTGTAAAAACGAAGCCCGACCCGGTTGGCACGGACCGTTGCAGGGTGCCGATCTTGAGGGCAACGAAGTC
>NZ_JBVMAE010000032.1:0-40244 GCF_055597485.1 Crenobacter sp. CS_VA4
GCTTGGGTTTGCATAAAGCCATTATTTATCAGTGCATTGCTGCTACTCGTCATAACAGACTTTATTTTTTCCGATCACAACAATGAGCAAACCGAGCGCCCCAGGCATGGCACAAGGGCCGGGAGAGACAGGCAAAAGAACGCCCCAGCCGGGCGTGGTGCAAGCGGGGCTGGGGCGCGCGGCGGCGAGGTGCCGGATGGATCGGGCTTAGGTGCGGGACTGGCTCGTCATGGCTACGCGCCGGTGCGGGGCCAGGAAGTCCAGCCGTGGGCCGGCGGGGACGATGCCGGTCGGGTTGATGGTGAGGTGGCTCTCGTAGTAGTGGCGCTTGATATGCTCGATATTCACCGTCTCGGCGATGCCGGGCTGCTGGTAGATGTCGCGCGTGTAGGCGGACAGGTGCGGATAGTCGGCGATCCGGCGCAGATTGCACTTGAAGTGACCGACGTAGACGGCATCGAAGCGTACCAGCGTGGTGAACAGCCGGATGTCGGCCTCGGTCAGGCTGTCGCCGGTGAGATAGCGCCGGGTCGCCAGCCGGGCATCCAGCCAGTCGAGCGTGTCGAACAGCGGTACGACGGCCTCCTCATAGGCGGCCTGATTAGTGGCGAAGCCCGCCTTGTAGACGCCGTTGTTGAGCGTGTCGTAGACGCGGGCGTTGATGGTGTCGATCTCCTCGCGAAGCGCGAGCGGGTAATAGTCGCCGGGCGTGGCGCCGAGGCCGTCGAACGCGCTGTTGAACATCCGGATGATCTCGGACGACTCGTTGCTGACGATGGTGCCGCGCTGCGTGTCCCACAGGATCGGGACGGTGACGCGACCGGTGTAGCGGGGCTCGGCCCGCGTGTAGACTTCGTGCAGTACCCGCGCGCCGTTGACGGTGTCGGGAATCACGCCCGGCCCGTCGGCGAAGGTCCAGCCCTTCTCCCGCATCCGCCAGTGCACCACCGATACCGAGACCAGCGGTGCCAGGCCTTTCAGCGCGCGCATGATCAGGGTGCGGTGCGCCCAGGGGCAGGCCAGGCTGACGTAGAGATGGTAGCGGCCAGCCTCGGCGGCAAAGCCGCCGTCGCCGCTCGGGCCGGCCGCACCGTCGGGCGTCACCCAGTTGCGAAAGGCCGCGTCCTTGCGCACGAAGCGACCACCGCTGGCGGTCGTGTCGTACCACACATCCTGCCATTGGCCGTCCACCAGCATTCCCATAGTGCTCTCCTTGTCCGTGTCGGGCCGCTGTCCGGTCCCCGCTGCGTTGTGTACTTGCTCAATCCTGCCATCGTGGCATGACGATCGTCGGTTATTGGCGAGCCGTCATGTCGACATATTGGACGAATTTTCTTCGCCTGCCCTACCATGAAACCGATCAATTCGTTCGAAGAGGTCGCACATGTTGTCCACAGACGAGCTGGCGTTGCTCGAAGCCATCAGGGATAGCGGCAGCCTGTCCCAGGCCGCCGTGAAGCTCGGCAAGGCGCCGTCGACCGTGTCGCATGCGGCCCGGCAGTTGGAAGAGCGCTTCGACGCGCTGCTGTTCGACCGGCGTCGCTACCGCATGCAGCTGACGCCGGCCGGGCTCCTGCTGGTGCAGGAAGCGGCGCGGTTGATGCAGGATGTGTCGCGACTGACGCAACGGGTCCGGCAGGTGGCCAGTGGCTGGGAGGACCGGCTGTGGCTCGTCACCGACGAGGTGATCGAGTTCGAGCTGCTGCTGCCGCTGATCCGCGATTTCGACGCCTTGCAGTCGGGGGTGAGCCTGCGCATTACCCACGAGGTGCTGCGCGGCACCTGGGAGGCCCTGCAGGACGGCCGGGCCGATCTGGTGATCGGCGCCACCAACGAGCCGCCGGCGATTCCCAATCTGCGCTGGTTCGAGCTGGGCGTGATGGACTGGGTGTTCGCGGTATCGCCGCGCCATCCGCTCGCCAAAGTTCCTGGTCCGCTGGAGCGTAGCGAAGTGCTCAAGCATCGTGCCGTCGTCGTCGCCGATTCGTCACGAGCGACCGAGGGGCGGACCTACGGCGTGGTGGGCGGGCAGGCCGCGCTGGCGGTGCCCAGCATGCGGGCTAAGATCCTGGCGCAGAAGGCCGGCCTCGGTGTCGGCTGGCTGCCTCGCCAGCGCGTGCAGGGCCTGCTGGCGCGCGGCGAGTTGCTGGAGCTGGCGATGGCCGACCCGCGCGAACCGAACATCCTCTACGTGGCCTGGCGCGGCGATCAGGAGGGCCGGGCATTGCAATGGTGGCTGGAACAGTGCCGGCAACCCCGGCTGGCCGAGCGGCTGCTGAAGGGGATCGATCAGTTCGGTTGAGGCGGTCCAGGCATCTAATCGGCCGAATCGGCTGATGGTGCCATGCGCGGCTATTGAGCGGCTACGACTCTTCTGCCACGGCCGCATCGGATTATCACGTGGTTGCGGCCCCTGTGCTTGATCCCTGCCGCTGAGTATGCGAACGTTCGTTTCATTTCATTCGGAGGACAAGGGCATGCATATCGACGAACTCTTGGCTTCGGTCGTCGCCGACGGCGAAACGGGTAGATTCAGTGCCGAAGCGAGCGACGACTGGGCGCAGGGCCGGACCCTGTTCGGCGGCCTGCAGGCGATGCTGGCGGTGCGCGCGATGCGGTTGTTGGTGCCGGAGGCACCCCCGCTGTGGTCGCTGCAGACCACCTTCGTCGCGCCCATCGAGCCGGGTCGGGTGAAGTTGCAGGTGCAGCTGCTGCGCCAGGGGCGTTCGGCGCTGCAGATGGAGGCGCGTCTGATGGATGGGGCGCAGACCGCGGCCGTGGTGGTTGGAGTGTTCGGCGAGGCGCGCGACTCGACCGTGCGGGTCGAGCCGCCACCGGGCAAGCCGGCGACGGAGGAAGGGCCGGAGCTGCCTTTCATCCCGGGCGTCACTCCCAATTTCACCCAGCACTACGCCTATCGCTGGGCCGAGGGCGGGCTGCCGTTCAGCGGCAGTCGCGAGCCAGGCACGCGCATCCACCTGCGCCAGCGCGATGCCGGCTTCGTCGACGAGGCCCACCTCGTTGCGCTGGCCGACTCGATCCCGCCGCCGGCGCTGTCGCTGCTCGACAAGCCGACTCCGGCCAGCACCTTGAGCTGGTCGCTGGAGTTTGTCCGCCATCTGCCGCCGCAGCCGGCCGAACACTGGTGGCGGATGGACGCCGGCATCGTCGCGGCCCGCGACGGCTACAGCAGCCAGGATGCGCACCTATACGGGCCGGACGGCCAGCTGGTGGCCCTATCGCGTCAGGTGGTGGCGGTGTTCGGCTGAATCGGCTCGCGACAACAAACAGGGCATCGCTCGTATCGAGTGATGTCCTGTTGTTTTGTCGGGAGGTGGCGCGAGCGCCTCCCGATCGTCTGGCTTAGTAGCCGACGGTGAAGCGCTGGCGGCTGTGCTGCGGCTGTTCCAGTTCGTCGATCAGCGCGATCGCGTAGTCTTCCATCGAGATATGGCTCTTGCCTTCGGCGTCGCTGAGCAGCTGATCGCGGCCTAGACGGAACTGGCCGGTGCGCTCGCCCGGCGCGAATAGCGCCGACGGCGACAGGAAGGTCCAGTCGATCTCGGTCTCGCCGCGCAGATCGTCAAGGAACTGTTTGCCCAGTCGTGCTTCGGCGCGGTACTCGTCCGGGAAGTTCGGGCTGTCGAGCAGGATGGCGCCCGGCGCCACTTCCAGGCTGGCGGCGCCGCCGACCACCAGCAGGCGTTTCACCGCGGCGGCCTTCAGCTCCTCGAGCAAGGGGGCGGCTGTCAAGGTCTGGAAGCGCGCGGCGCTGATCACGGCATCGTGGCCGCGCAGCAGTTCGACCAACTGCGCCGGCTGCGCGGCGTCTCCCTTGAACAGCGTCACGCCGGCCGGTACCTCGGCCTGTTCGGGTGCACGGACGATGCCGGTGACGCTGTGACCGCGGCGTAATGCTTCGGCGGCGATACGCGAACCGGCACGGCCGGTGACACCGATGATGGCGATTTTCATGATGGGTTCCTCTTCTTGGTTGAGCCTGCCTCGTCGGAGGGGTCGTGGTAGTTACGGAAAGTAACCAGTATAATTAAGCGGAACTTTGGCGCAAGAAGGCACTTTCGAGGAAGCAAGGCACATGGACGTAACCAGCAGTCGCTCCAATTCTAGTGAAACCGGGCGCGGCCGGCCGGCCGGCAAGCAGGAGTACAAATGTCCGATCCGCGACGTGCTCGACCGGGTCGGTGACGCGTGGAGCGTGCTGGTGGTGATCAATCTGGCCGGCGGGCCGACCCGCTTCAACGAGCTGCGGCGGCGCATCGAGGGCATCTCGCAGCGGATGCTGACGGTGACCTTGCGCCATCTGGAGCGCGATGGCCTGGTGTCGAGGACGGTGATGCCAACCACGCCGCCTCAGGTCGAATACGCGCTGACCGGGCTCGGACACTCGCTGTGCGGGCCGCTCGACGTGCTGTCCGACTGGGCGACGAGTCACCAGCCGCTGATACGCGCCGCGCGCGAGCGTTACGATGCGGCGGACGGTGGCTGAGCGTTCGGCCAACCTTGTCGCACCAGCAAATCGGGCCCCGGCAGATACCGGGGCCCGTTGTGTTTTGGACAAGGTTGGCCGAACGGGCTTTAGAGCCGGGAACAAACCCCAGCGTAGCGGTCCTGCTCGTCGCCCTGCCGCAGACAGTAAAAGGAGTACGGCAAGGCAGGGCAACAACGCCGGGAGGGGGTTGTTAGCGGCACTTACACCGGCCAGAGCCGCGCCAGTGCTCCGGGATACAGGCTGGCCTCGCTGGCGCTGATCGCCTGCGCAATCGCGAAGCCGGGCAGCGCGGTGTCACAGTTGCGGCGCGACCGGCTGGGCTGGCCGTCGGCGTCGCGCACCGTCACCACGCCCGGGGTGGTGGCGGCGCGCGGCCGTGTCTTCACCACCACGGCGATCTCGCCGCTCATCAGCCGCACGAAGCTGCCCGGCGGGTAGACGCCCAGCTCCTTGATGATCGCGGTAGTGACAGACGTGTCGAAGCGTTCGTCCTCGTTGCGGAACAGCTGGCCGAGCGCGGTGGCCGGCACCAGAGCCGGGCGGTAGCTGCGTGGCACCAGCTTGGCGCAGGTGATGTCGGCCAGATGCAGGATGTGCGCCAAGGGATCGATCACGTCGCGTTTGAGGCCGTCCGGGTAGCCGCTGCCGTCCAGTTCCTCGTGGTGGCTGGCGACGATGGCGAGCCAACGCTCGTCGACTACGCCTGCCTCGCGCAGTAGCGTCATGCCCAGCGCCGGATGGCTGCGGGTCAGCTCCTGCTGCGCGTCGCTCAGTTCCTGCTCCTGGTGGTGCAGGGTGTTCTGCAAGGACGCCATGGCGACGTTCATCGTCAGCGCGGCGGCGACCAGTATCTGGCGCTCTTCGGCCGCCAGACCCAGCCGCGGGCCGAGCTTGGCGCATAGCGCCGCGGCGTGCACGCTGTGCGCCGGCGCGTACTCGCCGAACGGCACCAAGAGCAGCGAGGCGATCAGCCCGTCCGGGTGCTGGTCGGCCAGATAGATCAGCTCGTCGCCGACGCTCTGGATGCCGTCGACGAAGCCGTCGCTGCGATGGTTTTCCAGCAGCGTGGCTGTGCGGCGGATCTCGTGTTCCAGCGCCTGCAGCGCGTTGTCGGCCGGCAGGGGGAGGTGGGCGCTCGAGGGGCTGGCCGCAGGCGGGGCGGTCGGGTCGAGGGCGGGGGAATCGTCGTCGGGCACGGTGGGTTCCTGGGAACGGGACGCATGGCTGATGAAGAGAGCAGCCGAGACGGTAAGAAGGCGGTTCGGCCAACCCTATGAATACGTCTCGACTGTAGAGCAAAAACCTCTCTTATGTCATGTTGCGCGGCAGATCGTTCCAGGCTTTCTGCAGCCGCTTCAGCGACACCGGGTACGGCGTCTTCAGCTCCTGCGCGAACAGGCTGACGCGCAATTCCTCGATCATCCAGCGGAACGCCATCAGTTCGGCCGACGGCTCGCTGCGTTCCTTCTCCTCGGCGACCCGCGCTTCCCACTGTTTCCACAAATCGCGGATCTCGGCGCCGCGCTGGCCGTCGCGCTGCGGGTTGGCCACCTGTTTGTCCATGCGCAGGCCCATCGCCTTCATATAGCGCGGCAGGTTGGGCAGCTGCTCCCACGGCGTCGCGGCGAGGAAGCCCTTGTAGACCAGTGTGTCGAGCTGTGCTTTAAGCTCGTTGCCGAGCCGGTGCTTGGCGATGCGGGTCACCAGCGGCGGATAGTCGCTGGCGATCGCGGTGAGGTAGCTGGTCACCGCCTGTTTCACCGCCGGCAGCCGGGTGCGGGCGCGATCCTTCTGCGTCTTGAACGCCTTCTCGTTGCGCGGCAACTCGTCGTCGCCGATGAAGGCACGGTCGCAGATCGCCTCGATCGCGTCGGCCAGAATCTCGTCGACGTTGCCGATGGCGCGCAGCTGCAGGCCGATCTGGGTCATGCCGGTCAGCCCCTTGCCCATCTGCTTCATCTGATCTTTCAGCTCCCACTGCAGCAGCCGGATCACGCCGCGGCGCATCGCCCGCTGTGCGGTCAGCTCGGTGTCGAACAGCCGGATCGCCACCCGGTCTTCTTCCACCGTCAGCGCCGGGTAGCCGGTCAGCTGCTGGCGGCCGCGGGCAAACTGGATGCTCGCCGGCAGCTCGCCGAAGTCCCAGGTCTTCACGTCGTCGCGCTCGACGTCGAGCGAGCTGTCGCGGAAGGTCAGTTGCGCCGCCTGGCCGAACTGCTTCTGCAGCTCGACCAGATCGCGGCCCAGGCCGAGCTCCTGCTTGCCATCGTCGATCACGCGGATGTTGAACTGGCAGTGCGTCGGCAATTCGGCGCGCGCCAGCTCCAGCGGGTCGACCTTGATGCCGCCGGTCTCGCGCAGGATAAAGTGCGCCAGCTGCGGCGCGATCGGCTTCTGCTTGTCGGGGTTGGTCGACAGGAAACGGGTGACGAAGTCCGGCACCGGCACGCAGGTGCGGCGGATCTGCTTCGGCAGCGCCTTGATCTGCAGCGCTAGCTTGTCACGGATCATCCCCGGCACCAGCCACTCGAACTGCGCCGGCTCCAGCCGGTTGAGGATAGGTAGCGGCACGTCGACGGTCACGCCGTCGAGCGGGTGGTTCGGTTCGAAGCGGTACTTCAGGCGCAGCCGGCCGTCCGGGGTGTCGAGCCATTCCGGGAACTGGTCCTCGGTGATGTTCTCGGCGGCGTGCTGCATCAGGTAGTCGCGGCTGAGCCACAACAGCTTTGCCTCGGCCTGTTCGGCCGACTTGCGCCACACTTCGAAGCTCGCCGCGTCGACCACCTCGGCCGGGATCAGCGCGTCGTAGAAGCCGAACAACACCTCGTCGTCGACCAGCACGTCCTGGCGGCGCGCCTTGTGCTCCAGCTGCTCGATCTCGCGGATCAGCCGCTGGTTGTGCTGGAAGAACGGCGCGTTGCTGGCGTAGTCGCCGGCCACCAGCGCGCCGCGGATGAACAGCTCGCGCGAGGCGGCGGGGTCGATCTTGCCGAAGCTGACCGGGCGGCGCGGCACCAGCGTCAGGCCGAACAGCGTGACCCGCTCGCTCGCCACCACCTCGCCGCGCGCCTTTTCCCAGTGCGGGTCGAAGTAGTGGAACTTGACCAGGTGCGGCACCAGCTTCTCGACCCATTCCGGGTCGATCTTGGCGACGCAGCGCGCGTACAGCTTGCTGGTCTCGGTCAGCTCGGCGGCGACCAGCCACTTGGGCTTGGCGCGGCGCAGGCCGGAACCGGGGAACACATGGAAATGCCCGCCGCGCGCGCCCAGATAATCGTCGCCTTCCAGCGACTTCATGCCGATATTGCCGACCAGACCCGTCAGCAGTGCCTTGTGGATCTGCTCGAAGGTGGCCGGCACGGTGTTCGGTACCAGATTGATCTCGCGGGCAATCTGCGCCAGCTGGCCGTGCAGTTCGCGCCATTCGCGCATGCGGATGTGCGACAGGAAGTGCTGGTGGCACAGGTCGATCAGCTTGCGGTTCGATTCCTTGTGCTTGAGCGCGTCGTCGAAGAAGTCCCACAGGGTGATGAAGGACAGGAAGTCCGACTTGTCGTCGGCGAACTTCGCCTGCGCCCGCTCGGCCGCCTCGCGCGCCTCGAACGGCCGCTCGCGCGGATCCTGAATCGACAGCGCCGCCACCAGGATCAGCATCTCGTGCACGCACTGGTGCTCGCGCGCGGCCAAGAGCATTCGGCCAACCTTGGGGTCGACCGGGATGCGCGCGAGCTCCTTGCCGATCTCGGTCAGCTCATTGCGCTCGGTGACCGCGCCGAGCTCCTGCAGCACCTGGTAGCCGTCGGCGACCAGGCGGCTCGACGGCGCCTCGAGGAACGGGAACTGGTCGACCTGGCCGAGACGCAGCGAGGCCATGCGCAGGATCACCGCGGCCAGGTTGGAACGCAGGATTTCCGGGTCGGTGAACGCCGGTCGGGCGTTGAAATCGTCTTCGGAATAGAGCCGCACGCAGACACCGGCCTCGACCCGGCCGCAACGGCCGGCACGCTGGCGGGCCGCCGCCTGCGAGATCTTCTCGATCTGCAGCTGCTCGACCTTGGCGCGCGGGCTGTAGCGGTTGAGGCGCGCGAGGCCGGTGTCGATCACGTAGCGGATGCCCGGCACGGTCAGCGAGGTCTCGGCCACGTTGGTCGACAGCACCACGCGCCGGCCGCCGGACGGCTTGAAGATGCGCTGCTGTTCCTCGTTCGACAGCCGGGCGAACAGCGGCAGAATTTCGTAACCGCGCAGGCCGGATTTGCGCAAGGCCTCGGCGGTCTCGCGGATCTCGCGCTCGCCGGGCAGGAACACCAACATGTCGCCGCCGCCGAGACGCGACAGCTCGTCGACCGCGTCGACGATCGCCTGCTCCATCTCGACTTCCGCCTCGTCCTCGTCGCGTTCGGACAGCGGCCGGTAGCGTACCTCCACCGGGAAGGTGCGGCCGGAGACCTCCATCACCGGCGCGTTGTCGAAATGCTTCGAGAAGCGTTCGGCGTCGATGGTGGCCGAGGTGACGATCACCTTCAGGTCCGGGCGGCGCGGCAGCAGCTGCTTGAGATAGCCGAGCAGGAAGTCGATGTTCAGCGAGCGCTCGTGCGCCTCGTCGATGATGATCGTGTCGTAGGCGTTCAGGAAACGGTCGGTCTGCGTTTCGGCGAGCAGGATGCCGTCGGTCATCAGCTTGATGTAGCTTGCTTCCGAGGTCTTGTCGGTGAAGCGCACCTTGAAGCCGACCACTTCGCCCAGGCTCGACTGCAGCTCCTGCGCGATCCGGGCCGCGACCGAACGGGCGGCGAGGCGGCGCGGCTGGGTGTGGCCGATCAGGCCGGTGACGCCGCGGCCGAGCTCCAGGCAGATCTTCGGGATCTGCGTGGTCTTGCCCGAGCCGGTTTCGCCGCAGATGATCGTCACCTGGTTGGCCGCGATCGCCGCCTTCAGCTCGTCGAGCTTCTGGTTGACCGGCAGCGCCGCATCGAACTGCGGTTTCGGCAAGCCGGCGCGGCGCGCGTCGACGCGGGAGCGCGAACGCTCTATCTGCGCGGCGATGTCGGCGAGCTGCTTGTCGGCGCTCTGGCCGCGCTTGCTGCGCTCGGCGGCGTCGACCAGTTTGCGGCGCAGGCTATGCTGGTCGCGGAGCAGGCAATGGGGCAGGGCGGCCTTGAGGTCGGCCAGGTGTTGGGCGGGCGTCATGCGGTCAAAGAACGGTGAGGAGAACAAGGCCGCGATTATAACAGAGCCGGCCGGCCGCTTCGGCCGACTCCGCCTTTGCGATTTACTCACTTAGCATGGATGATGGCGGCTTTGTCCTGTGGGCTTGCGATGCTGTTTGTTGTCCGTTTTACCGATCATCCCGAGCGGCTGGCGGTGCGTCAGGCGCAGCTACCGGCCCACCTGGCCTGGCTCGACGATCATCGCGATACGGTGCTGGTCGGCGGTTCGCTGCGTGTCGAGCCCGATGCACCGGCCGAAGGTGGGCTGTGGATCGTCGAGGCGCCGGACAAGGCCAGTGTCGAGGCGCTGTTGGTGTCCGATCCGTTCTGGTTTCACGGCCTGCGACGTGGCTACGAAATCCTGCACTGGTCGAAGGCGTTTCCCGAGCGCAAGGTGGCGGTGTGAGTCGCCGCTGGCGACGGCCGAGGTGCATCGGCTAAGGCCGCGTGAGACCTTGGCGCTTCTCGACCCGTCGGCCCAGAGCCGGTCACGACTGCAACGCCACGCGCACCCGTCGCGCCAGCTCCGGCGCTTGTTCGACCGGCACGTTGGCGAAGCCGAACAAGAGCGCCGGCCGGCTGTTTCCTGTCAGGCTGAAGTGCGACAGCCTCTGCCCGGCGAGACCGTGTGTCTGCAGCCGGGCGGCGACGGCGCGGTCGTCCTCGTGTTCGGCCAACCAGCAGACCAGCTGCAGGCCGACCGCATGGTCGTCGAGGCGCAGCCAGTCGCCGCATTCGCTCTGCAGCGCCGCCACCAGCGCGGCGCGGCGCTCGGCGTAGAGCTGGCGCATCCGTTTGATATGGCGGGCGAAATGGCCCTGCTGCATGAAGTCCGCGGTGGTCGCCTGGTCGAGGGTGGACGGCGGCGGAGAGAACGCGTCGGCCGCCTCGGCGAAGCGCTGGCGCAAGCCGGGGGGCACCACCAGATAACCGAGCCGCAAGCCGGGAAACAGCACCTTGCTGAAGCTGCCGACGTAGAGCACCCGCTCGGCGGTGTCGAGGCTCTGCAGCGCAGGTAGTGGCGGGCCAGAATAGCGGAACTCGCCGTCGTAATCGTCCTCGACGATCCAGGCATTCGCCTGCTTGGCCCAGGCGAGCAGCTCCAGCCTGCGCGGTAGCGCCAGAGTGACGCCGAGCGGGGAATGGTGCGACGGGGTGCAGTAGACCAGGCGCGCATCGGGGCAGAGCCGGATGCCGTCTTCCACCCGCAGGCCGTCCTCGTCCACCGGCACCGGGTTCAGCGTCGCCCCGGCCAGCCGCAGCGCTCCGCTCGCCCGGAAATAGCCGGGGTCTTCCATCCAGACCGGGTCGCCGGTCTGCAGCAAGGTCTGCGTCACCAGGCTCAGCCCGCCCTGAAAACCGTTGGTGATGAATACCTGATCGGCGGTGCAGTCGATGCCGCGAAACAGCGCCAGATGGTGGGCGATCGCCTGGCGCAGCGGCAGGTAGCCGGCCGGATCGGGCTGAAGCAGGCCCGCGACGGACAGCGAACGGGCGCGCTGCCCGGCCAGCCGCGACCACAGCTTGCGCGGAAACGCGTCGAGCGCCGGCAGGCCGAGCTGGAACGGCAGCGGCGCGCCGGTCGCGGCCGGCGGTTGCGGGACCCGGGCTGCCGGCTCGGGGAGGTGCTTCAGACGTTGGCCGAAACGGCTCGTATCCAGGTTGGGATTGACCACCGTGCCCGCGGCGGCGCGGCTGAGCAGATAGCCTTCGGCCAGCAACTGGCTGTAGGCCTGCTCGACGGTGCCGCGCGAGGCGGCGAGGTCGGCGGCCAGCACCCGGGTGGACGGCAAGCGGGTGCCCGGCGGCAGGCGGCCGCTCAGGATGGCGTCGCGCACCCGCTGGTAGAGCTGCTGGTACAGCGGCTGCGCGTGCGGGTCGCGCTCCAGGGCAATGGCTAGGGTGGACACGGGGTCGTGCTGGTTCATGGCCTACTCGTATTGACGGTTTTTGGCTCTGCGCAATATACCATCGGCCCGGTATCTTGCTGGCAAGGATATGACGAAGTTCTGTCCGCACCCTGGAGACTCCCAATGACCCTTTCCGAACACATTGCCAAAGCCGAGGCGTTTCGCCGCCTGCATCAGCCCGGTCGGCCGCTGCTGCTGCCCAACGCCTGGGATGCGTTGAGCGCGCGGCTGTTCGAACAGGCCGGCTTCGCGGCGATCGCCACCACCAGTGCCGGCATGGCCTGGTCGCTAGGCTACCCGGACGGCGAGGCGCTACCGCGTGAACTGTTGATCGACGCGATAGCCCGCATCGTGCGGGTGGTTCGACTGCCGGTCACCGCCGACATCGAGGCCGGCTACGGCGCGACCCCAGAGCAAGTCGCCGACACCGTCGCCGCGGTGATCCGCGCCGGCGCGGTCGGCATCAATCTGGAGGACGGCGAGCATCTGCCCGACGGCTCGTTCCGGCTGCGCGATGCCGAGCGGATGGCCGAACGGCTGCGCGCCGCGCGGGCCGCCGCCGACGCGGCCGGCGTGCCGATCTTCATCAACGCCCGCACCGACCTGTTCCTGCACGGCGGTGGCACGGCCGAGGCGCGTTTCGACGAGACGGTGGCGCGCGCCAGGCTCTACCTGGAAAGCGGCGCCGACGGCCTGTTCCCGATCGGGCTCACCGACACGGCAACGCTGAGTCGGCTGATTGAAGCAGTGCCGGCGCCGATCAACGTTGCCGCCAAGGCCGGTGTCCCCGACCTCGCCGAGCTGGCGCGGCTCGGTGTCGCGCGGGTCAGCACCGCGATCTACCCGGCGCTGGTCGCGATGAACGCGGTGCAGAACCTGGCCGACGGCTTGCGCCGCAGCGGCAACTTCGCCGCGCTGGCGACACCGTTGACCCATCCCGACGTGCAGGCCTTGTTCCGGCCGCGTTGAACCGATCACTTCCCCCGGCTTCGGCCAACCTTAAGGAGTACAACATGACCCACCCCATCGATTACACGACCCTCGCCCCGAAAGGCTACCAGGCCATGGCCGGGCTGGAGCAGTACGTACGCAACAGCGGCCTCGAGATGTCGCTGCGCGAACTGGTGAAGACCCGCGTGTCGCAGTTGAACGGCTGCGCGTTCTGCATCGACATGCACACCAAGGACGCGCGCGCCGAAGGCGAGACCGAGCAGCGACTCTACCTGTTGTCGGCCTGGCGCGAGGCGCCGTGCTACACCCCGCGTGAGCGCGCCGCGCTGGCGTGGGCCGAGGCGCTGACGCTGCTCGCCCAACACAGGCTGCCCGAGGAGTTGCATACTGAATTGGCGCAGCATTTCACCGAAAAGGAAATCGTCGACCTGAGCTGGTGCATCGTCGCGATCAACGGCTGGAACCGCATCTCGATCGGTTGCGGCACGCCGGCGGGCAGCTATCAGCCCGGCCGGTACGATCGCTGATGTCGACCGCCGGGTCGGCCGGGGTGCGGCGCCGACTATCTTCTTCGCTTAAGGAGCCGCCATGGCCAAACTGATCGCTCTCTACAAGACCCCGACCGACCCGGCCGCGTTCGACGACTATTACTTCAATCGGCACCTACCGCTGGCGCGCGGCATCGCCGGCCTGACCGGCTACGAGGTCAGCCGCGGCCCGGTGGCCACGCCGCTGGGCGCGTCGCCGTACCACATGGTGGCGACGCTGAGCTTCGCGTCGATGGAGGCGCTGCAAGCCGCACTGGCGTCGCCGGCCGGTCAGGCGGCGGCCGCCGACCTGGCCAACTTCGCCAGCGGTGGGGTGGAGCTGCTGGTGTTCGATAACGAAGAGGTGTGAGCACGGCCGGTCGCTCAAAGGTGCAGGCGCTGCTGGCCGCACTGCCGCAGCTGGTCGACGGCGAACGCTATCCGGCGGTCGCCGAGCGCGAAGCGCATCTGCTGTCGTTCGAGCACCTGCCGCAGCATCTGGTGCGCCTGTTGCCACGCCTAGAGTTCGCCGTGCCGTTTCTCGACGTGATCGACACCGCCGAGGGCAGCGAGCTGCCGTTGGAGTCGGTGACCGCCAACTATCTGATGCTCGGCCACGCGCTGCGTCTGGATTGGGTGCGCGAAGCGATCACCCGTCTGCCGCGCGACAACCGCTGGCA
This sequence comes from Crenobacter sp. CS_VA4, assembly GCF_055597485.1. Classification (NCBI taxonomy): domain Bacteria; kingdom Pseudomonadati; phylum Pseudomonadota; class Betaproteobacteria; order Neisseriales; family Neisseriaceae; genus Crenobacter; species Crenobacter sp. CS_VA4. The sequence goes on from NZ_JBVMAE010000032.1 coordinate 13,789, forward strand.
GGCGCTGGCCCGCTCGGCGAGGTGTGGCAGGAAGAGCGTCGCCAGCAGACCGAGACGTGTCAGCAGATGTTGGCCGAACTGCAGTCGTTCGAAGCGCTGGATCTCGCGATGCTGTCCGCTGGCATGCGCGAGCTGACCAACCAGCTGCTCGCCTGATCATCTTGTTGAACTGACCAGCCGGCCCCGCGGGGCCGGCTTTTTTATCGCCGCTGAGCAGCGCCTGTCGCTAGCCCGGTTGCGGGGCGACTGGTGCACGCGCTATTGCACAGGGGGCCGGAATGACGGCGTAACATCTTGGCGCTGTCATCTGGACGGAGGTGCCAGATGAAAAAGCTCGAAGTCCTTATCAAGCCGTTCAATCTCGACGAAGTCTATGAGGCGCTTGCTGCGATCGGCATCGCCAGCTATATGATTTTCAGACCATTGAGCCAAGGCTACCCGCTGGCTATATTCATCTAGATGCACCACTAGCATTGACATCCCGCATGCCAAGTCCATCAGACATCAGAGAAGAGAGGAGGCAATCCGCAGACGGATCGCGTTTGAACCGAGTAGTTCCAACTGTCTCACTCCATTGGAAGGAACTCAACATGAATAATAAAGGCTTTAGGTACGCAATCATTGTTGCTGGCGCGCTCGCGCTTACCGCCTGCGCCAGCATGTCCGGTCAGCAGCCGTCCCAAGTCAAGCTAAAGGATGGCTCCATGATATCCATTGATCGAACCGGTAACATGATCATGTATGACAAAAACGGCAAACAGATGGATATGGTTGACGGGCTGCCGATGGAGGCGGAAGACGGGTCGGTTATCCTAATGAAGAACAATGCACTCTACAGACGCATGGGGAGTCCTAAGTGAATGGGCCAGCGCTTGCTGATTGAGTCGCTCCTTCCCTCGACATGCAATGAGCCTCCTTCCGAGGCTCATTGCTTAACCGATTACCCATCAAACTAATAGCCACAGAGCCAATATCCTTCACTGCAGGAACCGGCGACTATCCGTCTCCTCTTGGGGCCTATTTGTGCAGTTGGGTTTCAATTTCCTGGGCCAGCGCCGTCATGTCGGGCTTGCCCATGTAGCGTTTGACGATCCGACCTTGCTTGTCGATCAGGAAACTGGTCGGCGTCGCCATGATGCCGCCAAAGCCCTGTGCCAGCTTGCCATCTGTGTCGTGGGCCACCATGAAAGGGAGGGCATTCTGCTTGGTGTAGTTGTGCACATACTGGAGCTGATCGTAGTCCATCGCGACCGCCACAATCCGGAACTCTTGGGCGTCATACTTCTTCTGCAGGCGGGACAAATCGGGCATCTCCTCGATGCACGCGGCACAGCTGGTGGCCCAGAAGTTGACCAGGACCACTTTGCCCTGAAGCTGGTCCAGCGATGTCTTCTTGCCTTCCAGGGTCGTGAACTTGATATCGGACACACGATCGCTGGTGGTGCACGCCACCAGCAAGAGCGCCGTCAGCGAGACCAGCAAGAGTTGAAGCCAGCGTCGACCGATGCGTTTCATGTTGCCTCCGATCGGCGAACCCGTGTGAGCAGGGCTGCACGCGGATTCGCCTTGTTACATTGCTATCTGGATGTGGTCAGGATTTGGGGGCGGGTGGTTTCAGCTTGCCGCCCAGCTTCTGGCACGTCCCGCCAGCGACATATTTGAAGTCGGTCGGATCGTTGTCCTTTTTCGCTTGAGCTGAACAACCATGCGCGCCGACCACCGAGGCGCAATCATTCAGCCCGGCCTTGGCCACGCCAAAGCATTTCTCCTTCGCCGTCTCAGCCTGTGCGGCTGCCGACAGTCCCAGCGTGATCAGGCCGGACATCGCGGCAGTAATGAACATTTGTTTCTTATCCAACAGGTACTCCTTCAGAGTTTCGTGACGAACAACGACTTGCAGTGGCTAGCTCGTGAGCGGGCCAGCCTAAGCTCATTCCAGTGTCTGCCCCTTTTGGGCGATCGCCTTCCAGGTCTTGCCTTCATCCGGCGACAGGTAAACGTCGCGCTTGAACGTGGCGATCGCCCATTCCTTGGGTTTCACCGGGTTCTGGGCGATGTAGGCGACGGCATCCTGCTTCAGCGGTGGTACGCTCAGCGGTCGGATCTGGTGGGTTTTCAAGTCCACCTTGGACAGCAAGGCGGCATTGCGGTAGCTGCCAAACCACAGGCTCGTGCCATCGATGCTGAAGGCCGCGCTCAGGACCTGTACCCCTTGCGTCAACGGCAGGAAGCGCTCCCCACCATCCGTGGATAGGTACAAGCCGGCGCCCGTTGCCGCCGCCACCGTCATGCTGTTGGACGGGTGCACGGCCAGGGCAGTCGGGGACTCGGTGAGCCCCGCGGTTTGAACGTGTTGCCATTTCGCGCCGTCATTGAGCGTGTAGTAGAGGCCGGCGGCCTTCATACGCGAATTGGCTTGTCCATTGAGCACATAGACGGCGCCAGTGCGGTAGCCGGCGGCGAGCACATGGAAGTCGGCTTCCCCCTCGAGGCCGAGCTTCTGCCACGTGCGCCCGCCATCTGCGCTTTTGATCAGCCCGAACGGATTGACGAGTCCCGAGCCGGGCGCAGGGTGACCGCTGCTATAGATCGCTCGGCTTGTCATCGAGAACCCCATGTAGTCGTGTTCCGGGCCGGCGGCCTTGGACCAGTGTCCCCCGTTGTAGATGGCCAGCCCCTGATGGCTGGGGATCTCGAGCTGCTTGCCGTCTGCACTGAAAGCGAGGCCATGCACATGCATCAGCGTGACAGGCGAGGCCGCGTTGGCCAGGGGCGCTCCGAGCGCCGACAGCAGCAGCGCCAGCGCCGCGCCGCGCAAGATATGTGTTGCCTTCATGTTCTTCTCCGAATTGCGTTTTGGTTGCCACTTGTCCCGGGGCCGATGGGCGGCCGTCCGACAAGCGCGATAAATAAAAGTGTTTTCATTAGCCGTTAGCCGATCTGTGTGAGCGACGGAAAGGTATGGAGTAGCCAGTAGGACAGGCTGGGCATCCAGCCGGCCACAATGGCGACGCCCATGACGATCATCCCCACGCCGGACACGATGTAGAGCAGCCGGCCGACCCGCCGCAGCGCCTTGAGGCGATGAACCAGCTTGCCGGTGAACAGCGCCGATAGCAGGAACGGCACGCCCAACCCCAGTGCATACGCACTCAACAGGCCGATCCCTCGAGTGGTGCTCGAGGCGACGGCACTCATCGTGAGGATGGCCCCCAGCACCGGGCCGATGCAGGGAGTCCAGCCGAAACCAAACGCCAGGCCCAGCAGATACGCACCCGCGGGATGGCCGCCGGTCAACTTGGTATGAAAGCGCAGGTCGCGTTCCAGCCAGGCGGGCCGAACCAGCCCCGTCATGAACAGCCCGAACAGCGCCACCATGCCGCCGCCGACCAGGTTTGCCGGGCCGCGAAAAGCCAGGAACAGCCTGCCGACGACCGAGGCACTCGCCCCCAGCGCCACGAAGACCGAGGAGAAGCCCAGCACGAACAGGGCGCTCAGCCCCAACACCTTCATCTGGTTTCGGTTCGGCGGCGTTTGCGCGCTAGCGCGCAGCGATTGCCCGGTGACGAACGACAGGTAGCCGGGAACCAGCGGCAGCACGCAGGGAGACAAGAACGAGATCACCCCGCCGGCAAACGCGGTCAGTACGCCGAGTTGAGAGAGGTCGGACATCGCGATGGGCACCGTCTTCGCTTACGGTTTTGCCGACGCGTCATGTCCGCAACAACTGCGTCCGGACTGGGCTGGTTGCGGCAGGCCGTCGCTGGTGGCGTGATTGGGCATCATGGCGAGCTGATCCGGCGTGCTAGGCGCCGGTTCGGCCGACGTGGTGGACTGCTTCGACATCCCCTTCATGCAGACGAGCATGGAGAGTGGGCACAGCAGCGAAAGTAGGAAGGGCGAAAAGGACAAAAAACCAGCACGAACGGCCGGGAAACTGGCGTAGGCCGCCAGGAATAGCACGCTCAACCCCAGTGCGGTCTTGAGCAGGGTGGACTTGTTGCACTTCATGTAAAGCTCCTCGGTAAGGCACGCCTTGACCGAAGACCCCGGCTAACACTGTGAGCCGTAACTTGGCCACCTAGTCATCGACGAGGTGCGCTCGGTTGTCGTGGGGCTTCGGATTTAAGTGAGTCGCTTTGCGGCGGCCTGGCCTGGCCTGGCTGTTGGCCTCGGCAGAACGGACGGTTCTTCCGAGCCAAGCAGAAAGGGCAACGCTATCGGCCCGTGATCAGCGCAGGGCATAACGACAGCAGGCTTACGCGCGGTCAATCAGCCGCAAAGCAATGGGCGAGTACTTTAGAACCTGTTCAGAATCTGTCGCGAGCGGCCCTCAGCGGGGCGAAGAGCAGCGCAGAAACCGGAATGGACTCGGTGTCCATGAGGATTTCCGATCGCTGAGCGAATCAATAGATTCGCACGCCGAGCGCATGAGCCCCGATCAGGGTCGCGCAGCAAGATCATGAACAGGTTCTTAGCCGAGGATGGGTGGACGTAGCAGCGTCCGGGGGAAGTTATGCAGGATGAAGTGGGTGGACGCGGGGGTGTAGTTTGTCCCCTGGTCTTGTGCGATGAAGAAGCCGGAGGTAGGCAGGGGCGCCGATACAGTGAAGCCGCATACCGCACCCGCTTTGCACAGGGTACCCATAGGAGGTGTGTGCTTGTCGCCGGCCGACTGGCAGTCGGCCGCCGTCGTAGACGCCATTGGCATTGTCTTGACGACGGACCCCTTTGCGCTATAGCACGCCCCGTCCTCCAACGGCACTGCGCCAACGTGCATCGGGAGCACGAGGCAGATCAGTAGCGACAGAAAGAGGCGGAAGGTAGCGTTCATGGCTGGGCGAGTATACCAGGGTTGCTCGATCACTCCAGTAAGGATTGTTCAAAACCAGAATTATTCAAACATGGTTTTGCAGTCGATATAAATTAGAACGCCGGTTTGACTTAACAGAATCGCATTCCGCCCATCATGCTGTAGTGCATGAACCCCATGCCCAGTAACGCAAGGACGGCCAGTAGACCGATGACCGCAAACAGGATCAAGAGGGCATTCCATACCGGTGAGTCGTTAAGCATGCTGTCCCCGCAGGATGTTAGGTGCCTTCAGAGCACGTCCGCCTGCCACGCATTGATGATGCCCAGTCCCGGGCGTTATCCCGCTAGCGGAATGCGCCCGTTCCTGGAGATGGGGAAACCAGCGCTGTCATTTCGACGGCGGCGCCTGGATCTGGTCGGCGTACTTGCGCATGATCTCGCCCGTCTTCTGCATGATTTCGGCTTGCATCTGCAACTGCAGCTTTTCGTTACCAGGCGGCAGCTGCGGCAGCATATGCCCCATCATGCCGCCCTGCATCATCCCGCCTTTCATCATGCTGCTGCACATTTCTCCCATCATGTCGCCGCGGCCACCCATGATGCCCTGCATCATTCCATCGCTACCGCTCTTGGGTGTGGCGGTAAAGCCCGATACGGGACTGCCCAACAGCAGCGCGGCCAACATGGCCATGCCGGTTTTTCTCATGCTCATGACACTCTCCTCATTCAGAACCAACAACAAGCGCTCGTGCGCGGGAGCCCGCGCCCGATGCAGTGATCAAGCGTGATCAGGCTGGTTTAGGAGGTCGTTCGAGCGTCGCGGGCTGGTCTTCCAAGCGCAAAGACGGCTCCACCGGCGAATAGATCATCCGCCCGCTTTGAGCGCCGAGCACCTGTATCGGGAGAGTTTGTAGCGAAGTCGAGGAATGGCAGAGAGCGGAAACCGCGCACAGCGGGGTTTTGACGACGGCTGACTTGGCCGAACACGACGAGCACGAATGGTTGGGCACACCGGCGTTCCCCGTCATGACAACGTGCGGAAGGGACGATGTTTGACAAGCGGCCGAAGAATGCATGCTCGTTGCCATCCCCTGCAACGGCAGCACGAGACAGATCAACAGGCTCAGCCAAAGGCGCAGCATTCTCTTCATAGCCTTATCGCTATAGCACACGACCGAGGGGCTGAAGGAGGGCAACGAAGTCCTATTCGCCGCCGTCAGCGGCAGTCTGAGATGGTGAAACTCGACCTAGCCCAATAAACCCTCTAAGCTGACGGCCGGCCGACTCCCGGCGTCGCCAAGCCACTTTAGATTTTGTATCCCGGCAGGAATTTCTCCACGCTATAGTCATTCCATGAAACTGATCAGGCTGTTGCTTCTTTTCGTGCTGTCGTTGACGCTGCCCGTATCCGGGCTGGCGGCTACCGGCACGACTGGAGAATGCCTGATGGTGAGCAGCGCGATGATGGAGATGGCGGACGCCAGTCCGGCCCTGTCGGCGCCGATGCCGAAGATGGAGCACTGCTCTCGGCAGCAGGACGCCTCCGGCAAGGCCAAAGGACGGATGGAATGCAAGTTCGGCGCCGAATGCAAGGTGGGCGGGGTCTACCACCCGGCAGTCACCCCTTCGGTATCGACGCCGCTGCCGCTCGCCCAGATTGTCCTGGTGCCGGCTGCCCAGCTGCCGATTTCCCGCACCCCGAACGGGGTGTGGCGACCTCCTCCCACGCTCTAAACCCTTAGAAAACGCTGCCCGCCGTACCCCGGCGGCCTGCCCTCGTGCGCACGCACGGGGCCCTCTATGGAGTTAGAACATGACCCCCCATTGCTTACGCCTGCCGGTACTGCTCGTACTGGCCGGGCTGGCCCACCTTGCCCAGGCCGAACCGTTGACGTTCGGCAATGCGCTGGCGTTGGCCGAACGCCAATCGCCGCTGTTGCAGGCCAATGCCGCGTCGATCAACGCGGCCCAACACGAAACCGTGGCCGCCGGCCGCCTGCCCGACCCGAAGCTCGTCTTCGGCGTCGACAACTACCCGGTCTCCGGTCCGAATCGGGGCAGCCTCGAAGGCGACTTCATGACGATGCAGAAGGTCGGCGTCGCGCAGGACATCCCCAATTCGGCCAAACGTCAAGCGCAGACCGAGCTGGCCTCGGCCAACGTGGCCAACGCCGAGGCGCAGCGCCGCGTCGTGCAGCTGAAGGTCCGGCTCGCCACCGCCCAAGCCTGGCTGAACCGCTTCTACCTCGAGCGCAAATTGAGTGTGTACGACCAACTCGCCCGGGAAAACGCCACCCTCGCCGGCGCCATCCGCGCGCAGGTCGCCTCCGGCCGCAGCGCAGCGGTCGACGCCATCCAGCAGAAGCAGGAAGAAGCCCGGCTTGAAGACCGCCGCGACGAGCTGCGCCGCGATATCGCCAAGGCCACCGCCAGCCTGCGCCAATACGTCGGGGCAGCGGCGGACGGTGCCCTCGGTGGAGATGCGCCGGTCATGGCACTCGATAAAGCCGCGCTCCATGAGCGCCTGCACGCCCACCCCGAACTGCAAGCGTTCTCGGCGCAGCAAAGCGTGGCCGAGGCGGACCTGCACGCGGCCGAGGCGGACAAGAAACCGGACTGGGGCATCGCGCTCGACTACGCCAAGCGCGGCGCCCAGTTCGGCAATATGGTGTCGGTCCAGGTCACGGTCGGCCTGCCGCTGTTCGGCGAAACCCGCCAGAACCCGATGATCGTGGCCAAGGCGGAGCAGCTGAACCGCATCGAGGCCGAACGCGAGGCGATGCGCCGCGACCATGTCAACGAGCAGGAGAGCGATCTGGCCGAACGCGAGGCGCTGAGCCGGCAGCTGGAGCGAACCCGGCAACAGGTGCTGCCGTTGGCCGAACAGCGCGTCGCGCTGCAGATGGCCAGCTACCGCGCCGGCAAGGCGTCGCTGGCCTCGGTGCTGTCGGCCCGGCGTGACCGGCTCGACGAGCAACTGAAGGCGATGGACCTGCAGAACCAGGCGGCGGCCGTCACGGCAAGACTCTACTTCGCATACGGGGCGGGCACGCAATGAACAGCAGAAAAGCCAAAATCGCCTTACTCATCGCCGCCGTGGCGGCAGCCAGCGCCGGCATCGGTTACTGGACCGGCCAGAAACGGTCGGCTGCCCCGATGGCCGCGACCGCGCCGGCCGCCGGCGCCCCGCAGAAAGCCGAGGGCAAGGTGCTGTACTGGTACGACCCGATGGTGCCGAACCAGCACTTCGATAAACCTGGCAAGTCGCCGTTCATGGACATGCAACTGGTGCCGAAATACGCCGATGGCGGCGCCGACAGTAGCTCCGTGGCCATCGACCCCAGCGTCACGCAGAACCTGGGGGTCCGGCTGGTCAAGGTGGAGCGTGGCAGCCTCGGTGAGACGGTGTCGGCCGTCGCCACCGTGCAATTCAACGACCGCGATGTCGCGGTGGTGCAGACGCGCGCGGCCGGCTTCGTGCAGCGGGTGTACGCGCGGGCGCCGGGCGATGTGATCGCCCAGGGGGCGCCGCTCGCCGACGTGCTGGTACCGGACTGGGCCGGCGCGCAGGAAGAATTCCTGGCCGTGCTCCGCAGCGGGGATAGCGCGCTGATCGCGGCTTCCCGCCAGCGTCTGCTGCTGCTCGGCATGCCGGAGAGCCTCATCGACCGCGTCGCGCGCTCCGGCAAGACCCGCGCCGTGTTCACGCTGTCCTCGCCGATCGCCGGCGTCATCCAGGAGCTGGGGGTACGGGCCGGCATGACGCTGGCGCAAGGCATGTCGGTGGCGAAGATTAACGGGCTGGCCACCGTCTGGCTGGAGGCGGCGGTGCCTCAGGCGCAAGCCGGCGCCATTCGCGTCGGCCAGACCGCCAAGGCCACGTTGGCGGCCTTCCCAGGGCAGGCTTTCGACGGCAAGGTGATTGCGGTACTGCCGGAAACCGATGCGAACAGCCGCACCTTGCGGGTGCGTATCGAGCTGCCCAATAAGGCGGGCCGCCTAAGACCCGGCATGTTTGCCCAGGTGCAACTGGCGTCCGGCCAGCGCCAGCCGGTGTTGCTGGTGCCGTCCGAAGCGGTCATCCGCACCGGGACGCGCAGCGTCGTCATCACCTCGGCGGGCGACGGCCACTTCAAGCCGGTGGAAGTCCAGTTAGGCCAGGAGAGCGGCGGCAAGACGGCCGTTCTCGCCGGCCTGGCCGAAGGCGAGCAGGTGGTGGCGTCCGGCCAGTTCCTGATCGATTCCGAGGCGTCGCTGCGCGGCGTGCTCAGCCAACTGGCGCCGCCGACGGCGGCCAAGCCGACCGCGCCGGCGGCCGGTGCCTTGCACCAGGGAACCGGCAAGGTCGAAAAGCTCGACGGCCTGGCGATCACCTTGTCGCACGGGCCGATTGCGTCGCTGGGCTGGGGTGCGATGACGATGACGTTCAAGCTGGCGACGCCGGCGCTGGCCAAGGGTCTCAAGCCCGGCGACACGGTGCAGTTCGGCTTTAGCCAGGACGGCGGCGACTTCGTCATCAAGCAGCTGCACAAGGCCGGGGGTGCGAAATGATCGCCCGGCTGATTCGCTGGTCGGTGAACAACCGGCTGCTGGTGTTGCTCGCGACGCTGTTCGTCGTCGCGTGGGGGATTTGGGCGGTCAAGACCACGCCGGTCGACGCCTTGCCCGACCTGTCGGACGTGCAGGTGATCATCCGTACCAGTTACCCGGGACAGGCGCCGCAGATCGTCGAAAACCAGGTCACCTATCCGCTGGCGACCACGATGCTGTCGGTGCCCGGCGCGAAGACGGTGCGCGGCTACTCGTTCTTCGGCGACTCCTTCGTCTACGTGCTGTTCGAGGACGGCACCGACCTGTACTGGGCGCGCTCGCGCGTGCTGGAGTACCTGAACCAGGTGCAGGGACGGCTGCCGGCCGGCGCCAAGACCGCGCTCGGGCCGGACGCCACCGGGGTCGGCTGGATTTACGAGTACGCGCTTATCGACAAGAGCGGCCGGCACGACCTCGCGCAGCTGCGCAGCCTGCAGGACTGGTTCCTGCGCTTCGAGCTGAAGAGCCTGCCGGGCGTCGCCGAGGTGGCGTCGGTCGGCGGCATGGTCAAGCAGTACCAGGTGGTGCTCGACCCGGCGAAGCTCGCCGCCTACCGCATCCCGCAGGACAAGGTGGTCGACGCGATTCAGAAGGCCAACCAGGAGACCGGCGGCTCGGTGCTGGAGTTGGCCGAAACTGAGTATATGGTGCGCGCGTCGGGCTATCTGAAGACGCTGGACGACTTCCGCAACATCCCGCTCAACGTGGCCGGCAGCGGCATCCCGGTCACGCTCGGCAATGTCGCGACCATCCAGGTCGGGCCGGAAATGCGCCGGGGCATCGCCGAGCTGAACGGCCAGGGCGAAACGGCCGGCGGCGTGGTGATACTGCGCTCCGGCAAGAACGCCCGGGAAACCATCGCGGCGGTGAAGGCCAAGTTGGCCGAACTGAAGAAGAGCCTGCCGCCCGGCGTCGAGATCGTGCCGACCTACGACCGCAGCCAGCTGATCGACCGCGCGATCGACAACCTGAAGGACAAGCTGTTCGAGGAGTTCGTCGTGGTGGCGCTGGTGTGCGCGGTGTTCTTGTGGCACCTGCGCTCGGCGCTGGTGGCGATCATCTCGCTGCCGCTCGGCGTGCTGATGGCGTTCATCGTGATGCACTACCAGGGCGTCAACGCCAACATCATGTCGCTCGGCGGCATCGCGATCGCGATCGGCGCGATGGTCGACGCGGCGGTGGTGATGATAGAGAACGCGCACAAGCACATCGAGGCCTGGCAGCACGAGCACCCGGGCGAGACGCTCGGCGGCCACACGCACTGGCGCGTCATCACCGAGGCGGCCGAGGAAGTGGGGTCGGCGCTGTTCTTCAGCCTGCTGGTGATCACGCTGTCGTTCATCCCGGTGTTTACGCTGGAGTCGCAGGAGGGCCGCCTGTTCGGCCCGCTGGCGTTCACCAAGACCTACGCGATGGCGGCGGCGGCCGGCCTGTCGGTGACGCTGATTCCGGTGCTGATGGGCTACTGGATACGCGGACGCATCCCGGACGAGACGCGCAACCCGCTCAACCGGGCGCTGATCCGCGGCTACCGACCGTTGCTGGAGCGGGTGCTGCGCTCGCCGCGCGCGACGCTGGTGCTGGCCGCACTGGCGCTCTTGACGACGATTTGGCCGGCCACACATATCGGTGGCGAGTTCATGCCGCCGCTCGACGAAGGCGACCTCTTGTACATGCCGTCGGCCCTGCCGGGCCTGTCGGCGGCGAAGGCGACGCAGTTGCTGCAGCAGACCGACCGGCTGATCAAGAGCGTGCCGGAAGTCGCCAGCGTGTTCGGCAAGGCGGGCAGGGCCGAGACGGCGACCGACCCGGCACCCTTGGAGATGTTCGAGACGACGATACAGTTCAAGCCGCGCGAGCAATGGCGAGCTGGCATGACGCAGGCGAAGCTGGTCGACGAGCTCGACCGTGTGGTGAAGGTGCCGGGGCTGACCAATATCTGGGTGCCGCCGATACGCAACCGCATCGACATGCTGGCTACCGGCATCAAGAGCCCGATCGGGGTCAAGATCTCCGGCAGTAGCCTGGCCGATATCGACCGGGTCGGTCAGGTGGTGGAGAAAGTCGCGAAGACCGTTCCCGGCGTCGGTTCGGCGCTGTCGGAACGGCTGAGCGGCGGCCGCTACATCGACGTGGACATCGACCGGGCCGCCGCCGCGCGCTATGGGCTGAACATCGCCGATGTCCAGGCCATCGTCTCTTCGGCGATCGGCGGGCAGAATATCGGCGAGACGGTGGAGGGCCTGGCCCGTTACCCGATCAACGTCCGCTATCCGCGCGAAATCCGCGACTCGCTCGAGAACCTGCGCAATCTGCCGATTCTGACGCCGTCGGGCCAGCAACTCACCTTGGGCACGGTGGCGAAGGTCGGCATCAGCGACGGCCCGCCGATGCTGAAGACCGAGAACGCGCGGCTGTCGGGCTGGGTGTACGTGGACGTTCGCGACCGCGACCTCGCGTCGGTGGTCGCTGACTTGCGAGCCGCCGTCGCCCGGCAGGTCAGGGTGGAACCGGGGATGAGCATCGCCTACTCGGGCCAGTTCGAGTACCTGGAGCGCGCGGCACAGAAACTCAAGCTGGTGGTGCCGGCGACCCTGCTGATCATCTTCGTGCTGCTCTACCTGACGTTCGAGCGGCTGGACGAGGCGGCGCTGATCATGGCCACCTTGCCGTTCGCGTTGGTCGGCGGCATCTGGTTCCTGTACCTCTCCGGCTACAACCTGTCGGTCGCGGCCGGTGTCGGCTTCATCGCGCTGGCCGGGGTCTCGGCCGAATTCGGCGTGGTGATGCTGCTGTACCTGAAGCAGGCGGCGGCCGACCGGGTGGATACATTCGGCCAACTGGACGCCGCCAGTCTGGACGACGCGATTCGCGAAGGGGCGGTGCAGCGGGTACGGCCGAAGGCGATGACCGTCGCGGTGATTCTGGCCGGTCTGGTGCCGATTCTGTTCGGCTCCGGCACCGGCTCGGAAGTGATGAGCCGGATCGCCGCGCCGATGGTCGGCGGGATGATCACCGCGCCGTTGCTGTCGCTGTTCGTCATCCCCGCGGCGTATCGGCTGATGCGCCGCCGTTGGCCGAACGCCGCCTGACTTCCCGTCAATGAATAAGGCCCTCGCCGACGAAATCGGCGAGGGCCTTTTGATTTAGAGTCGCTAACAAGACCCAGCGAAACAACGCCGGGAGGGGGTTGTTAGCAGCTCTTACAGCTTGAAGCGCCCGACCAGCCCTTGCAGGCTGGCGGCCAGTTCCCCTTGGGTGCGGATCGTCTGGCTCGCGCCCTGGATCGCGTCGTCGGTCTGCTGCGCCATCACATTGATGCGCTCGGCGCTTTGCGCCATCGCCGCGGTGGCGGTCTTCTGCTCGGCGGTCGAGTCGGCGATGTCGCCCATCCTCGACACCATGTCGGCGGTCAGCGTGCGGATGGTGCCGATCTGCCCGGACGCGTCCTGCGCCAGGCTGACACCGGTGGCCACCGTCTTGAAGGTGGTGTCCATCCGCGTCAGCGCCGCCTGGGTGTCCTGGTTGATCGAGCCGATCATCTCGCCGATCTCGACGGTGGCCTGGGTGGTGCGCTCGGCGAGCTTCCTCACCTCGTCGGCGACCACGGCGAAGCCGCGGCCCTGTTCGCCGGCGCGCGCCGCCTCGATCGCCGCGTTCAGCGCCAACAGATTGGTCTGATCGGCGATGTCCTTGATCACGTTGACGATGCTGCCGATCCGCTCGGAGCGCGAGCCGAGATTGCCCATCACGGCCGACAGCTCGCGGCATTCTGCGGCGATCGCGCCGATCTCGCGTGCCACCCGTTCCACCGCCTCGGCCGAGTCCTTCGAACGGGTATCGATGCGGCTGACCAGCTCGCCGGTGTCGCCGACATGGTCGGCGATGTGCGCGATGCTGACGGTGATCTCTTCGATGGTGGCGGCGGTGTTGCCCAGCTCCTCCGACTGCACCTTCGAGTCGCCGGAGATCCGCCGGGTGGCGTCGATCAGCCGCGCCGAATCGTTCGCCAGGCTGTCGGCCTGCTCGCGCACGGTGATGAACATCTCGCGCAAGCGGCCGACGAACTGGTTGAACGCCGCGGCGATGCGGCCGACCTCGTCGTCGCCGTGCACCGGCAGACGGTGGGTCAGGTCGGCATCGCCGCTGGAGATCGCGCGCATCGCACTTTCCACCTGCTGCAGCCCGGCGAGCAGGCGGCCGACGCCGATCCACGCCAGCGCCAACAGTGCGGCCAGCAGCACCACGCCCGACACGATCAGCGACCACAGCAGCGCGGACAAGGGCGCCAGCGCCTCGCCGCGGTCGATCACCACGCCCAGGTACCAGTCGGTGCCCGGCACCGGGGTCATCTTCAGGAACTGGCCGCTGCCGTTCAGCTCGATGTCGACCAGCTCACCGCTGCTCTTCTCGGTCATCGTCGCCACGTCGACTATCGCCGGGATGTAGTCCTTGATCGGCTTGAACAGCGCCTCTGGCTTCGGGTAGCCGATCAGGCCACCGTCGCGCTGCACCAGGAAGCTGAAACCGGAGACAGGCAGTTTCAGCGTCAGCACCGACTTCACGATGTTGGCGAGGCCGACGTCGCCGCCGATCACCGCCTGGGTCTTGCCGTCCTGCTTGACCGGCGCGGCGAAGGTTACCACCAGCGTGTGGGTGCTCTTGCCCAGATACGGCGCCGAGACGATCACCTGGCCGGCGGCGTCGGCCTGCTGGTACCAGGGGCGGCTGGTCGGGTCGAAGCCGGGCGGGGCGACGCGGTCGGTCGAGTAGACGATGCGCTTGTCGGCGAAGCCGGCGTAGAACAGGTCGAAGCCGCCGGCGGTGGCCGCCTGCGCCAGGTGTTCCTTCAGCGTCGGTTGGGCGGAGTACGGGGTGACGGTGGTGACGAGCTGCTTGTGCGCGTCGCTCCAGTCGCTGATCGCCTTGGCGTAGCCGCCGAGCGTCATGGAGAGTTCGCGGTTGAGCGCGCTGTGCACCACATTGCTCATGCGGTAGTAGGAAATCGCGCTGATGGTGGCGCCGCACAGCGCGACCACCGCGACGATGAACAAGATGAAGCGCATTCGTAACGACGACATGCTGAATCCTTGGGCGAGTTTTGTGTGTCCCGCCTTGTGATGTCGGCGGGTTCGGTCTGATCAATCGGTGGGTGACGGGCCTGCGCTGCCCGCGCATGACGACGCTCGCGGTGGCTTCCTTCTTTGTTGGATATGGTGAGCTTTTCATACTGGTCATACCGGTTGACGCCTATTATTTGCATCGACAGCATAAAATGCAAATCGGGTTTGTATCTTCAAGCGTTTACGTAAAATTGCCGGTGGCCGACGACAAAAAAAGGACACCCGTCGGTGTCCTGACATGAGCCCGAACGAGCGGGTAGCGCCGCCCTCGGCCCAGAAGCTGTTCTCAGCCGGCGACTACTTTGATCACCCCGGTCATGTTCTCGTGGCCGCTGCCGCAGAAAACGTCGCAGACAAACGGCAGCTCGCCGACCGCTTGCGGCGGCAGACGCAGCCGTGCCGGTCGGCCCGGTATCAGGTCGGCGCGCAGCTTCAGATCGGGCAGGCCAATTCCCATCACCACGTCGCTGACCAAGACCTCCAGCACCACCGCCTCGCCGGCGGCGATCGTGATGGTCGACGGCGTCCATTCAAAGCGCCGGCCGGCGATGTGGATCACCCGCTCGCTGCCGGCGGCCATCAACAGCGGGGCCGTGGCGGCGAGTGCCGCGGTGCCGCCCAGGTAAACGAGAAACTGGCGTCGGTTGATCATCGCTCATCCTTTCCATACCGGTAGTTCGGCCAAGGTATAGCCGGCGCTGGCCTGTTCGGTGCGGACCCGGCGATAGCCCAGGCCGCGGTACGGTGCGCTGGCATCCCACGGCACCGGCGTGCGCTTGGGCTGCGAACCGGGGGCGGGCAGCGCGAACATCAGCGAGTGCGCGGCGTGATGAGCGATATGGCCGGTCATGAAATGGTGTTCCTGGTGGATGTGGCCGTAGAACACCGTGACATTGCGGTACGGCATCAACAGCGCGATCGCCTGGTCGCCGTCGCGGGTCGCCCAGTCCCAGCGCGGGTACAGGTCGAACAGTGGGCGGTGGGTGAAAACCACGATGCGGCTGTCGGGCGACTGCGTGGCGAGATCGTTCTTCAGCCACTGCAACTGCGCGTCGCCGATCGCGGCGGTTGGGTCGCTGACATTGTCGAGCACGATGAAGTGCACGCCCTTGTGGTCGAAGCTGTAGTGGGTGACGCCGAAGAACTCGCTGTACGCGGCGCCGCGGTCGAGCGCTGCGTCGTGTTCGCCCGGCATATAGTGCACCACCGGCACCGTCAGGCCGGCGGCGATGCGGCGAAACTCGCCGAGCCGGCGGCGCCGCTCGGCCGGGTCGTCGGTGGTGTGCGTCAGGTCGCCGGTAAACATCACGAAGTCCGGCGGCATCGACAGCGAGTTCACCGCCGCCACCGCCTTGGGCAGGGTGCCGGTGGCGTCAGGGTTGATCTCGGGGCCGCTGAAGCCCCAGTGCGTGTCGGAGAGCTGGACGAAGTAGAAGTCCTGCTGCGCCTGGCCCGCGGCGCTGCTGCGTCCCATCCCGGTACAGCCGCTCACCAGCACCACCGAACCCAGCCCGGCCAGTTTGAAAAACTCTCGCCGGTCGATTGCCTTTCTCATCGCCATCTCCTTTGCTGTTTATGAGGGTTACGTCTGTGGTAACCCCTCGCTGCGCCGATTTATTCCGCGCCTGTGGGAATAAATGACGAGCTGTCTCGGTTTCAACAGCAGGGAGAGAGCTTTGCTTCAAAACCGGATGAGCCGATTCGAGCAGCTGGTGATGCCGCACCTCAAGGTGGCCTGGCATCTGGCGCGCTGGCTCGCGCGCAACGACAGCGACGCCGAGGACGTGGTGCAGGAAGCCTTCCTGCGGGCGTTCCGTTACTTCGACGGTTTTCACGGCGGCAACGCGCGTGCCTGGCTGCTCACCATCGTGCGCAATGCGTATTACGACAGCCTGCCCAGCGGGCTGCCCACCGAGCAGCTCGACGAGGAGCTCGGCCCGGCCGACTGGTCGAACAACCCGGAACAGCTGGCAGAGCGCCGCGACGACTGCCTGCAGGTGAACACCGCGCTGCGCCGGCTGCCCGCCGTCTATCGCGAGGTGCTGGTGCTGCGGGAAATCGCCGACTGTTCGTACCGCGACATTGCCGACATTACCGGCGCGCCCGCAGGCACCGTGATGTCGCGCCTGTCGCGTGCCCGCGCGTTGCTGGTGCACTATCTGGCCGAGGGCAAGGAGGAATAGCCATGGATTGCCAATATGTTCGAGAGCGCTTGTCGGGTTACCTCGACCGGCAGCTCGACCCGGCCGAAGAGATGGCGATCGAACAGCATCTGACTGGCTGTGCCGCCTGCCATCGTGTACTGGAACAGCAAAGAGTCGCCCAGCAACGGGTACGCGAGTTGGCGGCGCAAAACCCGGTGCCGGCCGGCCTGGCCGCCAGGATCAGGGCGAGCCTGCCGCACGAGTCCACCGCCGCGCCGCGCCAGCCCGCTTGGTGGCAACGCCCGTGGCTGGGCCTGTCCGCCGCCTCGCTCGGCGGGGCGCTGGCCGGTGCCGCACTGACGCTGACGATACTGCCGCCGGTGGCCAACCCCTTGCCGGACGAGGTGCTGGCCGGACATATGCGCTCGTTGATGCCGGGGCATCTGGCCGACGTCGCCAGCACCGACCAGCACACCGTCAAGCCGTGGTTTGCAGGCCGGCTGGACTTCTCGCCGCCGGTCTATGACCTGGCGGCGGCGGGCTATCCGCTGATCGGCGGGCGGCTCGACTATCTGCAGCACCGCCGCGTGGCCGCGCTGGTTTATCGTTATAAATTGCACTTGATCAACGTCTACGTCTGGCCCGGCGACCGGGCGGCCGTGCAGCGGACGACGCTGCTGAACCGGCAGGGTTACCAGCTGGTGGCGTGGAACCAGGAGGGGATGAACTTCTGGGCGGTGTCGGACCTGAACGGCACCGATCTGTCGCGTTTTGCCAGCCTGCTGCAGGGGCAGCAAGGCGGGGCGAAGTAGCCGGATGCGAAACAGCCGCCTTTGGCGGCTGTTTTATTGGGGCCTTTTCGGCCGACTTACAGCGTGGCGCTATTCATGCGCAGCTGTTCGAATTGCAGCCCGTCGGCCGGCAGCGTCGGGTAGTTGCCGAAGCGGAGCGTATAGCCCTGCACGTCGCTTTCCAATTGCGCCATCACGCCCAGAGGCAGCGTGGTCTTGTCATGGATATGGCCGAACGGCACGCCCTCCAACACCGGTACGCCGGTCTCCTGTTCGATCTGCCGCGCCACGGTGCCAAGCGTGTAGCCCGGGTCGTAGTAGTCGACCAGTTTGTCGGTCTTGAAGTCGCCGAGCACGATCGCCTTCTGCTGCTGCAGTACACCGGCAAGGAACAGCTGCTGCAGCATCCGCTCGATCCGGTACGGCTGCTCGCCGGTGTCCTCGAGGAACAGGATGCCGCCCTTGACGTTGGGCAGGTACGGCGTGCCGGCCAAGGCGGCGACGACCGACAGGTTGCCGCCCCAGAACACCCCCTCGGTCTTTACGGTCGGCGAGAACGGCCGGTTGACGCTCAGCTGCCAGCCAGGCGTCGTGGTGACGCGGCGGAACTGCTCGAGCGTGTAGCTGCTTGGGTTGGCCGAACCGAAGTCGCTGTACGCCATCGGCCCGGCAAAGCTCGGCACGCCTCCCTTGGCGAGCAGCGCCAGCTGCAGCGCGGTGATGTCGCTGTAGCCGACCAGCAGGCTGCCGGATTCCTTCAGTAGCGGACACACCCGTGCGTAGTCGATGCGCGGGAGCAGGCGCATCACGCCGTAGCCGCCGCGTGCGGCGAGGATCAGCTTCGGTGCCGGCGTGCTGTCGGCCAGGCCGTTGAGGTCGGCGAGCCGTTCGGCGTCCGTCCCGGCAAAGCGCTGGAAGCGCCGCGACAGGCATTCGCTATTGCTTACGTCAAAGCCGGCGCGGTTCAGTCGATCGAGTGCGCGGGCGCATTGCGCGGCGTCGGCGAGCGCGCCGGACGGTGCGATCAGGCGCAGGTTCGTGCCGTTCGGCGGCGGGGTGGTGGGGCTGGTCGGCAGAGTCGTGGTCACGGTGGTGCTGCACCCTTGCAGGATCCCCAGCCCGGCCAGCGCGGCGCCGTAGCGCAGAACGTCGCGGCGGGAGGTGGGGGTGAGTGTGGACATTGTTTATGTGTGGGTCTGATGACGAATCAGGCTCGGACCCGGCGGCCCGGTGCTTCGTTCCATCATAACAGCCGCGCCGCGGCAACGAAAAAGGGCGCCCATGACAGCGCCCTTTGTGGCTGAGCCTGGTCGAATCAGGCCGGCTGGCCGCTGCCCTGCTGTTGACGGAAGCGGTGCGCCGACTCGCCCAGCTCGGCCATCAGCGTGTCGAGCCGGCGGGTGGCGTCGGCGATGGTGTCGGTCTCGCCGGACAGTTCGCGGGTCGATTCGCCGACCGAATTGATGTCGTTGGCGAAGCGGGCGAAGCCCTGGTTCTGCGTCGCCTCGGCCTGCGACACCTCGGTCAGCAGCCGTGCCAGCTCGTGCGTGCCGGCGATGATGCCGCTGAGGCGTTCTTGCGCGGCCACGGTGTGCTCGCGGCCGGCGCGCATCTGCGCGTTGCCGTCGCGCATCGCCACCAGCGCCTGGTTGGTACCGTCGACGATCAGCTGGATCTTGCTCTCGATGTCGAGCGTGGCGTTCTGCGTGCGTTCGGCCAACTTGCGCACCTCGTCGGCGACCACCGCGAAGCCGCGACCTTGCTCGCCGGCGCGCGCCGCCTCGATCGCCGCGTTCAGCGCCAACAGATTGGTCTGGTCGGCGATATCGCGGATCAGCTGGACGATGCTGTTGACCTCGGCGCTGCGCTGGCCGAGTTGCTCCAGCCGCTCGGCGGCGGTGCCGATCACGGTGCGCGCCTGGCTGAGCTGCGTCACCGCCGCGTTCATCGCTTCGCCGCCGGCGCTGGCCGCGTCACCGGCCTGACGCGCCATGTCGGTGGCGACGTGCGACTGCTCGGCGTTCTGGTGGGTGAGCACCGCCATCTGCTGGGTGGCGGCGACCATCGCCTCGGCGCGGCGGCGCTGGCCGCTCATCGTGTCGGCCATCTGGGTGGTGCTGCTGGCGATCTCGCGGCTAGCGCTCGACGCCTGCCGCAGCGAGTGGGTGACCTGCTCCATCATCTGCCGCATTGCCAGCGAGGCGCGTTCGGCCTCGGTACGCGCCGCGTCGAGCTTGGCGAAGCCCTGGGCCTTGGCGCGCTCGAAGGCGAGCGCCAGCGTCAGCACCACCAGCGACAGGCCGATCAGCGACTTGGCCTGTAGGGTCGGCAGTTCGCTGTGAGGAATCGGTGTCGGCGGCAGCCAGCCTGAATCGCCGGACAAGACGAAGATCACGCCGATCGCGACGAAGGTCAGCACCGACCAGACCAGCCCCGACTTGCGTCCGCCGATGAAGATCGCCGCGGACGGAATCGATGCAAACCAGCAGGCGCTGGTGGAGAGGATGCCGCCGTTCACGTACACCATCCAACAGACCATCGCGTACATGCAACCGGTGACGAATTCGGCGGTGAAGCGCACCGTGCCGGTCAGCTTCAAGAGCAGCGCGCCGCACAACAGCCCGGCGCCGCCCAGCGTGATGCCGTAGCCCATCGCCGGATGATTTAGCTTGAAGTATTCCAGCGCGAACAGCGGGGCGATGATGCCCGCGATTAGCGCCACGCTGACTACGGTGCGGGCGCGGAGCACCGCGTCATTGTCCTGTCGGACCTGTTCGGGAATGAACCACTCAGCCAGTTTCGCAAGCGACATGGCGGGCTTCCTTTGTAG
Source organism: Crenobacter sp. CS_VA4 (assembly GCF_055597485.1). Classification (NCBI taxonomy): domain Bacteria; kingdom Pseudomonadati; phylum Pseudomonadota; class Betaproteobacteria; order Neisseriales; family Neisseriaceae; genus Crenobacter; species Crenobacter sp. CS_VA4. Next base: position 34,082 of record NZ_JBVMAE010000032.1, read on the forward strand.
TGTGCGTGGGAGGGGCTGTTTTTCTGATTAATATGCCGAAGCCATCGGAATGTAAAACAAGTGTTTGATTTAGGCAATTACTCGATTTTGTGCAGTGGCGAAGTGGCCAATCGGGCTGTCGCACCGGCGCCGCAAGGTTGGCCGAAGCGGGCCGGACGGAGCCGGGGAATCGGCCGGGCCAGACACGGCAATGGCCTGTTTTGTAATGAAAATGGCGGGTCGTTTTGCCATGAGAGCATTGCAAATGTCAGCTTTTGGCCACGCCCGATTCTGGCGGGGTAAAAATCGCTTGCCCCCCCGGGGGATTCGGGTAGAATCCTCCCCCCTGTGTCGGTGTGGCAACACCTTAGATTCGCCTGCAGTGCCAGGCGCCTGCTGCTCCGGCCTGTTTGGTTTCCGTAACTCGTTAAGAGCGAGATTCGGCTGGTCTTATCCCTTCTGCCATGGAGGTGTGGGAATAATGTCTGATCTGGCTTCCGCGCAACGGCTCACAGCATCATCAGCCCAGTTGCCGGTTCATACCTATTTCGATCCCGATTTCTATCAACTCGAGCAGCAACTGCTGTTCGGGGACGCCCCGCGCTATTTCGGCCACACACTGATGGTGCCGAACGAGGGCGACTACCAGACGCTGGCCTGGCTCGGCCACGGCAAAATGCTTAAGCAGGTCGGCGGCGAGGTGAAGCTGCTGTCCAACGTCTGCCGTCACCGTCAGGCGCTGATCTACCAGGGCCGCGGCAACGGCAATCACATCGTCTGCAACCTGCACGGCTGGACCTACGACAATCAGGGCCAGCTGATCGGCGCGCCGCACTTCCCCGAGACGCCGTGCCTGAACCTGCAGCAGACCCGGCTCACCCACTGGAACGGCCTGCTGTTCGACGCCGAGCGCGACGTGGCCGGCGATCTCGCCCGCCTCGGCGTCGCCCGGCAGTTGAGTTTCGACGGCTTCGCCTTCCACAGCGCGCACACCAGCGACTACGACTTCAACTGGAAGACCTTCATCGAGGTGTACGCGGAGGACTACCACGTCGACCCGTTCCATCCGGGCCTGGGCAATTTCGTTGACTGCGGCGACCTGAAGTGGGAGTGGGGCGAGCAGTACCACGTGCAGACCGTCGGCGTGAAAAACCGCTTGGCGCGCAGTGGCTCAAGCATCTACGGCACCTGGCAAGAGCAGGTGAAGGACCAGTACCGCGAGCAGCAGCCGGAGTTCGGCGCGATCTGGATGGTGTACTACCCGAACATCATGATCGAGTGGTACCCGCACGTACTGGTGGTGAGCGTGGTGATTCCGCACGGGCCGGAAAAGTGCACGGTGATCACCGAGTTCTACTACCCGGAGGAGATCGTCTGGTTCGAGCCGGACTTCATCGCCGCCGAGCAGGCCGCCTACTTCGAAACGGCCAAGGAAGACGACGAAATCTGCCTGCGCATGAACGAGGGCCGCAAGGCGCTGTGGCAGGTCGGGCAGTCCGAAGTCGGCCCGTACCAGTCGCCGATGGAAGACGGCATGCAGCACTTTCACGAGTTCTACCGCAGGAAGCTCGGCGCGGCGCTGGCTGGCTAATTCCATGCCGTCAGGGCACAATGACCAGGCGCGGCTGGTTCGCGCCTTTTTCTTTCTCTGTCGTTCCCCTTCATGTCGATCCTGCGTCGTCTCGTTTTGCTGTCGCTACTGACGGCGAGCCCGGTCTGGGCCGCGAGTTACACCGACCCCCGCCTGCCTGTCCGCATCAACGTGCCCGCCGGCTGGAAAGTCCGCCCGCGGCTGGTCGAGGGCGAGCGGCGCATCAAGGTGGTGCCGCCCAAGGCCGACGAGCGCGAACGCGCCGCGATCGAGGTGGTGATCAGCCAGCGCCGCCTTGAGCCGGGCGAAACGCTGGAGCGCACCGCCAGGCGGTTGCGTCGCGCCGATGATGACCGCGAGGCGGCGACGATGATCCGGCTCAACGCCAAGGCCGGCCGGCTCGAGGCCGATTACCGCGAAGGCCACTTCGTCACTGCCGAGCTGTGGATCCTGCAGCGGGTGCTGCTGGTGCAGCAGCGGGTCGACAAGCGCCACCTGATCGAGGCGCGCTGCGCCGCCAACGCGTCCGAGTACAAGACCTACCGCCACGCGCTCGAGTCGATCTGCCAGTCGCTCACGGTGGTGAAGCGATGAGCTCGGCCAGTCGTCAGCAAGCCTTGCCGAAGGCGCAGCTGCTGTGGGAGCGTCTGTGTAGCGGCCGGCTCGGGGCCGGATGGATGGTGGTGGCGTCGTTGTTCTTCGCGCTGATGAGCGTTTGCGTCAAGCTCGGCGCCGCCAGTTTCGGCTCGGTCGAGCTGCTGTTTTACCGTACGCTGTTCGGTGCCCTGTGTCTCGGCGTGATGATGCGGCTGCGCGGCGACGCGCTCGCCACGCCCTTGTGGCGTGGCCATCTCAAGCGCAGCGTGATCGGTTATGGCTCGATGTACCTGTTGTTCTACGCGCTCACCCATCTGCCGCTGGCCACTGCGGTGACGCTCAACTACACCTCTTCCATGTTCTTCGCGCTGGTCTGTCTGGTACGGCTGCGCGAGCCGCTGACCCGGCCGACGCTGACCGCGCTGACGCTGGGTTTTGCCGGCATCGTGCTCTTGCTTCGACCAACCATCAGCGGCGATGCCTGGTTCGCCGCGCTGATGGGGCTCGGCTCGGGCGCCTGCGCCGGCCTGGCGCTGTTCCAGGTGCGCGAACTCGGTCAGATGGGCGAGGCGCCGTCGCGGGTGGTGTTCTGGTTCTTTGCCGTCTCCTCGGCGATCGGCCTGGTGCTGGTCAAGCTCGGCGCCGGCTTCAGCCCGGTGACCGCGACCAATATCTGGCCGCTGCTCGGCGTGGGGCTCACCGGCATGCTCGGCCAGCTGGCGATGACGCGCGCCTTCAAGGAAGGGCGCAAATTCCTGGTGGCGAGCTTCGCCTACCTGACGGTGGTGCTGACGACGCTGTTCGGCGTGCTGCTGTGGGGCGACGTGCTGACGCTCGGCGGTGTACTCGCCATTCTGTTGATTATTAGCAGCGGTCTGATCGCCGCGCGGCGCTAGCGTTTGTCGGCTTGATCGTGGTCAGCGGAATCGTCGCCAGCCGGCGCTAGAATGGAAGCATGATCGTTTTCACCGACCACACAACAGGGGAGCATTGCCATGATTTCCATCCGCGAGCAGGACTACGGTCTCGACGTTGCGCTGTTCAATGAATTCACCCTGGCGGACTTCAAGCTGTTCGAGCAGGCGCTGACCAAGCGCGCCAACGAGATCGGCAAGCCCGACATCCTGCTCGACCTGTCGGAGCTGAAAGACTTCACCCTCGACATGGCGATGGAGGAACTCAAGTTCGTGCGCGCCCACGAGGACAACTTCGGTCGGATCGCGATCGTGGTCAGCGACGTGTGGATCCGCCTCGCCACCCGCATTTCCGACCTGATGACGCACACCACCCAAGCGCATTTCGACACGGTGGAAGAAGCGCAGGCCTGGCTCGCCAAACCCGAGGTCGCTTGATTTTCGGCGTCAGCCCGTTACAGTAACGGCTCTTTTGCAAAAAGAAGTGTAGAGCCGATGTTGCCAAGCATTGCCAGCCGCCTCGCGGCGGAACTCAAGGTCCGCGAGGCGCAAGTCGCCGCCGCGGTGGGACTGATCGACGACGGCGCCACCGTGCCGTTCATCGCGCGCTACCGCAAGGAAGTCACCGGCGGTCTCGACGACACCCAGCTGCGTACCCTCGACGAGCGCCTGCGCTACCTGCGCGAACTCGACGACCGGCGCGACGCCATCCTCAAGAGTATTGCCGAACAGGGCAAGCTCAGCCCCGAACTGGAAGCGTCACTGTACGGCGCCGACAACAAGACCACCCTCGAAGACCTGTACCTGCCGTACAAGCCGAAGCGCCGTACCCGCGCCCAGATCGCCCGCGAAGCCGGGTTGGAGCCGCTGGCCGACGCTCTACTGGCCGACCCGACGCAAACGCCGGAAACGTTGGCCGAACAGTACCTGAACGCCGAAGCGGGCATCGCCGACGCCAAGGCGGCGCTCGACGGTGCGCGGGCGATCCTGATCGAACGCTTCGCCGAGGACGCCGAGTTGCTCGGTTCCTTGCGCGAAAAGCTCTGGAACGAGGGCGAACTCGCCGGTGTCGTGATCGACGGCAAGCAGGCCGAGGGTGCCAAGTTCTCCGACTACTTCGACCATCGCGAAGCGATCAAGGCCACCCCGTCGCACCGTGCGTTGGCGCTGTTGCGCGGTCGCAACGAAGGCGTACTGACGCTCAGCCTCAAATACCAGCCGGACGACACGCCGATCACCGAGCGCTCTTCATATGAGCTGCTGATCGCCGAGCGCTTCGACGTGCGCGATGCCGGTCGCCCGGCCGACAAGTGGCTGCTCGATTCGGTGCGGCTGTGCTGGCGCGCCAAGATCTTCCTCTCGCTTGAACTCGAGCTGGTGTCGCGGCTGAAAGACGCCGCTGACGCCGAGGCGATCAAGGTGTTTTCGGCCAACCTGCACGACCTGCTGTTGGCCGCGCCGGCCGGCCCGCGCGCGACGCTGGGCCTCGACCCGGGGCTGCGCACCGGCACCAAACTCGCCATCGTCGACAACACCGGCAAGCTGCTCGAGACCGCGACCATCTACCCGCACGCCCCGCGCAACGACTGGGACCGCTCGATCGTCATCCTGGCCGCGCTGTGCGCCAAACATAAGGTCGAGCTGATCGCGATCGGCAACGGCACCGCCAGCCGCGAAACCGACAAGCTCGCCCAGGAACTGATCAAGAAGTATCCGGAGCTGGCGCTGACCAAGATCGTCGTGTCCGAAGCCGGCGCGTCGGTGTACTCGGCGTCGGAATTGGCCGCCAGGGAATTCCCGGAGCTCGACGTCAGCCTGCGCGGCGCGGTGTCGATCGCCCGCCGCCTGCAGGACCCGTTGGCCGAGCTGGTCAAGATCGATCCGAAATCGATCGGCGTCGGCCAGTACCAGCACGACGTCAACCAGAGCTCACTGGCGCGCGCGCTCGACGCGGTGGTCGAGGATTGCGTGAACGCGGTCGGTGTCGACGTGAACACCGCCTCGGCGCCGCTGTTGACCCGCATTTCCGGCCTCAACAGCACGCTCGCCGCCAATATCGTCGCCTACCGCGACCAGAACGGCGCGTTCCGTCGTCGCCAGGACCTCTTGAAAGTCTCCCGTCTCGGTGACAAGACCTTCGAGCAGGCCGCCGGCTTCCTGCGCATCATGAACGGCGACAACCCGCTCGACGCCTCATCGGTACACCCGGAAGCGTATCCGGTGGTCGAGAGCATCGTGTCTCGTTGCGGTCGCGCAGTGAAATCGCTGATCGGCGACTCGTCCTTCCTCAAGACGATCAGGCCGGCCGACTACACCGACGAGCGCTTCGGCCTGCCGACGGTGATGGACATCCTGAAGGAACTCGACAAGCCCGGTCGCGACCCGCGTCCGGAGTTCACCACCGCCACCTTCCAGGACGGCGTCGAGGACCTCAAGGATCTGCTGCCAGGCATGGTGCTCGAAGGCGTGGTCACCAACGTGGCCAACTTCGGTGCTTTCGTCGACATCGGCGTGCACCAGGATGGCCTGGTGCATATCTCGGCGCTGTCGACTACTTATGTCGACGACCCGCGCAAGGTGGTCAAGGCCGGTCAGGTGGTCAAGGTCAAGGTGGTCGAGGTCGACATTCCGCGTAAACGAATCGCGCTGACAATGCGTCTCAACGACGAAACCGGTGCCAGCGCGCGACGTGCGCCGACGGGCAACGGTAGCGGCAAGCCGCAGGGCGGCGGACGTGGCCGCCAGGACGCGCCGGCAGGCAACTCGGCGATGGCCGACGCCTTCGCCAAGCTGCTCAAGCGCTGAGCGAGCGGCAGTTAGTAAAAAAGGTTGGCTTCGGCCAACCTTTTTTGCATTTTCGACCCTGGTTCGGCCAACCACTAGGTTGGCCGAACCAGGGTTGGGCGGTGCTTCGCGAGCAAATAACCAGAAGGGTTCTAGACGAATCAATGGCTTAGCATTTTCTTCGATTTTCTTCGTCGTCAGGTGTTGACGAGGTGGGGGTGGGGGGGTATAGTTCGCCTCCTCTGCTGCTGACACAGCGAAACGAAGCGGTCAGCCAGCAACTGCTCTTTAACAGAAC
>NZ_JBVMAE010000033.1:0-38247 GCF_055597485.1 Crenobacter sp. CS_VA4
TCCGCGATCCCGGCGATTCCGGTGATCGGCCTGGTGCTGGTGCTGTCGGTCGACTGGTTCATGGGCATCGCCCGCGCGCTGACCAACCTGATCGGCAACTGCGTCGCCACCGTGGTGGTGGCGCGCTGGGAAAAAGACATCGACCTGGAGCGCGCCCGCAAGGTGCTCGGCCGCAAGCAGGGTTACGAATTCGTAGCCACCACCGCAAACGCCCCGGGCCAGGCGCTCCATCCCTAACCATTTCGTCTCACCCTGCAGTCCTCCTTGTTGACGGGCCCGGCGCTTGCGCCGGGCATTTTTTTGCCCGCGGTTGACGGCTGCCGGGCGAGCCGGTATAGTTCGATTCCTGTCGGTGCACCGCACCGAACACCAGTTTTCGGGGGTATAGCTCAGCTGGGAGAGCGCTTGCATGGCATGCAAGAGGTCAGCGGTTCGATCCCGCTTACCTCCACCAAAAACGAAAAGCCTCAAGTTCACGCTTGAGGCTTTTTGCTTTTCTCCGGCCCGTTCGACCAAGTTTCACTCCCCGCCGTGCAGCAGACGGTCTTGCGCCACCGAGTTAGCCAGTTGCGCCAACGGCAGCTTCAGCACCGCCTCGATTTCCGCGCGTCCGCGTAGCTTCAACAACAGAATCCCCTGCACCTCGCGGCCGAGCTCGATCGCCCGACTCAGCAGCCAGTATTCGTCGTCGGACGGGTAGTAGTGCCGCGCCGGCTCGTCGTCGTCGAGCGTGTCGAGCGGCTGGTCGAGCGGATGCATCAACAGCGCCTCGGTCACCGCGGTGAGGTCGTCCAGATAGGCGCTGAGCCGGTTGCACTCGCCGATCACCACCTTGCGCTCGCTGATCACCACCACCGCCGCGTAGAGCTCGTCCAGTTCATCGAGCAGTTGCGGCAACCGTTCGCGCGCCAGCTGGCGCTGCCGCATCTGCAGCCGTTCGGCGACCATCATTTCGCGCCGGATGCTCGCCGGGTAGTAGCCGAGCGGCAGTTCAGCGTGCGGGGCCATCTGCACCCGCGAGATCGCGTCGGTGTAACCGCCCGCTCCCCGTGCGCGCGTCGCCGGGCGTACCCGGCCACCGGTACGCAACCCCCACTTCCACGCCAACGGGCTGATATTCATGACGAGGCTCCTTTGCTTCCGGTATAGGGCACTCCATCGCCAAAAACACTATCAACTGTCGATAGCGATCACTTTCAGCCGCATGACATGCAGCGCAGGCGTGGCGGCGGCTGCAGCGCCGGAACGCAAACGGCCCGACTGCAATGCAGTCGGGCCGTGTTCCGAAACCGGATCAGCCGGCAGGCTTTACTCGTCGAACAGGTGACCGAGCTTGGCCGCCTTGGTGGCGAGATAGCGTTCGTTGTGGACGTTCTTGCCGACTTCGAGTCGCACGCGCTCGACCACTTCGATGCCGATCTCGCGCAGGGTGGCGATCTTGCGCGGGTTGTTGGTCAGCAGCCGGACCCGGGCGATGCCGAGTTCGGCCAGCATGTCGCGGGCGATGCGGAAGTCGCGCATGTCGGCCGGGAAGCCGAGCTGCTCGTTGGCCTCGACCGTGTCGGCGCCGCCGTCTTGCAGTTGGTAGGCGCGGATCTTGTTGATCAGGCCGATGCCACGGCCTTCCTGACGCAGGTAGAGCAAGGCGCCGCGGCCTTCCTGCGAGATCGCCTCGAGCGCGGCGGCCAGCTGCGGGCCGCAGTCGCAACGGCGCGAGAACAGCGCGTCGCCGGTCAGGCATTCGGAGTGCAGGCGCGCCAGCACCGGCGCGCCGTCATCCACCTCGCCCATGGTCAGCGCCACGTGTTCACGGCCGCTGGCGACTTCTTCGAAGCCGTGCATGGTGAACTCGCCCCACTCGGTCGGCAGCTTGCACTTGGCGATGAAGTTGACGGCGTGGGAGGACTCGGACAGGTCGGGTGCTACGGGTGCGTTCATGGAAATTCTGTTGGATGAGCGAATGGACAAAATGGTAAGGGGCTTTTACCCGAGTGAAAAGCTCAAGTTTTCGATAAGCTTATTCAAAGTCCTTCAACAAGCGGCAGGTTCAGCAGCGGCTCGGCCAGCACCAAGGCCAGCGCCACCAGCCACGCCTGTTTCTCCGGCGTGAAGAAACCGACTTCGGCCGACTCGGCGTCGATGATGCCGAGCACCGCACCGCTCGGGGTGCAGATCGGCAGGCAGACCTCGCTCTTCACCTTGTCGTCGCATTCGTAGTAACTGCCGCCGACTTCCTGCCATTTAGCGATATCGTCGATCACCACGCCCCAGCCGGTCAGGCCGACGCGGCTGTTATTGCTCTTCTCGGCGAACGCATGCGTCAGCGGGAATTCGGCGCGGCTCTCGCGGCCGGTGTAGGCGAGCTTGATCAGCCGCGCGTCGTCCCTGTGGCCGACCGCGCGATAGATGCCGAGCCAGTCGGCGCCGAGACGCTGGTTGGTCGAATCGACCAGTGCGTTCAGGTTCACCAGATGGGCGTGCGCCGCCTCGCGCTCCTCGAACAGGTGAGTGAGGTCGTACGGTTCGTCGGCCAACTCCTCGATCAGCGAGCAGGTGCCGTCGTCGGACAGCTTCGGCACCCGGTAGCGGAACAGGTCGCGCGGCGGGGTGGGCTTGGGCACCTCGAGCACCGCCGACAGCGTCAGCGCGGCGATCTGCACCTCGACGCGTTCGATATCCAGCCCTTGCACGGCTAGATAGTCGGCCAGCTGGCTTGCAGGTATCATTTTCAGCTCCTCGATAGATTTTCGCCATGATACCGGTTCTGGCCGCCCGACGGCAGCTCGTGCCCTATCGGCCTGCCCTCATGACCGCCATCCACATCCCCTACCCCGCTTTGACCGTCCGCGCCGGCGCCGGTGCGCTGCAGACGCTGCGCCGCGACGGCCTGTGTGCCGAGATGGTCGCCACCCTGCCCGGCGCCGCCGGCGGGCCGAAGGCGGTCGGGCTGACCGGGCTCGACCAGGCGGTGTTCGGTTGGCTGGCCGCCGCACCGCGCGAGCGCGAACTGGTCGGTGCATCGATCGGCGCCTGGCGCTTCGCCTGCGCGCTGCAGGACAATCCCACCGCGGCGCTCGCCAGCTTGGCCGAACGCTATACCGTCGAGTGCTATCCGCCCGATTCGACGGTGGCGAGCATCACCCGCCAGACCGAGGCGATGCTCGCCGACGTGCTCGGCGAGGACGGCTTCCCGCGGCTGCTCGATCACCCTCATTATCGGTTGACGCTGCTGTTGGTGCGCGCCCGCGGCCCGCTGGCGAGCGAGCATAGGCTGACCCAGCTCGGCGGGCTGGCGCTCGCCGCCTCGCTCAACGCTGCCAGCCGCCGCCTGACCCGCTACGCGTTCAGCCGCGTGCTGTGCCATCACCCGGCGAGCGGACTCGAGTTCGCCCCCGACGACGGCCTGCCGACCGAACGGGTGGTACTCGATTCGGCCAACCTGCGCGCCGCGCTGATGGGCACGGTGGCGATCCCCTTGGTGCTGGCCGGTGTCGAGCTACCCGGCGGCGCCGCACCCGGGGTGTTCCGCGACGGTGGACTCAGCGACTATCACATCGACTACCCGTTCGCGCGCCGCGCGGGGATCACGCTCTACCCGCACTTCACCGACCGGATCGTGCCCGGCTGGTTCGACAAGTTCCTGCCGTGGCGCCGCCACGAGGCGGCCAACCAGCACAACACCGTGTTGATCGCGCCGTCGCGCGAGTACCTGGCGCGGCTGCCGCTCGGCCGCCTGCCCGACCGTGGCGACTTCAAGCGCTTTGCCGGCCAGGACGGCGAACGGATCGAGGCCTGGCGGCAGAGCACCGCCGAGAGCCAACGGCTCGGCGACGCCTTCCTGGAGTTGGTCGAGAAGGGACGGCTCGGCGAGGTCGCGACACCACTCTGAGCCGGCGTTAGCCTTGTTCGACCAACCCTGTCGCCCATAAAAAAAGCCCGGCGTCGCACGTCGGGCTGAACAGGGATGAAGATACTACTACTCACATCACAACGCCTTACACATACCGTTTGTGTGCGCGCTTCACGTTGCACAGCAATTCGTAGGAAATCGTCCCGGCGGCAGCGGCCACCTCGTTGACGCTGACCACGTCACCCCACAGCTCCACCTCGCTGCCGACACCGGCGTTCGGCAGATCGGTCAGGTCGACCATGATCATGTCCATCGACACCCGGCCGATGATCCGGCTGCGTGCCCCGTCGATCGCCACCGGGCTGCCGGTGGACGCGAGGCGCGGGTAGCCGTCGGCGTAGCCGCAGGCGATCAGGCCGATGCGGGTCGGCCGGTCGCTGGTCCAGGTGCCGCCGTAGCCGATCGCCTCGCCGGCCGGCAGTTCGCGCACCGAAAACACGCGGGTCGCCAAGCGCATCACCGGCTTCAGTCCGTCGCCGTCGTGGTTACCTTCCGGCAGCGGCGTGGCGCCGTACAGCACGATGCCGGGGCGGCCCCAGTCGCGGCGCGCGCGCGGGTGCGACAGGATGCCGGCCGAGTTGGCAATGCTGACCGCGCCGGGCAGGCCGACGGTGGCGGCGTCGAACGCTTCGATCTGCGCCTGGGTGGTCGGCAGCTCGGGCTCGTCGGCGCGGGCGAAGTGCGTCATCTTGACGATGTCGGCGACGTTGGCGCTTTCGGCCAACCTTTGGTAGGCACGCGCGTAGTCGTGCGGGTAGAAGCCGGCGCGGTGCATGCCGGAGTCCATCTTCAGCCAGACGTTGAACGGCGCGGCCGGGCGCGCGGCGAGCAGCATCTGCAGCTGTTCCTCGCTTTGCACCACCGGCCACAGGCCGTGGCGGGTGACGTCGTCGAGTTCGCTCGCCTCGAACACGCCTTCGAGCAGCACGATCGGTCGGCGGATGCCGGCCTCGCGCAGCTCCAGCGCTTCTTCGAGGCAAGCCACCGCGAAGCCGTCGGCGACGTCGGCGAGCGCCGCGGCGCATTTCGCCGCGCCGTGGCCGTAGGCGTTGGCCTTGACCACCGCGAGTGCCTTGCCGCCGTGGCGGCTGCGCGACAGCTTGTAATTGTGGATCAGATGGTCGAGCCGGATTTCGGCGACGAGCGGACGCATGACGACTCCTTAGGCGTTGGCCGAAGCGGGACGCCCGAACGGCACCACCAGCTTCTCACCGCCACGAGCGTAGCGCTGGATCGACAGGCCGTCGACGCTGATCTCCGGCTTGCGACCGACGATCAGGTCGGCCAGCACCTTGCCGGAGCCGGCGCTCATCGTCCAGCCCAGCGTGCCGTGGCCGGTGTTCAGCGACAGGTTGCTGTAGCGGGTGCCGCCGATGATCGGCGTGCCGTCCGGGGTCATCGGGCGTAGGCCGGTCCAGAAGCTGGCGGCCTTCACGTCGCCGCCTTCCGGGTACAGGTCGTTCACGATCATTTCCAGCGTGGCGCGGCGACGCGGGTTCAGCGACAGGTCGTAGCCGGATAGCTCGGCCATGCCGCCGACGCGGATGCGGTCGTCGAAACGGGTGATCGCCACCTTGTAGGTCTCGTCGAGGATGGTCGACGTCGGCGCGCCGGCCGCGTTGGTGATCGGCACGGTCAGCGAATAGCCCTTCACCGGGTAGACCGGCACATCGATGTCGATGGTCTTGAGCAGGTCGCGCGAGTAGCTGCCCAGCGCCAGCACGTAGTGGTCGGCGGTGTGCGTCACGCCGTTGGCGACGATGCCGGTGAGGCGCTTGCCGTCGTCGAGCAGTTTCTCGATGACTTGGCCGAACAGGAAGTTCACGCCCTTGGCGCGGCACTGGTCGGCCAGGCTCTTGGTGAACAGATTGCAGTCGCCGGTCTCGTCGTTCGGCAGTTGCAGGCCGCCGGTGAGCTTGTGCTTCACGCGGGCCAGTGCCGGCTCGACGCGGGCGCAGCCGTCCGGGTCCAGCACGTTGAAGTCCACGCCGCACTCGCGCAGCACTTCGATGTCCTTGCCCATGCCGTCGACCTGGGCCTGGGTGCGGAACAGCTGCAGCGTGCCGCCCTGGCGACCTTCGTACTGGATGCCGGTCTCGGCGCGCATCTGCTTGATCTTGTCGCGGCTGTACTCGGCCAGGCGCATCATGCGGCCCTTGTTGACGTTGTACGCGCGCGGGTTGCAGTTGGCGAACATCTTGGCGATCCACTGCAGCTGGTAGAGCGAGCCGTCCGGCTTGATCGCCAGCGGCGCGTGCTTCTGGAACAGCCACTTGGCGGCTTTCATCGGGATGCCCGGTGCGGCCCACGGCGCGGCGTAGCCCGGCGAGATCTGGCCAGCGTTGCCGAAGCTGGTTTCCAGCGCGACCCCGTCCTGACGTTCGATCACGGTAACCTCACACCCCGCCTCGGCGAGGTACCACGCGGTCGACACACCCACTACGCCGCCGCCCAGTACGATAACCTTCATGCCTGCTCTCCTAATGCTTTTGCCTTGTTTTCCCCGCCTGTCGACCCCTTGGCCGACGGCTGGCGCACCCCGGTTTTGACCGATGTTTGCGCAACCGCAATCTACTGCAGTGATTTTTCATAGTATATTGAGCAATTAGCAGTTTTTTTCACCAAACTAAAATGGTAAATTACTGTTTATTCGTGCATAAAATGCAAACAGCAGTGAAAACATGAAATCAAAAATCAGCCCCGAACGTGCCTTCGACAAGATCGACCTGAAAATCCTCCGCCACCTGCAGGCCAACGGCCGGATGTCGATGACCGAGTTGGCCGAAAAGGTCGGCCTGTCGACCACTCCGTGCACCGAGCGGGTGCGCCGCCTGGAGCGCGACGGCGTGATCGAGGGCTACTACGCGCGGCTCAACCCGCAGGCGCTAGGCGCCACCTTGCTGGTGTTCGTCGAGATCAAGCTGTCGGCCAAGTCGGGCGACATCTTCGACGCGTTCCGCCGCGAGATTCAGAAGCTGCCGGAAGTACAGGAGTGCCACCTGGTGTCGGGCGAGTACGACTACCTGATCAAGGCGCGCATCACCGACATGTCGATGTACCGCAAGCTCTTGGGCGAAATCCTCTTGAAGCTGCCATCGGCCAACGAGTCGCGCAGCTATGTGGTGATGGAAGAGGTGAAGGAGACGTTGATGCTGCCGGTGTACGACTGAGCCACCCGGCCCGACGGCGCGGTTTCGCCACTTGCCATGACAGCGGGCCGCTCACTCCCCTGACCGTCTTGCCCTCGCCCGGCAGTGCCCCGCCGATGGGCCTGCCGCTCTGCTTTAGCCCCTTCCCCCTCGTCCGCCCGGCTGCAGCCCAGTCTTGCCCTCCCCTCGCCCTGCACTACCCTCGCCGACCGGCCCAATCTGCCCCCTCCCCAGGCAAAGCACCGCTTGCCTACCATCCCAGCAGCATTACGCCTTGCCGAAATTTTTATACGACGTATAATTTTATTCGTCGTCAATAAATTTACGGCATCCCATGACCAGCTCGACACCTTCGCAGCCCACTACCAGCCCCGATCCCGGCCGCCGTGAACGAAAGCGGCGTCAGACTCTGGACCATCTGGCCGACACCGCCTTTCGCCTGTTCGAGACCCATGGCTACGACGCCGTGACGATGGAGCAGATCGCCGCCGAGGCCGATGTCGCCAAGGGCACGCTGTACAACCATTTCCCCGTCAAGGAGGCGCTGCTCGCGCACCAGTTCCACTGCGAGCTGGCCGACGACCTGCCGCAACTGCGCGACGCGATGTCAGCGCTGCCCGACTTCCCGTCCCGCATGACCTGCCTGCTGCATGCCTCGGCAGACTGGTCCGAGGCCCATCGCAGCTACCTTGCCCACTATCTGCGCTATCGCCTGGCCAACACCGGCGTCGGGATGGAAAGCGAGAAGACCGGCCAGCCCCGTAGCGGCCAGGATCAGATCTTCGAGGCGCTGATCCGCGCCGCCCAAGAGAAGGGGGAACTGCGCAGCACGCGCTCTGCCGCGCAGCTGGCACACCTGTTCCAGTTCCTCTATCTCGGAGCGCTGATGCGCTGGCTGGCCTTGCCGGACGGCGATTTGCGGCAGGAGTTCGACACCGTGCTGGAACTGTTTCTGCACGGCTTGGCCGAGCGTGACGCCGGAGGTGCGAAATGACAGACTCCGCTCTTCTGGACTGGGCCGCCGCCGCGCAGGCCGGAGCCTCGCAGGCGGGCGGCAAGGGCTGGCAACTGGGCCGCCTGGCCGAGTTCGGGGTGCCGGTGCCGCCGGGCTTCGTCATCCCGGCCGCGGCCACGCAGGGCCGCCAGGCCGGCGCGCCGCCGCCCCCCGCACTGATCGCGCAGTTGGCCGAAGAACTCGACCGTCGTGGCTGGAGCCGGCAGGCGCTGGCGGTGCGCTCCTCGGCGCCACAGGAGGACTCCGACCGCGCCTCATTCGCCGGCATCCACCTCTCCCGCCTGAACGTGCAGGGGCTGGACGCGACCGTGCAGGCGGTGCAGGAAGTCCTGGATTCGCTCTGGACCCCACACGCCTTGGCTTATCGTCAGCGCCACGGTCTCGCCGACGACGAGGCCGCGATGGCGGTGGTGGTGATGCCCTTGCTACCGGCGGTGGCCTCGGGCATCGCGTTCACCTGCGACCCGATTTCCGGCCGGGACGACCAGTTGCTCATTCACGCCCACTGGGGCCTGGGCGAGACCCTGGTGGGCGGGCAGGTCGACGGGGATGAATACCGGCTGCAGGAACATTACCTCGACGACAGCCTGACCCTGATCGAGCAACGGGTGGGCAGCAAGGCGCAAGTAAGCGCCCCCGCCGCCGCGGGCGGGACCGAGCGGCACCCCACCCCGGCCGACCTGGCGGCGCAGTCGGTGCTGACCCCGGCTCAGGCGCTGCAACTAGGCGAAATGGCCAGGGATGCCGCCCGCGCCCTCGATTACACCGGTAGCGGCTACGACGTGGAATGGGTGCGGGACGGCGAGCGCTTCTGGGTCGTACAGGCGCGGCCGATCACGGCCCGCGCCCGCCATACCTACCCGGCCCTGTTCGACCAACCCTCGCTGTGGTCCAGGGGCAATACGCGGGAAATCCTGCCCGAGCCGCTCTCGCCGCTTGACTGGGGGCTGAGCCGCACCATGGTCAGCCGAATGCTCACCCTCGGCTACGAGCTGAGCGGCTACGCGCCGCTGCCGGGTGCACAACGGGCCGGCCTGTTTCACGGCCGGCTCTATCTGCAGACCTCGCTGATGCAGTGGGAAGGCTACGATGCCCTCGGGGTGCCGCCGAAGGCGATGAACCAGTTGCTGGGGGGACGGCAGGCCGAGATCGATGCGCCGGCCCCAACGCCGGGACAGCGCTGGGCCCGGGGGCTGCGCATGCTGCGCTATCTGCGCCGCTCGCCCCGCCATCGCCGTCATGCCACGGCCGAACTCGAACTGGCTCGGCAGCGCGCCGCCGACTGGCTGTCCCAGGAACTCCCCCAGGACAACGCCGAACTGGCGCAACTATTGCGGCAACAATTCGCCACCGTGCACGGCGCGGATGGGCTGTTCTTCCTGCAAGGCTCGGCCGGCGGCACGCTGTTCAAGCTGGTGGAGCTGCTGGACAAGCACTGCCCCGGCGAAGGCCACTCGCTCGCCGCCGCCCTGATGGCCGGCGGCGAGCCCAGCATCACGGCCGAGCAGGGCTACGAGCTACTGGAGCTGGCCCGCACGGCCGAAGGCGATGAGCAGGCCCTCGCCTGGCTGCTCCGCGCCGACCGGGTCGGTCGCGACTGGGCACAGGCGCTGCCCGAAGGCAGCCCGTTCCGCCGCGCCTTCGCCGACTTCCTGCGCCGCCATGGCCATCGCGGCGTCTATGAAACCTATCTGCGCAACCCGAGCTGGCACGAGGCGCCCGATTACCTGCTGGAGAGTGCAGTGAACCTGATCGGCTGCGATCCGGCCGCGCTACGCAACCGCCAGCAACAGGCAGCCAGCGATGCCTGGTTGCGTCTGCGGCGGGAGCTGCCCATCTGGTTGCGCCCCGTCGTGACGAAGCTGGTGAAGGTCGCCACCGTGGAGAGCAACCAGCGCGAGGCGGCCCGCAGCGCCCTGGTCGCGAACCTGGAAGTGCTGCGCCGGGGAGCGCTTGCGCTAGGCCAGCGTTTAAGCGGGCCGGGCGGGCTCGCCCACGCCGAAGATGTTTTCAACCTGAGCGCACCGGAATTGTTTGCCACCGCAGAGGGCCGGCTGCCGCTTGCCGCCGCAGCCCACCGCGCCGCCGAACGGCGCCGGCAGCTCGAGAGGTGGGCGATGGTGCGCGAACCGGACGTCGTCACCGAGCATAGCGACGCCACGGCGGCATCCGGCTCCCCTGCCGGGCCGGAGGAGGATGGAGAAGACACGGTCTGGCGCGGCACCGCGGTGGGTTGCGGCAGCGCACGGGGACGCGTGCACATCGCCTTGCGTCCCGCCGACGGGCTGGCCATGGCGGCGGGCGATGTGCTCGTGACGCCCTCCACCGACCCGGCCTGGACACCGCTATTCCTCAAGGCGGGGGCCCTGGTCATGGAAACCGGCGGCTACCTTTCGCACGGCGCTATCGTCGCGCGGGAATTCGGCATTCCCGCCGTGGTGAACCTGCCCGGCATCCTCGATCAACTGCGCGACGGGGAGCTTGTGGAGGTGGATGGCAACAGGGGGATGGTACGGCGCCGGTAGCGGGTCGCGAGGCGACGGCTCTCTCGGGATTCTTATTGCGTGGAACAGTCTCCCGAGATCACGCCCGCTCGTTCCATGCTCTGCAGCGCAGACGCTCACTCGGGTTATCATGTCGCTCACAATACAAGACCGAGAGCCCCCCATGAGCCTGGAATCCGTCCGCGCCCACCTCGCCGAGGTAGCCCCCGACATCGCGATCATCGAGCTCGAAACCAGCACCGCCACCGTCGCGCTCGCCGCCGAGGCGCACGGCGTCGAGCCGGGGCGCATCGCCAAGACCCTGGCGTTCAAGATCGGCGACGAGGTAGTGCTGGTCGTCGCCCGCGGCGACGCGCGCATCGACAATCGCAAGATGAAGGACGTGTTCGGCGGCAAGGCCAAGATGCTGTCGGGCGAGGATGTGGTCGAGCTGACCGGCCACCCGGTCGGCGGCGTCTGCCCGTTCGGCCTCGCCACCGCGCTGCCGGTGCACCTGGACGCCTCGCTGCAGGACTTCGACGACGTGCTGCCGGCCGCCGGCGCCGTGCACAGCGCGGTGCGGCTGAGCCCGGCGCGGCTGGCCGAGATCACCTCCGGGCGCTGGGTCGACGTCTGCCAGGCGGTGTCCGCCGAAGCCTGAGCCGCTGCTCACGCGGCAAGAAAAACGGGGCGCTGCGGCGCCCCGTTGCTTTGGTCCCGGTCCAGCTCGCCGAATCACGCCGCCCGTTCGACCAGGTGAAACGCCAGCGTCTCGCCATCGGCCGGCACCTTCAGACGACCTCCCAGCTGCTGCCGGCCGGCTTCGGCCAACAGTTCGGCGCGGCTCACCGGACAATGATCCAGCGCTTCGAGGTGGTTGGCGATGACCACGCCTCCGCTCAGCCGCGCGGCGGTGATAGCGTCGTCCCGTCCCATGATGATGGTTTGCCCGACATCGAACGCCGCGCCACCGGCCGGGACCACGCTGACGTCCGGCTGCAGGACGCCGAGGCAGTGACGCACCTCGTCGGTCAGCAGGGTGTCACCGGCGAGATAGACGCTCGGCTCGCCAGGCATCGCGATCAGATAGCCGAAGCCATGCGCCATCAGCCGGCCGATCAGGCCCTCACCGTGCACGCAGGCCACCGGTCGAATCGTCCCGGACAGGAACGGGCTGACCGGCTGGTCTGGCAGCGCGCGAACGTTCAAACCGCGCTTGCGCAGATAATCCGCGTCGCCGGGCATGCAGAACACCGGAATCTGCCGTTGCCGCAGCCAGCGGACGCCGGCCCGGTCCAGATGGTCGAAATGGCCTTTCTGGCAATGCGTGATCAGGCAATGGGTCACTTGCTCCAATTGAGTCGGCGCCTCGGCCGGCAGGCCAACGATGGGGTTTCGGCGTCGTGGCCCTCCTAGCCACTTCAGCGTAGGCAGTGCGCCCTGCTCGGCCAGCATCGGGTCAACCAGGATGCGAAAGGGGCCGAGCTCGACAATGATGGTGGCGTTGCGCAGTTGGGTGATCTTCATGTGGGCGCTCCTGATGGAATGGGTTCGGCCATTGTAGGAAGCGGCCCCACGGGCCAGAATGGCCGTTATCGCCATAA
The DNA here is from genome assembly GCF_055597485.1 of Crenobacter sp. CS_VA4. Lineage (NCBI taxonomy): Bacteria > Pseudomonadati > Pseudomonadota > Betaproteobacteria > Neisseriales > Neisseriaceae > Crenobacter > Crenobacter sp. CS_VA4. The sequence goes on from NZ_JBVMAE010000033.1 coordinate 12,162, forward strand.
AACGGACAAAATGCGCCAGCCATGAAAATCGGTCTGCTGCTCTTCCCGGGATGCATGCCGGCGGGGCTGTTCGCCTTCGCCGATCTGCTGATCTCGGCCAACCGCCGCGCCGGCGTCGCCCACTTCCAGCCGTGCTGGGTGGGCCTGGAGCAGGCGCCGGTTGAATGCGCGCATGGCGTCATGCTGCAAGCCCAGCTCGCCCTTCGGGATGCGAGCTGCGACGCCTTGCTGATCCCCGGCTTCTGGGCCGAGTCGGCACGGCAGGTTCAGGAGGAATTGCAGCAGAACCGCGCACTGATCGACGCGCTGGCCCGGCTCGATGCGCGAGTGGCGTTATGGAGTTACTGCACCGGGGTGAGCCTGGTCGCGGGTGCCGGCCGTCTGGACGGCGAAGCGGCCACCACCACCTGGTGGCTGGCCGACGCCGTACGCCAGCATTTCCCCAGGGTGGACTGGCAATGCCAGCAGCCGCTGGTGTTCAATCTCCGCACCGCCACGGCGTCCGGGGTGAACGGCTACCTGCCGCTCGCCAAGACGCTGATCGAGCGGCAGGTCAGTGCGGCAGTCTACCGCGACATCACCCGGCTGATGGTGTTGCCGCGGCCGGACAGGGTGCCGCCGGCGTTCCAGTCGATCAGCCTGATCGAGCAATCCGACCCGCTGTTGCGCCGCCTGCACTTGCTGGTGGAAAGCTCGCCGGTGGGCGAAGCCACCATCGAACAACTGGCGCGCGCGCTGGCCGCGTCCCCGCGCACCCTGCTGCGCAAGATCAAGGCGCTGACTGGTCACAGCGTGGCCGAGCACGTGCGGCTGATCAAATTGAATCAGGCCAGTGAACTGCTGATCACGACGTCCAGCGGCGTCGGCCAGATCAGCGACCGCCTCGGCTTCAGCGACGAGTCCAGCTTCCGGCGCACCTTCAAACAGGTCACCGGCTACACGCCTACGGCCTACCGGCAACAGTTCAAATACTGAGCCGGAAGAGCACGGCAATCCGCTCAACAGCTTGGCCGAATCCGGTAGGCGCAGCGCCGCGCACCGGCGAGCAGGTGCTCGACCCGTTCGACGCTCGCACCGTCGCCGACGCAGCACCGGAACAGCGCCAGTTCGCTGCGGCAGAAGCCCTGACAACTGGTCGCCGCGGCGCAGATCGGGCAGTGGTTTTCGACCAGCAGCCAGCCGCCCTCCTCCTCAAACAGCTCGGCCATATAGCCCTCCTCGCAGCGGATCGCCGCCAGCCGCGCAAGCCGCTCGGCCAGGCTGCCCGCCCCGGCCAGTCGCGCCAGGTAGGCCTGTTCGGCCGACGTTTCGCGCACGTTGATCAGCCGCTCCAGCCCCGCCTCGCCGAACAGCTCGCGCACATTGCCCAGCAGCTGCACCGTCAGCTCGCCATGCCGGTCGGGAAAGCGCGCGTGGCCGGCGTCGGTCAGCGACCAGTACTGCGCCGGCCGCCCCACCCCCTCGACCCGCTGTTCGCAGTCGACCAGGCCCTGCTCGCGCAGTGCCAGCAGGTGCTTGCGCGCGCCCATAGACGTGATGCCCAGCCGTTCGGCCAACGTTTGCGCGGTGCTGGCGCCGTGGCTTTTCAGGAGATACAGCAGACGGTCGGCGGCGCTCATGCGGCCTCTCCGGCCAGCCGGGCGCGCTGCATCAGAGCGCCGAGCCGCAGCGTCGCCAGCGCGCAGGTCAGCCCGCCGCTCAGCAGCACCAGCCGGGTATCGACCAGCGTCAACAGGCTGCCGAACAGCGACATCAGCACCGCGGCGCAGCAGAAGATCGTTGACAAGAGCCCCATCACGCTGCCCTGGCCGAGCGCGTCGAAGCGCTCCGAACACCACACCGGCAACAGCGTGTTGTAGAGCGACAGCGGCAGGCCGATCGCCACGATCAGCGCGATGCCGAGCCGGTCCGACGTCAGTGTCAGCAGCAGCAGACCGCCCGCGACCAGCGCGGCGTTGCGGCGGGCGCGCGGCAAGGGGTTGCCGTTGCGGTTCTTGCCGACCAGGAAGGTCGCGCCGGTCATCACCGAGCACAAGCCGGCGGTGACCAGCGCGATGCCGATGCTGTCGAGACCGGCAAACTCGACCAGCCACACCGGGTAGAAGTCGTAGAAGGCGTTCACCCCGAGCGCGAACGCGAGCTGCATCCAGAACAGCGATGCCAGCAACGGGTCGCGGCCGAGCAGGCGGAACGAGTGCTGCTCGCGCACCAGTTGCCAGAGCGGCCGGCGCTCTTCACTGGAGATGGCGCCGGTTTCCGGCAGCAATCTGCCAAGGATAGCCAGGCACGGCAGCATCGCCAGCGCCGCCAGCCAGAACGGCACCGACTCGCCCAGCGGCAGTGTGAAACCGCCGATCATCGGCCCGACCAGCCAGCCCATGTAGAGCATCGCGTTCAGCAGCGCGAACGAGCGGGCACGGTCGATCACCGGGTGCAGGTCGGCCAGGATGGCGCGCGCCACCGGCACATTGCCCTCGGTCAGGCCGGTGAGAAAACGGGTCAGCACGAACAGCAGGTAGAGCTTGGCCGACAGCGCCACCGCGGTCAGGCCGTAACCGACGAAGGTCAGCGCCAGGGTGCCGAGCAGCACCTGGCGCCGGCCGAGCCGATCGGACAGCGCGCCGACGAAACTGCTGCCGATCAGCACGCCGAGCGGATTGGCCGCCAGCGCGAGACCGAGCAGCAGCTTGGGCGGCAGGCCGAGAAAGTGGTTGAACGCATCGGGCGCGCGCTCGACGAAGATCGGCGCGAGGATCGGGTACGGCATCGCCACGCCGGCGGTGCTCATCAGCGCGACGACGCAGACGGTGGCGAGGATCAGGCGGGGGTGCTGGACGGCAGTACTCATGACAATGGCTCGGCAATGACTCTGCCCGCAGTATGCCATCCGTTTAACAAACAAAAAAGTTTATTAATTAACCAGAAAGCTCACCCTCGGTCGACCTCGCCCGGGCCCCGCCACCGCATCAAGCGGTTGTTGAGCCGGTCGAGGTACAGGTAGATCACCGGCGTGGTGAACAAGGTCAGCGCCTGCGACAGCAGCAGGCCGCCGACAATCGCGAAGCCGAGCGGCCGGCGCAGCTCGGAGCCGGCACCGTGGCCGAGCATCAGCGGCAGGCCGGCGAGCAAGGCGCACATCGTCGTCATCATGATCGGCCGAAAGCGCAGCAGGCAGGCCTGGTAGATCGACTGCTCCGGCGTCAACCCCTGCTCGCGCTCGGCGGTGAGCGCGAAGTCGATCATCATGATGCCGTTCTTCTTGACGATGCCGATCAACAGGATGATGCCGATCAGCGCGATCACCGACAGATCGTAGCCGCCGACCATCAGGATCAAGAGCGCGCCGACGCCGGCCGACGGCAGCGTCGACAGGATGGTCAGCGGGTGGATGTAGCTCTCGTACAGCAGCCCCAACACGATATACACCGCGATGAGCGCGGCGGCGATCAGATAGGGCTGGCTCGCCAGCGACTCGCCGAACGCCTTGGCGGTGCCCTGGAACGAGCCGGTCAGCGTCGGCGGCAGGTTCATCGCCCGCTGCGCCTGGTTGATCGCGTCGACCGCCTCACCGAGCGACACGCCCGGCGCCAGGTTGAACGAGATCGTCACCGCCGGGAACTGGCCCTGGTGATTGACCGACAGCGCGCTGGTCTTGCCGGTATCGACCTTGACGAAGGTCGACAGCGGAATCTGCTGGCCGGTCGAGGGCGAGGTCAGATAGAGCCGGTCGAACAGGCTCGGGTCCTGCTGCTGCGCCGGGTCGGCCTCGAGCACCACGTGGTAGCTGTTGATCTGGGTGAAGTACTGCGCCACCTGGCGCTGGCCGATCGCGTCGTAGATGGTCGCGTCGATCAGCGCCGGCTGGATGCCGAAGCTCGCCGCGCGGTCGCGATCGATGGTGACCAGCGCGGTCGCGGCGGCGTTCTGCTGGTCGGACGCGAGGTCGGTCAGCTGCGGCAGGCGGCGCAGCCGCTCGAGCAACTGCGGCGCCAGCGTGTTCAGTTCCGCCAGGTTGGCGTCGGTCAGCGTGTACTGGTACTGGGTGCGCGACAGCCGGCCGCCGACGTTGATGTCCTGCCCGGCCTGCAGGAACAGGTTGACGCCCGGCACCTGGGCAAGCTTCGGCCTGAGCCGGCCGATCACCTGGTCGGCGTCGAGCTTGCGGCCCTCGTCCTTCGGTTTGAGGTTGATGTAGAAGTTGCCGGTGTTGAAGGTGGTGGTGCCGCCGACCATCACGAAGCTCTGCACCGCCGGGTCCTGCCGCACCACGTCGGCCAAGGCCTGCATGCGCCGGTTCATCGAGCCGAATGAGCTGTCCTGCGCCGACTCGGCGAAGCCGAACACGAAGCCTGTGTCCTGCTGCGGGAAGAAGCCCTTCGGAATCAGCACGAACAGCAGCACGGTCAGCGTCAAGGTGGCGAAGAACACCAGCAGCGTGACGAACTGGTGGTGCAACACCAGGTCGAGGCCGCGTTTGTAGCCGGCCAGCATCTTGTCGAAGCCGTGCTCGAACAGGTTGTACAACCTGCCGTGCCGACGGCTGTGGTCGTGCTTCAAATAACGCGAACAGAGCATCGGCGTCAGCGTCAGCGACACCAGCACCGACACGACGATGGTCAGCGTGACGGTGATGGCGAATTCGCGGAACAGCCGGCCGACGATGCCGCCCATCAAGAGCAGCGGGATGAACACCGCCACCAGCGACACCGAGATCGACACGATGGTGAAACCGATCTCGGACGCGCCCTTATACGCCGCCTCGAGCGGCGCCATGCCGCCCTCGACGTGGCGGTAGATGTTTTCCAGCACTACGATCGCGTCGTCGACGACGAAACCGACCGAGATCGTCAGCGCCATCAGCGACAGGTTGTCGAGGCTGAAGCCGACCAGGTACATCACCGCGGCGGTGCCGAGGATCGCCAGCGGCACGGTGGCGCTCGGGATCAGCGTCGCGGCCACATTGCGCAGGAACATGAAGATCACCGTCACCACCAGCACGATGGTCAGGATCAGCGTGAACTCGACCTCCTTCACCGAGGCGCGGATGGTCTGGGTGCGGTCGGTCAGGATGTTGACGCGCACCGCGGGCGGAATCGCCGCTTGCAGCCTGGGCAGCGCCGCCCTCACCCGCGCCACCGTCTCGATCACGTTGGCGCCCGGCTGCTTGAACACCACCGGCACGACCGATCGGGCGCCGCTGATCACGCTGCTGTCGGGCGGAGCGGCGGCACCGTTGTAGGCCCAGCCTGCCTGCTTGCGGTTTTCCGGCCCGTCCACGGCGGCACCGAGGTCGCGCAACCGAACCGGCGCGCCGTTCTTGTACGCGAGCACGACGTCGTTCCACGGCTTGGCCGACAGGATCTGGCCGTTGTCGTAGACGGTGAAGCTCTGCCTGGCACCGTCGAAAGTGCCCTTGGGCGCGTTGACGGTGGCGTTGGCGATCACGCCGCGGACGTCCTCGAGACCGAGGCCGAGCGCCGACAGCTTGGCCGGGTCGACCTGGATCCGCACCGCCGGTTTCTGCGCACCGGCGATGAATACCTGCCCGACCCCGGCGATCTGCGAGATCTGCTGCGCCAAGAGGTTGTCGGCGTAGTCGTTCACCTCGGTGATCGGCAAGGCATCCGACTGCGCCGACATCACCAGGATCGGCGAGTCGGCCGGGTTGACCTTACGGTAGGTCGGCGGGCTGGGCAGATTGGTCGGCAGTTGACCGGTGGCGGCGTTGATCGCCGCCTGTACGTCGACCGCCGCGGCGTCGATATTGCGGTTCAGGTCGAACTGCAGCGTGATCGCGGTGGTGCCGAGCGCACTGGTCGAGGTCATCTGCGACAGGCCGGAGATCAGCGAGAACTGCCGCTCCAGCGGCGTCGCGACGTTCGACCCCATCGTCTCCGGGTTGGCGCCGGGCAGGCTGGCCGTCACCACGATGGTCGGAAAGTCCACCTGCGGCAGCGGCGCCACCGGCAAGAGCGGCCAGGCGGCGATGCCGACCAGCGCCAGAGCCAGCGCCAGCAGCGAGGTGCCGATCGGCCGGCGGATGAAGATTGCGGACAGGTTCACCGCGGCGCCCCCGCCGGCGCGGTGCGGGCCTCGACCACGCGGCTGCCGGGTTTCAGCTTGTACTGGCCGTCGAGCACCACCCGCTCACCGGCGACCAGGCCCTGTTCGACGATGGCGGTGCCACCCTGCACCGGGCCGAGCCGCACCGGCTGCGGCTGCGCCACCCCGTCGGCACCGACCCGGTAGACATAGATGCCAGCCGGGCCGCGCTGGATCGCCGCGGCCGGCACGGTCAGCGCCTGTGCACGGGTGCCGACCTGCAGCTGCACGTTGACGTACTGCCCCGGCCACAGCGCGTGGTTCGGGTTGGCGAAGCGGGCCTTCAACTGCAAGGTGCCGGTCGCGCTGTCGATCTGGTTGTTGACCAGTGTCAGCACGCCACGGCCAAGCGGAGTGGCGGCGTCGCTGCGGGCGTAGGCGAACACCGCCAGCGCTGGCATGCCCGGCCTGCTCGCCCGGTTGATGGCGCTAAAGTGCTCCTCCGGCACGGTGAACCGCACCATGATCGGATCGACCTGGTTGATCACCACGAGGCCGGTGCTGTCGCTGGCGTGCACGATATTGCCGGGGTCGATCAGCCGGGCGCCGGTGCGACCGGACAGCGGCGCCCGGATGGTGGTGTAGCCAAGCTGGACCCGCGCGAAACTGACCTGCGCGGCGTCGGTCTTGACCGCGGCGGCCAGCTGGGCGACCAGCGCGCGCTGGGTGTCGAGCGTCTGGCGGGAGATGGAGTCCTGGCTGACCAGCTGACCGTAACGCGCAAGATCGATCCGGGCGTTGGCAAGCTGCGCCTGATCGCGCGCCTGTTGCGCCTCGGCCTGCGCCAGTTGCGCCTGCAAGGCCTGCGGGTCGATCTGCGCAAGCAGTTGGCCGGCCTTGATGTCCTGCCCCTCGACGAACAGCACCTTGTCGAGCTGACCGTCGACCCGGACCTTGACGGTGACGCTTTGCGCCGCCTGCACCGTGCCGACACCGCCGAGGTAGATCGGCACGTCCTGGCGGACGACCCGTACCGTGCCGACCGCCACCGGCGGCGGCTGGCCGGCCTTGGTCGCGGTTTCGCCCAGCCCCGCCAGGCTCCACACCGACAAGGCCACCATGCCCGCCACGGCACCGACCCAGCGTAATGTCAGGCCGGGCCGGAAAAACAGCCCGATGGACATGCGCATCGCTCCCTACAGACAGGACAGCCCGAGATGCCGTTGCCCGCGGGCCCACCAGCATTACCGGCAAAGCGGCCTGCGGCCGAACTTTAGTTAGCTGCTCTAAGCATGATAGTCAGTCGCCGTGCAAGCCGACTGGCGAAAAGCGCCTTTGCCGACTACGCTGGCAACGAAGACGGCCGCCTACCGGGGACAATCCGGGGAACAATAAAGGGAGTCAGTCGTGGCAAAACCGTATCGTCTCGCCGCCTGCGTGGCGACAGGCCTGCTCGGCCTCGCCGGCCAGTGTTACGCCGGCAGTTTCGGCGGCTTCGGCACGCCGATGATCGGCTACGGCCAGACCGGCAGCTTCAGTGCCTATCGCTCGCCTGGGAGCGGCGTCGCCGCGGCGCGGGTCGACGGCAATCGCACGACGGTGCCGTACAGCCAGGAACGGGTCGACTGGCTGAGGGAACAGGTGAAACTGCATATGCAAGGCTGTGGCTGCGCGCTCTGCCAGGAGCTGCGGGCCGACAGCGCCAGCTGAAGCCCCGCCCCCTAGCATCCCTTGCGATGGAGGGAATGGATTGGCCTGCCCTCACGCCATTCTGCCGGGACGCTACACGTGCGGCTGGTCATGATCGTGGCAAATGGCTACGCTGTTTAATTAAGCGACAGGCAAACAGCTCTCACTCAATCCACGATGTTTTCATGCAAGAAGGAAGCCCGATGAAGCCAAGGTATCGCCTCGCCGTCGCCGGCACGGTCGGCCTGCTCGGCCTTGCGGGCCACGCCCAGGCGGCCGGCTTCGCGGCGCTGCCCGCGCAGACGCCGGCTGTTGTGGTGGAGCGCGCCGTCGACGGCGCCCGGCCCTTGACCGCAGAGGAGAAATCGGCGCGGCTACACGCGATCCTGCGCCAGTACGGGCTCGGCTGCGGCGACCCGAACTGCCCGCTCTGCCGCGGCCTGCCGCCCGCCGGCAACGGCTGACCGTCGTCCCCGCCCTCCAAAGCCTGGCCGAACCCACGGTTCGACCGGGCTTTGTTGCGTGTTGGCGCTGCTTAAGGCGCCTTGCTGAGCTGGCCGCGAATCTCGCCGCCGGGGTTCTGCGCGGTGTGGACGTTGAAGTACCAGTTGCCGGAGAGCAGGTCTTTCGCCTGTGAGTCGGTCAGCACCGCCTGGCCCTTGATCGGGCTGGTGAGGCCGTCGACCGGGATCAGTATCTGTATGCCGGCGTTGCTGCCGGCCGGCGCCGGGCCGTGGAAGTGCGCGGCGGTCGCCGGGCCGGACAGACCGCCATAAGTGATCTGGTACTTCAGCACCTTGCTGTCAGAGTTGTAACTGGCTTCCACAAAACCGGTGCCGTTGCCGGTTTTCGGCGGCACTTCGCTGGCGACGTTCAGCGGCGCACGCAGCATCACCGTTTCGGCCAGGACAAGCGACGAGGACAACAGCAGGCAGGCAACAGTGGCAAGACGGAACAGCTTCATGGCATTCCTCCGTAAACAGGCCTAAAAAAAGCGTGACGCCCAGCGGGGCAATGCCGCCGGGCGCCACGTTCTACTACTTATAGGACAGCTTTGCGCAGGAGGAAGCCCGCGCTCAGGCGAACTGCAGCGGAACTGCCGTCTTGGCGGCGATCTCCTCGCGGCTGACACCCGGCGCCAGCTCCCTCACCTCGAGGCCGGTTCGGCCAACCTTCAGCACCCCCAGGTCGGTGATGATCAGGTCGACCACGCCGACGCCGGTGAGCGGCAAGGTGCACTTGGGCAGCAGCTTGAAGTCTTCGCTGCCGTCCTTCTTCTTGGCGGTGTGCTCCATCAGCACGATCACCCGCTCGACGCCGGCGACCAGGTCCATCGCACCGCCCATGCCCTTCACCATCTTGCCCGGGATCATCCAGTTGGCCAGATCGCCGGTTTCGCTGACCTGCATCGCGCCGAGGATCGCCAGATTGATCTTGCCGCCGCGGATCATCCCGAACGAGTCGGCCGAGCTGAAGATCGCCGAGCCGGGCAAGGTGGTGATGGTCTGCTTGCCGGCGTTGATCAGGTCGGCGTCGACCGCGTCGTCGGTCGGAAACGGGCCGATGCCGAGCAGGCCGTTTTCCGACTGCAGCCACACCTCGACGTCGGCCGGCACATGGTTGGCCACCTGGGTGGGCAGGCCGATGCCGAGGTTCACGTAGAAGCCGTCCTGCAGTTCCTGAGCGGCGCGCGCCGCCATTTCGTCACGAGTCCATGCCATTAGAGTGCCCTCAGTCTGCCGCGCGCACGGTGCGCTGCTCGATGCGTTTTTCGGGGGTGGTGTTCACGACCAGGCGGTGCACGAAGATGCCCGGGGTGTGGATCGAATCCGGGTCGAGCTCGCCGTTCTCGACGATCTCCTCCACCTCGGCGACGGTGATCTTGCCGGCCATTGCCACGTTCGGGTTGAAGTTGCGCGCGGTGCGGCGGTAGATCAGGTTGCCGGCGCGATCGGCCTTCCAGGCCTTGACCAGCGCCACGTCGGCGGTCAGCGCCTCTTCGAGGATGTGCGGGTGGCCGTTGAAGTCGCGCACTTCCTTGCCCTCGGCCACCCAGGTGCCGTAACCGGTGCGGGTGAAGAACGCCGGGATGCCGCTACCGCCGGCGCGCAGCTTTTCGGCCAACGTCCCCTGCGGGGTGAATTCCAGCTCCAGCTCGCCGGCCAGGTACTGGCGCTCGAACTCCTTGTTCTCGCCCACGTAGGACGAAATCATCTTCTTGATCTGGCGGGTTTCCAGCAGCTGGCCGAGACCGAAGCCGTCGACGCCGGCGTTGTTGGAAATCGCGGTCAGCCCGGTGACGCCGCTGTCGCGCAACGCGGCGATCAGCGCCTCGGGGATGCCACACAGGCCAAAGCCGCCGACCGCGACGGTCTGTCCGTCGCGCACGATGTCGGCCAACGCCGCGGCGGCGCTCGGATAAAGCTTGTTCATCGTCAGGTTTCCTTGCAAAACGGGCCGCGGGTTGCGGCCCGGTGAATCATGGCTGGCAGCGGTTTTGCCGCCTGCCCCATCCAGCAAACCTTCTGTTTGAAACGTTACTCACGCAATGCACAAGCCGCTAAAAAACCCCAGTGAAACGGTCCTGGCTAGGAGCCCTGCCGCAGACAGTACAAGGCGTACGGCAAGGCAGGGCGACAACGCCAGGAGGGGTTTGTTAGCGGCCTCCATCTACTGAGCGGTCCAGCCGCCGTCCATCGTCCAGGCCACGCCGCGCACCTCGGCCGCCGCCTCGCTGGCGAGAAACAGCGTCAGCGCACCGAGCTGCGCCGGGGTGACGAACGCTCCGGATGGCTGCTTTTCGGCCAACAGCAGTGCCTGCGCCTGCGCCTGACTCAAGCCCTGTTCCCCCGCCTTCACCTCGATCTGCTTCGCCACCAGCGGTGTCAACACCCAGCCCGGGCACAACGCGTTGCAGGTGATGCCGGTCTGCGCCAGCTCCAGCGCCACCGTCTTGGTCAGGCCAATGAGGCCGTGCTTGGCGGCGACGTAGGCCGACTTGTTGGCGGACGCGACCAGGCCATGCACCGAGGCGATGTTGACGATGCGCCCCCAATGCCTGGCGCGCATCGCCGGCAGCGCGAGACGGGTGGTATGGAAGGCGGCGGTGAGGTTGATCGCCAGCACGTCGTCCCATTTCTCGACTGGGAAGCTGTCCACCGGCGCGACGTGCTGGATGCCGGCGTTGTTGACCAGGATGTCGACCGCACCGAACTCGCTCGCCGCGTACGCCATCATGTCGGCGATCTCAGTCGGGCGGCGCAGGTCGGCGCCATGGTGGCGTACCGCCACACCGCGAGAGGCGATCAGGTCGAGCGCGGCGTCCGCATCGCCGAAGCCGTTCAGCACGATGTTCGCGCCGGCTTCGGCCAACGTCGTCGCGAGACCGAGGCCGATGCCGCTGGTCGAGCCGGTGATCAGAGCGGTTTTTCCGTGTAGCGATGTCATCGGGCAATACTCCGTCCGGGCGGCCGACCGACCGCCCGGATATCAAATGAAGATCAAACCAGGCCGGTCAGATAGAACGTAGCGATCACGAAGAACACCGCCAGCGTCTTGATCACCGTCACCGCGAAGATGTCGCGGTACGCCTCGCGGTGGGTCAGGCCGGTGACGGCCAGCAGTGTGATCACCGCGCCGTTGTGCGGCAGCGTGTCCATGCCGCCGCTCGCCATCGCCACCACGCGGTGCAGCACCTCGAGCGGGATGCCGGCCGCCTGGCTCAGGGTGATGAACTGCTCGCTCATCGCGGCGAGCGCGATGCTCATCCCTCCCGACGCCGAGCCGGTGATGCCGGCCAGCGAACTGACCGTCACCGCCGCGTTCACCAGCGGGTTCGGGATGCTTTCGAGCGCGTGGCCGATCACCAGGAAACCCGGCAGTGCCGCGATCACCGCGCCGAAGCCGTACTCGGAGGCGGTGTTCATCGACGCCAGCATCGCGCCGCCGATCGCCGCCCGGGTGCCGTCGACGAAGCGGGCACGGATAGTGCCGAACGCGGTCACCACCACGAACAGGATGCCCAGGATCAGCGCCGCCTCGACCGACCAGATCGCGGTGACCTTGGCAATCTGCGTGGTGACCGGTGTGGCGAGCCCCGGCAGCGACAGCTCGTGGCTGGCGCCGTACCAGTGCGGGATCAGCTTGGTGAAGCTGAAGTTGGCCACGCCGATCAACACCAAGGGCGCGATCGCCAGCCACGGCGACGGCAGGTTTTGGGTGTCGACCGGCTCCGGCTCGTTCAGGAGGCTGGTGCCGTAGCCCTCGCCCTTCGCCATCAGGCTGCGACGGCGCCACTCGAGGTAGCTGATGCCGACGATCAGGATGAACACCGCGCCGGCCACGCCAAGCGCCGGTGCCGCCCAGGCGGTGGTCTTGAAGAAGGTGGTCGGGATGATGTTCTGGATCTGCGGCGTGCCCGGCAGCGAGTCCATCGTGAACGAGAACGCGCCGAGCGCCACCGTGCCCGGGATCAGCCGTTTCGGGATATTGCCCTGACGGAACAGCTCGGCGGCGAACGGGTAGACCGCGAACACCACCACGAACAGCGACACGCCGCCGTAGGTCAACAGCGCGCACACCGTCACGATCACCGCGATCGCACGCGTCTCACCGATCCAGCGGATCACCGCCGCGACGATCGCCTTGGAAAAGCCAGACAGCTCGACCAGCTTGCCGAACACCGAGCCGAGCAGGAACACCGGGAAGTAGAGCTTGATGAAACCGACCATCTTCTCCATGAACACCCCGGAAAACACCGGGGCCACCGCGGATGGTTCGGTCAACAGCACCGCGCCGAGCGCAGCGATCGGCGCCATCAGGACGACGCTGTAGCCGCGGTAAGCGGCCAGCATCAGGAAGATCAGGGCGGCAAGCACCACGATGAAGGTCATTCGGCGGTCTCCTTTGCGATTTTTCTGAAAACGGTGGCATTGCCCGGGGAAATTCCGGCAACGGCCCGTTTTTTTATAGCGGCAGAAACTGATTACGACTCATGACATTGTAATGACGAGTTGGCTACCTGCTACCAAATCAGCAGGAAGCGTGCCAGCGAACGAAAACCAGCAAAATCAGGCTATTGGTGGACACACGCGGGGAGGCAGAACTGGCTTCGTCTCGAGACGGAGACGGCAAGAATGACTGCTGCATCGCAGCAACGGGTGAAGAATCATCCACTTAACATGGGCAGCCGCCATCGTCTCGATTTCGAGACGATGATCTCTATTTAGAGACTCGGCTCTAGCGACGATGCGCGGGAAGCGACGGGCCGGACCGGCCTGCTGAGTAAAGAGATAGAAACGCTCAGCGCGGCGCGATGCCCAGCGCGGCAAGCTTCTTGTACAGGGTGGCACGGCCGATGCCGAGCCGGGCGGCGGCGCTCGGCACATGGCCGTCGCAGGCGGCCAGCGCGTCGCGCAACAGCTGCGCCTCGAACTCGGCCATCGCGCTCTGGTAGGAATGGGACGCGCCCGCCTCGGCCGAGGTTGGCCGAACCGTCGGGCCGAGCAGCGGCGCCACGTCGGCGACGTCGAGCGTCGCGTCGTCGGCGAGCATGATCGCCCGCTCGAGGATGTTGCGCAGCTCGCGCACATTGCCCGGCCAGTCGTAGTCGGCGAGCCGCGCCAGCGCCGCGGCGCTGATGCGGTGGCGCCCCGCCCCGCTGCTGCCGGCCAGCACCCCGAGCAGCACCTCGCACAGCTCGGCAAGATCCGACAGCCGCTCGCGCAGCGGCGGCAGCTCGATAGCCAGCACGTTGAGGCGGTAGAACAGGTCGGCGCGGAATTCGCCGCGCTCGACCCTTTCGGCCAACCTCACCGAGGTAGCGGCGATGATGCGCACGTCGGAGCGCTGTACCTTGTTGGAGCCGAGCGCCTCGAACTCCTTGTCCTGCAGCACGCGCAGCAGCTTGGCCTGCAGCGCCGGCGGCAGGTCGCCGATCTCGTCGAGGAACAGCGTGCCACCGTCGGCGAGCTGGAACTTGCCGACCCGACCCTTCTTGTCGGCGCCGGTATACGCGCCGGCCGCCGCGCCGAAGAACTCGGCCTCGAGCAGCGTCTCCGGGATCGCCGCCATATTCAGCGTCACCAAGGGCTTGTGCGCGCGGCGCGAGGCGGCGTGGATCGCGTGCGCCAACACCTCCTTGCCGGTGCCGGTCTCGCCCAAGAGCAGCAGCGGCGAATCCATCTGCGCGGCGCGCTCGGCCTGGTGTTTGAGCGCCAGCGCGGCGTCGCTGCTGCCGATGAAACTGTCGAAGGTGTACTTGGCGCGGCGCGCCTGCGCGAGCGACTCGCGAGTGGCGGCCAGCTCCTCGTTGAGCCGGGCGAACTTGGCGAGCAGCGGCGACAGCGACTGGATCTCGTCGAACAGCGCGAAGCCAATCGCGCCGACCAGGCGGCCGGCACCGTCCTTCAGCGGCAGCCGCGTCACTACCAGCGAGCCGTCACGGGTCTGCATGATGTCGAGCAGGATCGGCCGGCCGCTGGTGACCACCTCGCGCATCAGGCTATTCGGGATCACCTCCTCGACCGCGCGACCGATCGCCGTGGCCGGGTCGGCAAAGCCGAAGCGGTCGGCGTAACGCGCGTTGATCCAGACGATGCGCGCCTCGCCGTCGACGATCACCGTGCCCTCGCTGTAGTCCTCCAGCGACTCGAACAGCGACTGGATCGCCCAGTGCCGCACGCTGCCGTAATCCGCCAGCCGTTCGCTCAAAACCTGATCCGTCACCTGCTGCGCCCCTCGTCGGTGGGTGGAGCGGTAGGTTAGCACGGGACGGCGGCGCCATCACAATAGGCTTATTTGGAATAACAATCGCATTTCATATCACTTCAAAGCCTTATGTCGGCGCCGTATAGTCGACGCAATCCCGCTGCACCGCAGCATGCAATCCAACGGCAAGTTGAAGAGAACGGAGGACGGACATGAAGGCACTCGTGATCGGCGCCGATACGCTCGGCAACATTCCGCAGCTTCTGGCGGCGTACGACATCGACATTTCCCGGCACATCACCGGGCGCAATGCCTCGCACAAGCGCAAGCCATCGAGCCTGCCCAAGGGCACCGATCTGATGATCCTGTTCACCGACTTCCTCGGCCACAACGTGATGCACAACTTCAAGGCGCTGGCGCAGGCGCGCGGCGTGCCGGTGATGGCGTGCTGCCGCTCGGTCTGCGCCGTCGAGGCGCAGCTGGAAAACAACGGCCTGCGCCGCTGCACGCCTGACGCCTGCGCCGAACGAAGGCGCCGCTTGAACTGAGGTTTCCCGGGGCCGGCCTAGCCGGCCCTTTCTGATTCTGCCGACGACGAGGACAAGATGACCTCTTCCGCCCCTACCCCGAGCCGCTGGCGCGACGAACTGCCTGCAGAGCACGAATGGCCGACCTGGCTGCTGATCGTGGCGATCTATGCGAGCTGGCTCGCCGTGGTCGCCTACGCCCAACGCCTCGGTCCGTTCGTCAGCGCCATCCTGCTGACGCTGATCACCTGCTGGTACGGCTCGCTGCAGCACGAGCTCTTGCATGGCCACCCGACCCGCTCGGCCAGGCTCAACCGGCTGTTCGGTCTGGCACCGCTGGCGGTGTGGTTCCCGTACGACCTGTACCGCGACAGCCACCTGCGCCACCACCGCGACCCGCAGCTGACGCTGCCCGGCGAAGACCCGGAAAGCAATTACGTGACCGAGACAGACTGGGCCCGGCTCTGGGCGCCGCTGCGGCAGGTCTATCGGGCGCGCCGCACCCTGCTCGGCCGCGCGCTGGTCGGCCCGGCGTTCGCGATCGCGCTCACCTGGCGCGACCTCGTCGCAAAGCCCTTGCGCGGCGACTGGCCCGACACGAAGAGCTGGCTCGAACACCTGGCGCTGCTCGCGCTGCTGCTGTGGGCGCTCGACCGTTACGCGGGCCTGTCGCCGCTGTTCTATCTAGCCGCCGTCGCCTACCCGGCGCTGTCGCTGGCGCTGGTGCGCTCGTTCTACGAGCACCGCCCCGCCGACACGCCGGCGCACCGCATCAGCCTGAACGAGGCAGGCTGGGCGTGGCGGCTGCTGTTCCTCAACAACAACTACCACCTGGTGCACCACGAGCAGCCGGCCCTGCCCTGGTACCGGATCCCGCAGGCGTACCGGGCGCAGCGCGACGATTACATCGCGAGGAGCGGCGGCTTTCTGGTGCCGGGCTACGGCCACCTGCTGCGCCGCTTCGCGTGGCGGCCGGTCGACTCGCCGGTGCTGCCGGAGGCCAAGCAATGAGTGCTTGGCAGGCGGCGCTGCCGATGTACAACGTCGGCGACGAGGTGGCGGCGCTGTACCGACGCTGGCTCGTCCGGCTGCTACAAAGGTTGGCCGAACGAGGCTTTCGCGAGCCGGTGACGTTGGCCGAACCGGGTGACGCGCTGCTCGACTGGTGGCAACGCGACGACTTGCTACTGTCGCAGACCTGCGGCTATCCGCTGATGACCCGGCTGCGCGAGCGGGTGGTGCCGCTCGCCACCCCGGCCTACCGCTTCGCCGGCTGCCAGGGCAGCTTCTACCGCAGCGCGCTGCTGGTGCCGGCCGATTCGACGATCCGCCAGCTCGCCGACGCGCGCGGCCGGCGGGTGGTCGCCAACCAGCCCGATTCGCACAGCGGCATGAACGCGCTGCGCGCCGCGGTCGCGCCGCTCGCCGAGCACGGCCGCTTCTTCGGCTCGGTGACCTGGTCGGGCAGCCACGCCGCCAGTATCGACGCGCTGCTGGCCGCTTCGGCCGACCTTGCCGCGATCGACGCGATCACCTACGCCTATCTGCTGCGCCAGCGCCCCGAGTTGAAACCGGCGCTGCGCCGCATCGGCTGGAGCGCCGCGGCACCGGGCCTGCCGCTGATCGCCGGGCGAAGGCTGGCGCCGCATTGGCGCAGCGTGCTGACCAGTTTGATCGTCGCCTCTTCGCAACAGGATCGCGATATCCTAGATGCTCTTGGCATCGACCGTTTCGTGCCCTGCCACTGGCGCGACTACCACCCGATCCTGACGCTGGAAGAAAACGCGCGGCAACATGGCTACCCGGTGCTGGCCTGAGCCGCTTAAGCGCGTTGCGGCGTTTGCCCGATAAACGCTTATAAATCGAATACGAACCGCACAATAAGGAATAAACCCTGATGACCCGTTCCGTTCTGTCCCTCACGCTCGCCGCCGCCTTCGCCGGCAGCCTCGCCCTGACCGCGCTGCCGGCCAGTGCAGCCACCACCTCCACCTGGTGCAGTGCCGGCAAGCCGCTGAAATTCGCCGGCCTCAACTGGGAAAGCGCGTCGTTCCTGACCGAGCTGTTGCGCCTCGTCACCGAAAAGGGCTACGGCTGTCAGACCGAGGCGATCCCCGGCAGCACGGTGACGATGGAGAACGCGCTCGCCAACAACGATGTACAGGTGCTGGCCGAGGAATGGGTGGGGCGCAGCGACGCCTGGAACGACGCGGCCAAGGCCGGCAAGGTGAAGGCGCTCGGCAAGACCATCGTCGGCGCGTCCGAGGGCTGGTACGTGCCCGACTACCTGGTCAAGGGCGACGCCAAGCGCGGCATCAAGCCGGCTGCGGCCGGGCTCGTATCGGTCGCCGACCTGCCCAAGTACAAGACGGTGTTCAAGGACGCCGAGGAGCCGGGCAAGGGCCGCTTCCTCAACTGCCCGACCGGCTGGAGCTGCGAGGGGGTGAACAGCCAGAAGCTTAAGGCCTACAAGCTGACCGACAGCTATACCAACTTCCGCCCCGGCACCGGCGCCGCGCTCGACGCCGAGATCGCCTCGGCCTACCAGCGCGGCAAGCCGGTGCTGTTCTACTACTGGGCGCCGACCGCGCTGTTCGGCAAGTACCGCTTCGTGCAGCTGAAGGAACCGGCGTACAACGAGGCCTGCTTCAAGACCCTGTCGGACAAGGACAACGCCGCGCCGTGCGGCTCGGCCTCGCCGGCGGCCATAATCCAGGTCGGCGTGTCGAAAACGCTGAACGACAGCGACCCGGTGCTGGTGTCCCTGTTCAGCAAGTTCAACGTGCCGATCGAGCTGCTCAACAAGGCCTTGGCCGACCAGGCCGAGCGCAAGACGCCGTGGCCGCAGCTGGCGCGCGAGTTCGTCCGCCAGCATCCCGAGGTGGTGAAGGGCTGGGTGCCGGCCGATGTGTCGGTCAAGGTGATTGCCGCGGCGAAGTGAGCGCGGCGTGATGAAGAGACGGTTGGCACCGCCATGCAAGTGCGGCGCCAAGCGTTGCAACAAGATAGCTTGGACATTGAAGAGACACGGATGACAGAACAGGAAATCGAACGGCTGGCCCGCAAACGCGCCGCCGCCAAACTGGGCTTCTATCACCACGCGCTGGTATTCGCCATCGTGATGCCGGGGCTGTTTGTGGTGAACTATCTGACCTCGCCGCGACCGTGGAGCCTGGCGCCGTTGCTCGGCTGGGGGCTTGGGCTGGCCATACACGGCATCACCGTGTTCAGCCGCCTGGGCGGCGTCGACTTCAAGGAGCGCCTGGTCCAGGCCGAGATCGAGAAGCTGAAGCATCGCCTCTGAGCCTGCGCCCGACCGGTTCGGCCAACCTTTCCCTCTAGAAACCGAGAAAGCGAGTAAAGCGGATGGAGTTTCCCGCGCTGTCGATCAAGGACGCGATCAACGCGCTGGTCGGCTGGCTGGTCGCGCATTTTGGCGACCAGCTGCATGCAGTCAGTGATTTTCTGCTGCAGTGGCTGCTGGTGCCGCTGGAGAGCACGCTGCGCGCCACCCCCCCGTGGCTGGTGCTGGGCGTGGTGGCGGCGCTCGCCGGCTACGCCACCCGCGACTGGAAGCGCACCGTGCTGTGGGTCGGACTGCTGTTCCTGATCGGCTGTTTCGGCCTGTGGGACGCGCTGATGCAGACGCTGGCGATCGTGCTCTTGGCCACGCTGCTGACGGTGCTGATCGGCCTGCCGCTCGGCATTGCGATGGCGCGAAGCGACAGGCTGCGTGCCGTGGTGCTGCCGGTGCTCGACGTGATGCAGACCCTGCCGTCGTTCGTCTACCTGATCCCGGTGTTGATGCTGTTCGGCCTCGGCAAGGTGCCGGCGATCTTCGCGACGCTGGTGTACTCGCTGCCACCCTTGGCGCGGATGGCCGACCTCGGCATCCGCCAGGTCGACAGCGAGGTGCTGGAGGCGGCCGAGTCGTTCGGCAGCAACCGCTGGCAGCTGCTGTTCTTCGTGCAGCTGCCGCTGGCGCGGCCGAGCATCCTCGCCGGCATCAACCAGGCGACGATGCTGGCGCTGTCGATGGTGGTGCTGGCGTCGATGATCGGCGCGCGTGGCCTCGGCGAGGATGTGCTGGTCGGCATCCAGACGCTCGACGTCGGCCGCGGCCTGCAAGCGGGCCTCGCGATCGTGGTGCTGGCGATCGTGATGGATAGGATCAGCCAGGCGTTCGGCCAGGACCGGCGCCAGAAACTGGCGATGACCGGGGGAGACGCGCGATGAGCCGCATCGTCCTCAACGACATCACCACGATCTTCGCGCCGCGCGGCAAGGGTGCCCGCTCGAAACAGGTCGCCGAGCGGGCGCTGGCGATGGCGCAGGCGGGCGAGACCCGCGAGGCGATCTTCGCCGCCACCGGCGCGACGCTGGCGCTGAGGGACGTGAGCCTGGCGATCGCGCCGGGGCAGATCACCGCGATCATGGGGCTGTCCGGCTCGGGCAAGTCGACGCTGATCCGCCACCTGAACCGGCTGATCAGCCCGAGTAACGGCCAGGTGCTGTGGGACGGCGTCGACATCCTCAGCTTCTCGGAAAAAGAGCTGCAGGACTGGCGCCGCCACCGCGTCAGCATGGTGTTCCAGGGCTTCGGCCTGCTGCCACACCGCAATGTGCTCGACAATGTCGCATTCGGCTGCCGCTTGCGCGGCGACAAGCCGGCCGACTGCGCCGCCGCGGCGCGGCACTGGCTGGAGCGGGTCGGGCTGGCGAGCCACGCCAAGAGCTACCCGGACGAGCTGTCCGGCGGGATGCGCCAGCGCGTCGGCTTGGCAAGGGCGCTGGCGGTCGACACCGAGGTGCTGCTGATGGACGAGGCATTTTCGGCGCTCGACCCGCTGATCCGCCACGAGCTGCAGGATCAGTTGCTCGAGCTGCAGGCGGCTCTCAACAAGACCATCGTGCTGGTGACGCACGACGTCGACGAGGCGCTGCGCCTCGGTCAGGAAATCGTGCTGCTGCGCGACGGCCAGATCGTCCAGCACGGTGCGCCGGCCGAGCTGGTGCAGAACCCGGTCGACGACTACACCCGCCGTTTCGTGCAACAGCGCCAGGCGGTGCTGCAGGGGTAAGTTTGGTGCAGGATCGAGTGACGAGATCGTCACTCCCTAACAACGTTCATGTCCGATGTGTCACCGTTGGTCGCCGCCGTTAAGATTGAGGAGCTTGGCTTCGGGCGACCTTGAGGAACCCCACATGTGGCATGGTTTTAAACCTTGGGCACCCGGTACCGCAGCAATCATCCTGCCCATCCCCTTTGCGCTGCCGAGCGATCGTCAAGCGGCCAGGTCTTAAGCCGCCGCTTGTTCGAGTGCCGCGACGTTAGCGCGGCGCGAGTTCGGCGGCGCCTGGCCGCTTGGCAGGCGCGAGGGAAGCCGAAGGCCAGCGCATCGGGGTCGCCTTCTTTTGGTTCCTTTTCTTGGCGAGACAAGAAAAGGAACTCGCCAGTCGGGCGAGACCGACAAGGCAACAGTCCAAACTCACGATACTCAAATACCGCAACTGTGCCAAAGCATATTCGGCCAACTTCGCAAGGTTGGCCGAATGCTTTTTACCGGGCTAGGCAGCCGGATCGCTTGAAGGCGGCGCCAGCACCAGCCCCGCCGCGCACCAGCCCGGCGCGCTGTCGTGGATCTGCCGGTTGAGCCGCTCGACCTGGTCGAGCAGCTTCAGCGTCAGCCACAGGTAGCCGCGCCCCTCGAAGCCGAATTCGGCCGACGGCCGTGCTGCCAACTCGTGTTCGCGCCCGTCCTGGCTCGGCTGCAGCCGGTCCGGTCGATCGAAGCGCAGCGCGTGCGCCATGCCGAGCAGGGTGTGCTTGATCAGCAACTGCTCCTCTTCGCACACCTCCTCCAGGCGCTGGTGTTCGGCGCGTTCCAGCCGCTGCGCGCCGGTCTCGCTAAGCAGAACCAGCGTGTTGAGGATGCCGCGCTGCAAGAGCTGGATCTGCTCGAGTTCGCGCGCGCTGATCGACACCTCCTTGCGTACCGCGGCGAACAGGCCGCGCTGCTGGATCAGCCGGCTGTTGAGCCGGGCAAACGCCGCCTCGATCTCGACCGAAGGCGCGAGTTCGTGGTGACGCAAGCGCGCGTACAGCATGCCGGCCTCGCGCAGATTGTCGGCGAGCAGGTACTTCCAGTGGTTGACCGCCTTCTGTGGCAGCAGGCTGGCAAAGCCGAGCGCGATCATTGCACCGGCCAGCACGTTGGCCGAACGCCACAGCGCGCCATTTATGTCGTTGTCGCCGTAGCCGGCGACCACCGCCATGGTGATGCCGGACAACAGCGCGATGTAGTCCGCCTTTCCCAAGGCGAAATAGCTGCTCAGGCCGGCGAACAGCACCATCCAGCCGTACGAGAACGGTACCGAATAGCGGTGCAGCCAGATCGCGAGGATACCGGCCAACCCGCCAATCACCGTGCCGGCGATGCGTTGGCCGGCCTTGCGGAACACGCTGCCCAGGTGTGGCAGCGAGCCGATCACCACCAGCACGGTGATCAGCATCCAGGCGCCGTGCGGGATCGCGAACAAGGTAGTCAGCAGCAGCGCGGTCAGAAACGCCAGCGCGACGCGCAAGGCGTGCAACGCCGGATAGTGCTGATGGATGAAGTACGGCGACAGCCAGCGGCCGGGGGGTGGAAAGCGCGACATGATCGGGCCGGAACGAAGCAATGCCGCCAGTATCGCACCGCCACCGGGATCGCAACCAGCCAACGAGCGCCAGACTCGGCGCATAATGTCGTTTTCATCCTCACCCGCTCGGGATTTATCGCATGCCCATCCTGTCCCCGGACACCGACCGCCACTTCGCCCTCGACAAGCAGCAGGCCGCGCGCCGCAGCACGCTGGTCAGCGTGGCGGTCAACTTGTTGCTGTCCACCGGCCAGATCGTCATCGGCGTGTTCGCGCGCTCGAGCGCGCTGATCGCCGACGGCGTGCACTCGCTGTCGGATCTCGTGTCCGACTTCGTGGTGCTGTACGCCAACAAGCATAGTCACAAGGCCGCCGACAGCGACCACCAGTACGGCCACGCCCGCTTCGAGACCGCCGCGTCGCTGGCGATCGGCGTGCTGCTCCTGGTAGTGGGGCTGGGCATGCTGTGGTCGGCGGCGCTGAAGTTCGAGGACCCGGCCCGGATCCCGACCGTGCATTTCATCGCACTGTGGATGGCGCTGGTGACGCTGCTCGCCAAGGAGGGGCTGTTCCGCTACATGGTGGCGGTGGCCAAACGGGTGAAGTCGAGCATGCTGATCGCCAACGCCTGGCACGCCCGCTCGGACGCCGCCTCGTCGCTGGTGGTGGCGGTCGGCATCGTCGGCAACCTGATGGGCTTGCCGCTGCTCGACCCGCTCGCCGCCGCGATCGTCGGCTTCATGATCAGTCGCACCGGCTGGAACTTCAGCCGCGACGCGCTGAACGACCTGATGGACCGCGCGCTCGACGCGCAGCAGGTGCGCGCGATCCGCGCCACGCTGGCCGAGACCGAGGGCATCCGCAACGTGCACGACCTGCGCACCCGCAAGATGGGCGACCTGGCGGTGGTCGACGCGCACCTCTTGGTCGACAGCCACCTGAGCGTGTCGGAGGGCCACCAGCTGGCGCTGAAGGCGCACCAGCGCGTCAGCGAGCGCTTCCCGGTGCTGACGGTGACGCTGCACATCGACGCCGACCCGGACCAGGCCGCCGACGACCCGACGCTGCCCAGCCGCAGCGCACTGCTCGCTGCGCTGAACGCACGGCTCGGCACGCCGCTCGCATTCGACGACCTGCGCGCCCATTACCTGGGCGGCCAGATCGAGCTGGAAATCTATGTCGACGACGACGATATGGCGCGCGAGGCCGAACTGCGCCGCGCCGCGGCCGGCCTGCCGCACCTGCGCTCGGTGCGGCTGTTCCAGCGGCTGGGCTAAACATCCTGACCAGGCGCAGCACCGCCTGCGCCGGGCCCCAGCCGCCCTTGCCACTCGCCTCGCCGGGGGCCGCGCCGATGCTGTCGCCCCCTACCCAACCGTCCTAGTCACCATTGGCCACAGGGCCGTCACCTTGCCAGCGCCACCCGAGCCGAAATGTCCCCGCATCGGATAGGTCGCTCCCTGCCGCCGCGTTCGCCAGGCTGATTGGCTTCAGGCATCGGTCACACCAATACCCCCGGCATGTGCTAGATCATTAATCATGACCAATTAATGATGCTCGACCATGGATCAACAGCAATGCAACCGTATGCTGGCCAGGCTGTATCGTCTGCCCATTGTGCTGGGGATGGCCGCACTGTTGTTGCTGTGCGCCTGGCTGTCGATCGCCGGCGAGCTGCGATCCCTTCCCGCACCCGACACCCTGTTTCTCATCGTATTCCTGTGCATCGCGGTACTGAGCTTCGCGGCACTGGGGATAGCGCTCTCCCTGTCCGTCGTTCTTATCGCGTGGGCCATGGGCCGGTTGGGCAACTGCGCCAACTGCCACGGCCTGCTGATTCGGCACAGGCACCATGACACGCTCGGTGCACACCGGCGCTGCCTGGCCTGCAATGCCAGATTCTGCTCGCTCTCGGACAAGCCGGCCAGACAGCTGGCACAGCCCGAAGCGCTCCCCTCCGCAACGCTCTGACCTGAGCTCGACGAAGATTCCGCCCCAACCAGACTGACCCACGGTTACGCCAAGGGCGTGGGCGGCCTCGCTCGCCAACCACCCCATGTGAATATTATTTTTTTACAAAAATTCTTAATGCATATATAGAATATCAATGGGCCGGCATTTAATGCCAAATATTTAAAAAATACTTATCAACAATGCTTAACAACTTAAAAGACGCCCCGCAGGCGCACCAGGAAAGCAGCCCATGACCCCATTGTCTTACCCCGAACATCCAAAGTACCGGCGCCTGAGCCTTGCCCAATCGGCGGCCTTATCTGTCGTTTTCAGAAGACGACTGCACGGAATATCAGGAGTGGTTTGCACTGCTGACGATGCGACCCGTAGCTGGGGATAGGGTCAGCAAAACGCAAAGCACAACCACATTCGGAGATCCTTTTGCAAACAAAGAGAACGCCCCTCATGCCGAGCCGGCTGCTGGCGCATGGCTTGCCACCGGCTCTGTGCATCCTGTCACTGGTCCCCCCGGCCAGCGCTCTGGCCGCCTGCGATACCAGCGGGCCGATCAGCGGCACCACGGCGACCTGTTCCGCCACGATTACAACGCCGGTACTGGCGGCACCAGGCAGCACCAGCGTTGCCATCAACATCAACGCCGGTAGTACCGCCAGCTTCGTCAACAGCAGCAACCCGATCGGATTCAGCGTCGACAGCGGCAGCCAGATCTCGAACAGCGGCACCCTCGGCCTGAGCGGCGGCTCGGCCACCGGCCTGAACCGCGGCGCAGTCCTGCTGGGGAACAACAACGGCAATGCGCTCACCAATACCAGCCAGGGCCGCATCACCACCACCGGCGCTTACAACGACGGCATGGCGGCCAATGGCAGCAACAACACGCTGGTCAACAATGGCACCATCACCACGTCCGGGCCCAACGCCTACGGCATGACCGCAGCGTGGGGGCAATCCAATACCGGGCAATCAGGCAACAAGCTGGTCAATACGGGCTCGGTCACGACCGGCGGCAGCAATGCCCGCGCCATGTCCATCCTCGGCGGCAATGGCTCGATCACCAACAGCGGCGCGCTGCTGACCACCGGCAACAACAGCCCTACGGCCTATCTGCAGGGGAACGGCGACAAGCTGGTCAACAGCGGCACCATCGAGGCCCGTGGGTCAGGCTCGGATGCAGTCTTCTCGAATACCGCGGGCTCCGGTTTTACCGCCAGTATCGAAAACCAGGCCGGCGGTCAGATCATCAGCCAGCAAGCCGCCGCCGTGCGCACACTCAATGGCGCCACTACGGTCATCAATGCCGGGCTGCTGCAAAGCGGCGCCGGCGCGGCGGTGTCGATGGGCACCGGCGCCAACACGCTGATCCTGCAGACCGGCTCGGTCATCAATGGTGCAGCCGATGGCGGCGGTAACGTGGCCACCAAGCTGGTCCTGCAGGGCACCGGCACCGCCAGCAATGCATTTTCGCGCTTCGCTACGCTGCAGATGCAAGGCAGCGACTGGACCTGGAGCGGCAGTGGTACCTTCAACACGGTCGCGATCCAGAGCGGGCTCTTCAACCTGACCGGCACACTGGGTGGCGCCACCACCGTACAGGCGGGCACTACCCTGGCCGGCACCGGCGTGCTGACCGGCAATCTGCTCAACCAGGGCACCATCCACCCCGGCGCAGGCAATGCCACCGGGCAACTGACGGTAAATGGCAACTACACCGGTAGCAACGGCATCCTGCTGGCCGAGAGCGTACTCGGCACCGATGCATCACCCGCCAGCAAGCTGGTCGTTTCCGGTGGCACCATAGGCGGCACCACTACCATCAGGCTGACCAATCTGGCGGGTGCCGGCGGCTTCACTGCGACTGACGGCATCCCGCTGGTGCAGGCGGTCAACGGAGCCACTTCCTCTGCCGGCGCGTTCACACTGGCCGGCGGCTCGGTTAGCGCCGGCGCCTACTCCTACTACCTGTTCAAGGGCGGCGTGTCCGCCGGCACCGCCGAGAACTGGTACCTGCGCTCCACCGTCCCGGTATCGCAATCGGTCACGCCCGCACCGACGCCCGGGGACCCTGCCCCTGTGCCGGTAATCATCGCCTCGTTCGCCGCCGAAGGCACGCCGCCGCTGCCGCCGGCGCCACCGCCGGGCGCCGATCCGATCCCGCTGTACCGTCCGGAAGTGCCGCTCTACGCGGAGATCCCGGTGGCGGCGCGCCAGCTGGGCATCGAGCAGATCGGCACCTTCCACGAACGCCAGGGCGAGCAGAGCCTGCTGAGCGAGAATGGCCAGCTGCCGGCCGGCTGGGCCCGGGTCTGGGGCGAGCACAGCCGTCAGAGCCAGCACGGCGAGGTGAACCAGCGCTTCGACGGTACGCTGACCGGCCTGCAGGTCGGCCAGGACCTCTACGCCGACACCAGCGCCGCCGGCCACCGCAATCACTACGGCCTGCTGCTCGGCTACGCGCACGCCAAGGGCGACGTCAGCGGCTTTGCGCTCGGCTTCCAGGATCGGGG